>NZ_LGEB01000086.1:0-429320 GCF_001279555.1 Micromonospora sp. NRRL B-16802 | reverse complement strand
GGCCCGCCCCGCTCCGATCCGCCCCGATCCGCCCCGCTCCGATCCGCCCCGCTCCGATCTCGCCCCGGTCACCGCTGCTGGGCGACAGCGCAGGCTGAACTGCATCTCTTCGCCCACCGCCCGCCGCCGACCACCCACCCCAACCAACTCAAGCCGATCCCCTGTGACCGACACCACCCGTCATCCTGCACCAGCCCACCGAAAACCAACCGATCCAAACGACCCGCCAACCCCGCTCGCCCACCCGGTTCACCCATCCACCCACTCCCGCCCGGCCACCTCGCCCCGCCCCACCTCGCCTCGCCCGACCTCGCCCCGCCCGACCTCGCCCAGCCCAACACGTCGATCATGGAGTTGTGGTGCCTGCCTTATCCTGGTTGGCCACCTTCATCCCCCACCACAACTCCATGATCGACGCGGCGAGACGGCGAGGCGACGAGGAGGGCTAGGCGGGCTAGGCGGCGAGGCGGGCTAGCGGCCGAGCGGGCAGCCGCACGGCCAGGCGGGGTCGATCCAGCACGGCAGGACCGGGTCAGCCGAGCGAGGGCGGGGCGCTCGGACGCTCGGCCGAGGGCGGAGCGAACCAGACGCCCTCGGGGCGCGGAGACGGGCTCACTCCCCCGCGATCTTGCACTCTGTGTCGCCGGTTTGCGCCTTTCATGCCTTAAGTACCGGGCAGGAAGTGCAAGATCGACGAGCGAGAGAGCGAGCGCGGAGAGGGCGAGGGCGAGGGCGCGAGGGCGAGGGCGAGGGCGCGGGGGCGCGAGGGCGCGAGGGCGCGAGGGCGCGAGGGCGCGGGGGCGCGGGGGCGCGAGGTGGATTTAGGTTGGGGGTGCTTCGGGGGCTCGGGATGCTCGGTGGAGGCCGTACAGGGTCAGGGTGGCTGCGGCGAGTAGCGGGGCGCCGTCACGGACCAGGCCGTCCACGCCGAGCAGCCACCAGCACAGCGGCAGGTCCACGGCGAGGACAGCAACCGTGACGACGACAAGCAGACGGCCCGCCCACTGCTTGCCACGCATCAGGAACGCGGTGCAGAACAGCACCGCGTAGCTGACCGTGATGCCCGCGCAGAACCAGAAGAGCACGGCGGGTACGGCGGACAGCCGACCGTCCAGGATGGACCCGCCGGCGACAAGTGCCGGCACCAGCATCAGCGGGCTGTAGGTGAACGCTGCCGCCCTACTGGTCAGCAGCCAGCCGCTGGCCTCCGGCCGGCGCGGCGGGGTTTCCCGCCAGGAGATTCCGGCCCTGTCGATGACAAGCCGTTGCCGGTGCCGGACGAGGTGCCCGGCCAGCGCCGACGAGCGGTAGAGCAGCCAGACGACCGCCACACAGAGCCCGGTGAGTACGGCGAAACCGAGCAGCCCGGGCAGCGGCGGCACCCCCTGCCGGGGCACTATCAGCCGGCCGACAGCGAAGACTGTGGTGACGGCGAGGATCAGGCCGAACGGGCGGGCCAGCGTCCGACCCCGGCGCACGTGTCCGATCAGCAGCAGGAAGCCGAACGAGCGCAGCATCGCCCAGCCGGTGCGTACGGCCAGACCGAAGCCCTGCTCCGGGGCGTACCACCAATTGATCAGCTCGACCACGACGGTGGCCGCCGCCGTGGTCGCCAGCAGGATGGTGAGCGCCCGGACGGCGGACGGCCGCCGGACCTCGGTCTCGGCGGCCGTCCTCATGGAATCCGATGATGCCCGTGACGGGCGGTTTTCACACCTACCGTTGGGGCTGCGCGGCGTCCAGCCGGGCCCGCAGGGCGTCCAGCTCGGCCCAGAGCACGCCGGGCAGCTTGTCACCGAACTTCTCGAACCACTCGGTGATCAGCGGCAACTCGTTGCGCCACTCGTCCGGGTCCACCTTGAGCGCGATCCGGACGTCCTCCGGGGTCATGTCCAGGCCCTCGACGTCGAGCGCGTCGGGTGCCGGCACCATGCCCACGGGGGTCTCGACCGCGTCGGCCGTGCCCTCGATCCGCTCGACGACCCACTTGAGCACCCGGGAGTTCTCCCCGAAGCCGGGCCAGAGGAACGAGCCGTCCGGGTCCTTGCGGAACCAGTTGACGTAGTAGATCTTCGGCAGCTTGGACTCGTCGCCGTCGGTGCCCTTGCCCATCTCGATCCAGTGCCGGAAGTAGTCACCGGCGTTGTAGCCGATGAACGGCAGCATCGCCATCGGGTCGCGGCGGACCACGCCGACCGCGCCGGACGCGGCGGCGGTGGTCTCCGAGGACAGCGTGGCACCCATGTAGACGCCGTGCACCCAGTCGCGGGCCTCGGTCACCAGCGGGATCGTGTCCTTGCGGCGGCCACCGAAGAGGATGGCGTCGATCGGTACGCCGTTGGGGTCGAAGTACTCGTCGGCGAGGATCGGGCACTGGGTGATCGGGGTGCAGAACCGGCTGTTGGCGTGCGAGGAGAGGCTGTCGCTCTCCGGCGTCCAGTCGTTGCCCTTCCAGTCGATCAGGTGCGCCGGCGGCTCGCCCATGCCCTCCCACCAGACGTCCCCGTCGTCGGTGAGGCCCACGTTCGTGAAGACCGAGTTGCCGCGGTCCAGCGTGCGCATGGCGTTGGCGTTCGTCTTCCAGTCGGTGCCGGGCGCGACGCCGAACAGGCCGTACTCCGGGTTGACCGCGTAGAGCCGGCCGTCCGGGCCGAACCGCATCCAAGCGATGTCGTCGCCGATGGTCTCGACCTTCCAGCCCGGGATGGTCGGCTCCACCATGGCCAGGTTGGTCTTACCGCAGGCCGACGGGAAGGCGCCGGCGATGTGGTAGACCTTGCCCTCCGGCGAGGTGATCTTGAGGATGAGCATGTGCTCGGCGAGCCAGCCCTCGTCGCGCCCCATCACGCTGGCGATCCGCAGCGAGTAGCACTTCTTGCCCAGCAGCGAGTTGCCGCCGTAGCCGGAGCCGTACGACCAGATCTCCCGCGTCTCCGGGAAGTGCGAGATGTACTTCGTCTCGTTGCACGGCCACGCCACGTCCTGCTCGCCTGGGGCGAGCGGGGCGCCGATCGAGTGCAACGCGTGCACGAAGTCCGCGTGGTCCCCCATGGCCTCGAGGACCTTGGCGCCCATCCGGGTCATGATGCGCATGGACGCGACCACGTACGGGCTGTCGGTGATCTCGACACCGAACATGGGCTTCTCGGCCTCGACCGGACCCATGACGAACGGGATGACGTACATGGTCCGACCGCGCATCGAGCCGCGGTACAGGTCCGTCATCGTCCGCTTCATTTCGGCCGGCGCCATCCAGTTGTTGGTGGGGCCGGCGTCCGCCTCGTCGACGGAACAGATGTAGGTGCGTTCCTCGACCCGGGCGACGTCCGTCGGGTCGGTACGCGCGTAGAACGAGTTCGGTTTCTTTTCGGGGTTCAGTCGGACGAGCGTGCCGGCATCGACCAGCTCGTCTGTGAGGCGACGCCATTCCTCATCGGATCCGTCGACCCAGACCACCCGGTCAGGGGTGGTCAGTTCTGCCACCTCACGGACCCAGGCGAGCAGTTTCGGATGGGATGTCGGGGCCTGATCGATACCCCGCACAACAGCCGGAGCAACCATGACACATCTCCTTGTGGTCGACGCTGACCGATCTATGGGGTGCACGAGTCTCAGCGGCGCCGATGCGTCGCCTTCGTGGAAACCTGGGATTGGCCTCAGCGTAAACCGGGCAGCCTTCCGAGTCAGTGGGACTGGTTGTGAAGAACTGCACAAGGTACGGCTTAGCTGCGGTATCACGAGCTGATACCCGCTTTCCTGCGCAGTTTCACGCAAATCTTGTCGTGCGCCCCGGCCGACGTGCGTTGCGGTCGGGCCGTGGACCCGCCTCGCCGACCGGTTCGCGGATTCCCGTTCCGGGCCGCCTCAAGCCTGCGAATTGGTTACGCTGCGTTCAACGGCGCACACCCGGCGACAGGGCAGCCCGAGCGACGGCGTCGACTCGCGTTGCTCCCCCTCTGACTGGTCGGCAGCCGGTAGGCTCGGCCTGTGGCCGCCACAATGACCGGGGAGCAACCGGGTCCCCGGCAGACCAGACCTGGTCTGGTCCGCGCACTGCGCGACCGCTTCGGTCACCTCGTCCGCGAGCTGAGCAAGTTCGCCACGGTTGGCGGGATCGCGTTCCTCATCGACTTCGCCCTGTTCAACTACCTGACGACAGCGCGTGGGGTCGAGCAGATCACCGCGAAGACGATCTCAACGGTGATCGCGGCCACATTCGCCTTCCTCGGCAACCGGTTCTGGACCTGGCGGCACCGCCAGCGCAACAACCCGGCCCGCGAGTACGCGCTGTTCTTCTTCTTCAACGCCGTCGGCCTCGGCATCGCGGTGGCCTGCCTGGCGGTCAGCCGCTACGGGCTCGGCAGCATCTGGCCGGCCGTGTTCCAGACGCAGCTGGCCGACAACATCGCGAGCTTCGTGGTCGGCACGGGCCTCGGCACGTTGTTTCGCTTCTGGTCCTACCGGCGGTTCGTCTTCGTCGAAGCGGGAAGTCAGCCCGTTCCGCAGGGGGAGCACGACCGCGACTACGGGGCGTGACCTGCCGCCCACCCCGTCCGGCCGGTGACCGCCGGCTTCATCGACTGACCTAAGGTGTTTCGCATGCGTCTTGTCCGTCTGCTGCCTGAGCGCTGGCAGAAGTTCATCAACGAGGCGCTCAAATTCGGCATCGTCGGTGGCATCAACACCGTCATCAATTACGCGGTGTTCAATGCCCTTGCACTTACCGTCTTTGCCGACGGTCAGTTGAAGGCGACTGTCATCGCGACGATCGTTGCGACGATCACGTCGTATCTGATGAATCGCCATTGGACGTACCGGGATCGCCCGAAATCTGCACTTCGGCGCGAGTACGTCCTGTTCTTCCTGTTCAACGCGACGGGCCTGCTCATCGAGCTGGGCGTACTGGCAGCCGCCAAGTACGGCCTCGGCATGAACAGCTTGTTGGCACTGAACGTGGCAAAGACCGTCGGCGTCCTGCTGGCCACGCTGTTCCGCTTCTGGTCGTACCGGACCTTCGTCTTCCAGCCCATCGCACCTGTCGAGCCCGACGCCAAGCCCGAATCCACCTGGCACAGCATCCCGCGCGACGAATGGGACACGATGGCCGAGATGGACCCGATCGCCGAGCTGGCCGAATCCGTCTCCGAGCTGGAAGAGGCACAGTCCAGTGACCGCCCGGAGGCCGCTCCCGGCCCGGCCGGCGGCGCTCCAGCCCAGGGACGACACACACCGCTGACCCCCGGCGTCCCCGCGGACCTGTCCGCGGAACTCGCCGCGGAGCTGCACGCCGGCACCCGTCGCGCGCCCCGCCGGTGACGACTCCTGAAACCCGCTCCGGCACGGGGGCGCCCGCCGAGCTGTTCTTCGAGGACCTCGTTCCGGGGCTCACCGTCGACCTCGGCACGGTGACCGTGGACGGGGACGAGATGCTGGCGTTCGCCCGCCGCTTCGACCCGCAGTGGTACCACGTCGACAGCGCCCTGGCCGGGGCGAGCCGGCACGGCGGCGTGATCGCCAGCGGCTTCTACACGGTGAGCCTGTTCATGCGGGCGTACGTCGATCACCTGCTGTCCCGCGCAGCGGCCGACGCCTCCCCCGGCCTGGAGGAATTGCGGTGGCTCGCCCCGGTACGCGCCGGAGACCGCCTCGCCGTCCGAGTGGACGTGATGGGCGCCCGACCGTCGACGGCCCGCCCGGGGCTCGGCACCGTCAGCCTCACCGGCACGATGCTCAGGCTCGGTCCGGACAATCGGCCGGAGCAGGAGGTCATGCGGACCCGCTTCCGTGGCTGGTTCGCGCTGCGCCCGGCGGAGCCAACGCCCGAAAGCAGCCCGACGAAGACCAGCCAGCCCGGAGGCAGCCCGACGGAGACCAGCCAGCCCGGAGGCAGCCCGACGGAGACCACCCAGCCCGGAAGCGGCCCGGCGGAAACCGATCAGCCTGAGGGCGGCACGGCAGAAACCAGCCGGCCCGGAGTCGGCGCGGCCCAGGCCGGACGGTCCGAAGGCGTCCCGGCCCCCCGCCCGGACAGCGACCGCGCCGGGACGAAAACTCCCCACTGACGGGGGCGGAACGCCCCCTGACCGGTCCGCCCCGGCACGTCGGCCGGGGCGGTCGCGGACTGTCGGATCAGCTGGTGGGGTCGCGCAGCGGCTTGCCCTCCCGCATGTCGGCGAGGATGTCGCGCATCTCGCCGTCACCCAGCGAGTGCTTGTCGTGTTGCGCCTCGATCAGCTCGTACAGGGTGGTCTGCACCCGGCTGACCCCCGGCACGTCGACGAGTACCGACTGGCCGCGCTCACCTGCGGACTCGATGGTGAGCGTGCCGCATCCGACAAGACGCTCGATGAAGCGCTGGCTCATCGAGTGGTCGTTGACCCGGGTGAGCGGGAGGTCCCGCCGGTCGCGGGAAAAGACACCGTGTTGCAGCAGCACCCGCTCGTTTGTGAACAGGTAGTGCGTAGTGCGCCAGACCAGGAACGGCCACAGCCCGAACCAGAGCACCGCGACCAGTGCGATCGCACCGATCACGGCCAGCGCGATCGAACCACCACCGCTCTGGGGCAGCATGAGCACACCGACCACCACCGCAGCGATGGCCAGCACCAGCACCGCGATCGGCCGGATCAACGCCTTCCAGTGCGGGTGCAGGTGCAGCACGACGTGCTCGTCTTCGGTGAGCACGTCTTCGGGAAACGCCACGGAAACCTCCATCGCCGTTTGTCTGCCGTGCAGACGGTAAACCCCCCAGGGGCTCCGACGGCATCCGCCACGCGGCCCACCCGAAGTCTCCGCGATCTTGCACTTTCGGTCACCGTTTCGCGGCCTTCGCCCGATCCGCCCGGACAACAACTGCAAGATCGCGGCGAAGACGGAGGGCGGCGAGGAGCGCTAGCGCACGTGGAGGACGTCTCCTGCGGATATTGCTTGGTTGCCGGCGGGGGTTGTCAGTAGGAGTTGGCCACCTGGGTCTACGCCTGTGGCGGTGCCGGTCACCTCGTCGCCGTTGGGAAGCAGGACGCGCACCTCGCGGCCGACTGTGGCGCAGGACGCCAGGTAGGCGTCGCGCAGGCCGCTGGCCACGGCGTCTCCGCCAGCGGAACGCCAGCGGGCGTACCAGTCGGCGAGCGCCCGCAGCAGTGCCCGCAGCAGCGGGTCCCGATCGGTGGCCGCCGCGCCGGACAGTTGCAGCGAGGTCGCCGGCAGCCCGGTCGGGTTCACGGGTAACTCGTCGGCGCGCAACGTCACGTTGAGGCCCATACCGAGAACGATGGCCGGCGGCTGGGCGGGCGCACCTCCCGGCACCGCCTCGGCCAGCACTCCTGCGCACTTCGCGTCGCCGATCAGCAGGTCGTTTGGCCACTTCAGAGCGGCCTCCAGCTCGGCCAGCCGGGCCACCGCCTCGACCAGCGCGACGCCGGCCAGCAGCGGCAGCCACCCGTACCCCGTGGTGGGCACCGCCGGCCAACCGCGGTCCGGCACCGGATCCCCGGGCCGCAGCAGGACGCTTGTGGCGATCCCGGCCCGTGCCGGCGACTGCCACACTCGGCCGCGGCGACCGCGCCCGGCGGTCTGCCGCTCGGCGACCACGACAAGACCCTCCGGCTCGCCGGCCGCCGCCGCCTCGGCCACGTCGGCGTTCGTGGAGCCCGTCTCGGTGCGCAGTTCCAGCCTGGCCCACGGGCCGTGCGGCGCGACAAGCGCGCGCCGCAGCCGGGCCGCCGACAGCGGTGGGCGGTCCAGATCGGTGTACGGGGAGCCGGGCATTCCGCCAGCCTACGGCGCTGGCAGCGGCGACAGTGAGGCGTACTGCACAGCCGCATTGCCCTTAACCATCGTTATATTCCCAGGGTGACTACCGAGACCGGGACCAACATCCACAGCACGGCGGGCAAGCTGGCGGACCTGGAGCGCCGGGTCGACGAGGCGGTGCACGCCGGGTCGGCTCGTGCGGTCGAGAAGCAGCACAAGCGAGGTAAGAAGACCGCCCGCGAGCGGATCGAGATGCTGCTCGACGAGGGCTCCTTCGTCGAGCTGGACGAACTTGCCCGCCACCGCTCCACCGCCTTCGGGCTGGAGAAGAGCCGGCCGTACGGCGACGGTGTGGTCACCGGCTACGGCACCGTCGACGGCCGGCAGGTGTGCGTCTTCGCCCAGGACTTCACGGTCTTCGGCGGCTCGCTCGGCGAAGTCTTCGGCGAGAAGATCGTCAAGGTGATGGACCTCGCCATGAAGATCGGCTGCCCGGTGGTCGGCATCAACGACTCCGGAGGGGCGCGCATCCAGGAGGGCGTGGTCTCGCTCGGCCTGTACGGCGAGATCTTCTTCCGCAACGTCCGTGCCTCCGGCGTGATCCCGCAGATCTCGCTGGTGATGGGGCCCTGCGCCGGCGGCGCGGTCTACTCCCCCGCGGTCACCGACTTCACTGTGATGGTCGACCAGACCTCGCACATGTTCATCACCGGCCCGGACGTGATCAAGACGGTGACCGGCGAGGACGTCGGCATGGAGGAGCTGGGCGGGGCCCGCACGCACAACGCGCGCAGCGGCAACGCCCACTACCTCGCCTCCGACGAGGACGACGCGATCGACTACGTCAAGGCCCTGCTGTCGTACCTGCCGTCGAACAACCTCGACGAGCCGGTAGTGGTCGAGGCCCCCGCCTCGCTGGAGATCAGCGACGAGGACCGGGACCTGGACACGCTGATCCCGGACTCGGCCAACCAGCCGTACGACATCCAGAAGGTCATCGAGCACGTCCTCGACGACGGGGAGTTCCTGGAGGTCCAGCCGCTCTACGCGCAGAACATCGTGGTCGGCTACGGCCGCGTCGAGGGGCGCCCGGTCGGCGTGGTTGCCAACCAGCCGATGCACTTCGCCGGCACCCTTGACATCGCCGCCTCGGAGAAGGCCGCCCGGTTCGTCCGCACCTGCGACGCGTTCAACATCCCGGTGCTGACCTTCGTGGACGTTCCCGGCTTCCTGCCCGGCACCGGCCAGGAGTGGGACGGCATCATCCGCCGCGGCGCGAAGCTCATCTACGCGTACGCCGAGGCGACAGTCCCCAAGGTCACCGTGATCACCCGCAAGGCGTACGGCGGCGCGTACGACGTGATGGGATCCAAGCACCTGGGCGCGGACCTGAACTTCGCGTGGCCGACCGCGCAGATCGCGGTGATGGGAGCGCAGGGCGCGGTGAACATCCTCTACCGGTCGGAGTTGGCCGGCGCCGAGGACCCGGCGGCGGTCCGGGCCGAGAAGATCGCGGAGTACGAGGACACCCTGGCCAACCCGTACGTGGCCGCCGAACGTGGCTACATCGACGCGGTGATCCCGCCGCACGAGACGCGCACGCAGATCGTCCGGGCGCTGCGCGTCCTGCGTACCAAGCGCGAGACCCTCCCGCCGAAGAAGCACGGCAACATCCCGCTCTGACCTGCCGAGTCGCCCCTGGCCGTGGCCAGGGGCGACTTGTCAGCAGGAGGGGACGGCGGCGCCGCACATCCGCTGGGCGGCAGCCCGGCCGAGTGCCTTGAGGTCCGTGTCGCTCAGGCTCAGGTTGATGCCGGGCACCAGCACCGTGACCAGGTCGCCCACCCGGAGCACGAGGGTGGTGTCGACCCGTCCGCCGGGCCGCAGCTTCCTTCCGGCGGGCGGGCCGAGCGGGGCGGATGGCACGTGCCGCATCAGGATCGACTCGTCGCCGGCGAAGTTGCTCGCCGCCGTCTCCCAGGAGTGGGCGATCTCGGCCGGCATCGTCTCGCCGTCGACAGTGATGGACCCGGCGTAGTGCCACTTGCGGCAGGCGTCGAGCAGCGCCCTCAGTTGGGCGAAGAGCTGGCCGCTTTCGGCCGGGTCGAGCCGGTAGACGTCCTGGCTGAGCTCCGCGCGCACCGGCCCGCCGCCGTCGGTGGTCGGTGACAGCAGGGTCTGCGACCGCGAATAGCGGGAGTACGCGCGCACCTCCGGTACGCCGCGGTCGTCGCCGCACCGTTGCAGCATCGGGTCCAGCCGGACGACCTCACCGAGGCCGGCGTCGCCGAGCTGCACACCGGTGACGACGGGAACCTCGCTCGGCGTCAGCAGCGACTCCTGTGGGATGTCCCCCGCGCTGGCAATGGTTCCGGAGGGTATCGGCACCGCCGTCTCGGCCGGTGTCGTCGTCCGGGCCGTCAGGGCGTACGCCGGGCCGGTCAGCGCCGCGAGCACCGCGACCGCCGCCAGCGTGGCCGTACGCCGGCTGCGCCGCCGGGCCCGGGCCCGGATCTCCTGCGGCTCCGCCCACCGCACGTCGTTCAGGTCCCGGTGGACCCGTTCGACGAACGTCATGTCGTCACGCATCGGTTGCCTCCTCCAGGTCAGAGACGGCGAGCAGGCCGGCGAGCGCGGCGCGCCCCCGGGAGAGTCGGGCCTTGACGGTGCCCACCGGGGCCTCGGTCTCCCGGGCCACGTCGGCGACGGGCATACCGACCAGGTAGTACAGGGCGATGGCGGTGCGTTGCTCCTCGGGCAGCCGACGCAGGGCGGCGACCACCTCGACGGTGTCGGTGCCCGGACCGGGGACGGCTTCGACGGCCCCGTGCCGCAGGTACGCGCGGGCGCGGCTGCGCAGGCTGCGCCACCGGCTGACAGCGACCCGGCTGGCCACCACCCGTACCCACGCTTCGGGGTCGTCATACCTGCCGACGGTCGACCAGCGCTGCCAGGCACGGATGTACGCCTCCTGCACGGCGTCCTGCGCCTCGACCCGGTCCCCGGTCAGCGCGTAGACGAAACCGAGCAGCCGTTGCCGGCTTCCGCGGTAGAACTCGTCGAACCCGTCGACGTCCGGCACCCCGCTACCTCCCCGTGTCGGTCGCAGGGAACACGCGCCGGGAAGGTCAATCGGTTGCCCTGGTCAGCAGACCATCTACGCCGGACACTCCGTTCCGGGCGTCGGGTCAGATGGTCAAGCCGGCGTCGGTGAGGATCGGGCCGGCGAGCAGCAGGGCACCGGCGACCAGGGCGGCGATGTTGACAAGTGCGAAGAAGCCCACCCAGAAGAGGGCCGGAAACGGGGTCAGCCCGGCGAGCTGGTCGGCGTCCGAGGCGGGCATCCGACCGCGCGACCGCAGCCGCTGTAGCTCCACCACAGGCCGCACGCCGCCGAGCAGCAGGAACCACACCCCGGCGTACGCGAACGCGGCCTGCACCTGCGGAGTGGCGTACCAGGAGACGGCGAACACCACTGCGCCGGTGACGAGTAACGACACCACGCCGAACGCGTTGCGGACCATGACCAGCATGGCGAGCAGCAGCACGACCGCGACCCAGAGCAGCAGTGTGATCCGGTTGCCGCCGAGCAGCCAGGCGCCTGCCAACCCGACAAGCGGCGGGGCGACGTAACCGGCGAGCAGGGTGAGGATCATTCCTGGCCCGGTGGGACGGCCGGCGGACAGCGTCAGCCCGGAGGTGTCCGAGTGCAGCCGGATGCCGCGCAGCTTCCGGCCGGTGAGCAGGGCGACGAGCGCGTGCCCGCCCTCGTGCGCGATGGTGATGGCGTTACGGGCGATCCGCCACGGCAGCCGCGTCGACACCACCACCAGCGCGACGGCGGCGGTGATCAGCACCAGCAGTGGGGGCGGGTCCGGCTGCGCGCCGAACAGCGTGTCCCACTTCTCGCCCAGTCCGTCGATCGACATCATGGGGCGCGAGCCTACCGGCGGCGCTCCGGTGTCGATGCCCGGCCACCGGCTCGTACGGTGTGGGGCTGCCGTAAACGGCATGCACTGCGCCGTCGATGAAAGTTTCTTCTATGGGGCTTGCGATCTAGGGCACTTAGCTCCAAAGATGGGCATCAATAGCTGCGTCCTTGGAGGCACTCATGGCCCGTACCAGATCACCGCTGCGCCGCGTGCTCGCGGCCAGCCTCACCGTCCTCGCCACCGCGGCGACGGCTCTGGTCGCGACCGCCGGACCGGCGGCCGCGGCAACCACGCCCGGCATCGACGTTTCCCGCTACCAGGGTTCCATCAACTGGACAAGCGTCCGTAACGCCGGCATCCAGTTCGCGTTCATCAAGGCGACCGAGGGCACCAGCTACAAGGACCCGAACTTCAACGCGAACTACGTCAACGCGTACAACGCGGGGGTGATCCGCGGGGCGTACCACTTCGCCCGCCCGAACATCTCCGCCGGCTCGACCCAGGCCAACTACCTGGCCTCCAACGGCGGCGCGTGGTCGGCGGACAGCCGCACCCTGCCGGCCGCGCTGGACATCGAGGGCAACCCGTACAGCGGCGGTTACTGCTACGGCCTCAGCACGACCGCGATGCGCAACTGGGTGCAGGACTTCCTGAACACCTACCGCTCCCGCACCGGCCGGTACGCCGTCATCTACACCACCACGAGCTGGTGGAACCAGTGCACAGGCAGTTGGTCCGGCCCGTGGGGCAACCACCCGCTGTGGCTGGCCCGCTGGGCGAGCGCGCCGGGTACGCTGCCGGCCGGCGCACCTGTGTGGAGCTTCTGGCAGTACACCAGCACCGGCGCCGTCTCCGGGATCAGCGGCAACGTGGACCGCAACTACTGGAACGGTGACCGGAGCCGACTGATCGCGCTGGCCAACAACACGGCCTGACCGGGTCAGTCCGCCTGATCCGCCTGAACTCGCCTGGGGAGGCGGTTGGCGGCAGCGGGATCGGCTGTCACCACAGGGTTGACAATCGGTCCTGCTGCCGCCACTTTCGCCAGTATCAGGTCAGGCCCGCCGCCGGCTCATCGCCGGCACCACAGGTGCGTCCTCACGGGCCAGAGCAGGCTTGCGGCTGAGCCGCCACGCAGCAACCCCGAATGCGGCCACTGTCACGACGCCGACCAGCGCGACGAGCACCGGCATTCCCACGCTGACCAGCAGCAGAACCGCGTCGCCGAGCGCGACGAGCATCCACAGTGCCAGCCGGGGCCGGGCGTCCCTCCGTCGGTGACCCATGTCGCACCTCCTTCCGTCGTCGAGGGTCAGATACCCCGAACGACGCAAGGTCATGCGAAACGGTTTCGCCCCGGCGCGAATCCCGCAGATCAATCAGTGCGGTCGGGCACGAAGCCCGCGGCGATCCGGTCGAAGTTCGGCAGGTTGGCCTGCCAGTCCTTCTCCGCGATCTCCCACCGCAGGGCGTAGCCCCGGTTGCTGGCCGTCACGAACCCACGGTTACGGACGTGGATCCGCTGCCCGTCGCGGGTCTCCAGCCACTCCCAGTCGGCGCAGGTCTTCCAGAAGTTGCAGCGCTTGATGCCGAGATTCTGGTAGTTGTTCACGAACTTCCTGCGGTCCGGCTCGATACTCTGCCAGTCCTTGTAGGCGTCGTTCTTCGGCGTCGAGGTCCACTGCACCAGCAGCTCACCCGGCCCATTGGCCTCGTCGAAGACGACAGTGCTGCCGTCGACCTGCTTACGCACCCATCCGTCCGGGATCGGCAGAGTGAAGCCGGCCGGGTCCTTGTGCAGCTTCCAACCCGCCGGCAGGGCGTTCGGGTCGACCGACGGGGTGGCCGATGCCGTCGGACTGGGCGCTGCGCTTGTGGGCGGCGGCACGGCGGGAGCCGACGTCGGCGCCGGTGCGGACGTCGCGGCGGCGGCCCCGGTCGGCTCGGCCTGCGGTGTCTCGTTGTCGTCCCCGCTGCCGAGCCGCGGCACTATCACCACGAGAGCGATGAGCAGCAGGGCCACCACGGCCCCGATCAGCAGATTGCGCCGGGTGTTGCTCGGCTTGTCACCCGTCGAGGGCGGCACCGCCGCGCGCCCCGCCGGACCGACCGGAGGCATCACCGAGGTTGGCGTCGACCGCTTGCGCTGCTCCGGTGCCACCGGTGAGCCGTCAACGGCTGTCGGCTCGTCGTCGTACGACGTACCGACACCGGTCGTGTCGCCCGAGGCCGCGACCTTCTCCGTCGGATCGGCCTCGGCGGCGGCCGGGCCGGCGATCGTCGCGGTCGGCTCCGCCGGCACCAGGGCCGTCGGGTCGGCGTCCGCACCGGACCCGACGACGGCCGTCGGCGAGGCATCGGCAGCCGCGGCCGCGGCCGCGGCGGCGGCGGCGGACGTCGCAGCAGCGGCGACCGGCGGCGACACCGACCGGTCAGCGGTGTCCTCGGCGGGCCGAGGTACCGGCACGTGCGGCGGGCGCGGCTCGCGCGGACCGTTCGGCCCCGGCCGGCGTACGCCATCAAGCAGTGAGATCCCGCGCGACCGCCTGCCACCGGCGCGGCGCAGCATCCGCTCCGCCACCTCGGCGGTGATCCGCTCGTTCGGATCCTTGCGCAGCAGCCCGTTGAGCACCGGCTTGAGCGGGCCGGCGTTCTTCGGCGGCGGCATCGGCTCGGTGGCCAACGCGGCCAGCGTGGCGATCGCCGACGGCCGCGCGTACGGCGACTTGCCCTCCACCGCCGCGTACAGCGTCGCGCCCAACGACCACAGGTCGGCCTCCGGCCCGGCGGTGCCCTCCCGGGCGCGTTCCGGAGAGATGTACGCAGGCGAACCGAGCACCATTCCGGTGCGGGTCACGTTGGGGTCGCCCGGGATGGTGGCGAGACCGAAATCGGTCAACACGACCCGGCCGTCGTCCCCGAGCAGCACGTTGCCGGGCTTGACGTCGCGGTGCATGACGCCCGCCTTGTGGGCCGCGTTGAGCGCACCCAGCACGCCGAGCCCGATCTCGACCGCGCGGGCCGGCGTGACCGGGCCGTCCTCGGCGAGAGTGTCCTGCAACGACTTCGACGCCACGTACTCCATGACGATCCACGGGTCGCCATCCGTGCGCAGCACGTCGAAAATGCGCACCACGTTGACGTGGTTGAGCCGGGCGATCGCCCGCGCCTCACGCAGCGAACGCTCCCGCATCTCGCGGCGTTCCTCGTCGGTGAGGCCCGGCGGCGGCACCAACTCCTTGATCGCGACGTCCCGGTGCAACACCTCGTCGCGCGCCTTCCACACCCGGCCCATGCCACCCTGGCCGAGCGGCGACAGAAGCCGGTATCGGTCAGCGACGAGTTGGGGAAGCGCGTTCGACATCGGTGTGACGGTACCCGGACCCGCCGACGCTCACACCGCCGGCACGCCACTGTGCGCTTCCCGTGACTTCGGGCCGCGTACCCTGGCGGCATGTCTGCTGACCAGCCACTGTTCCGGGTCGTCCGCGGCGTGCCAACCGCCGAGGAACTGGCCGCCCTGGTGGGGGCGATCGTCGTCCGCTCCCGCCCCTCCGCCACCCCCGCGCCGGTGGCCACGTCCGCCTGGGCGCGCAGCGGACGCCCGGCCGCCCGCACCACGTGGCGCACCGCCGGCCTCCCGCGCTGACACGGTCGCCTGGCGGGGCTGCCAGGGGCGAGCGGAGCCGTTAATCTCACTCAGGGAAACGGTGCCGTGACGGTAGGGAGGATCGATGATCCCCGAAGAGGACGCGCCAGCGCCCTGGCTGCGCAACTACGGCGGCATCGAGGCCGACATCCGCCAACTCCGGGAGTTCGCCGACCGGCTCGCCGCCGAGGTCCACGGCAACTACGCGCCCCACCTGTCCTACATCGCCGACGACATGTCCGCGAAAGTGCCGAACCCCTGCGACGCCTTCGTCGAACTGGTCACCTTCCTGCACGCCCACCACGAGACGCAGCAAGCCACCACCGACATGGTGTACGCCGTCCGGGGCGCCACCGGCCACCTCGCCGCCGTCGCCGACCGGGTCGCCACGCAGTACGCCGACTCCGACGCCTTCTCGGCAGCACGCGCCTCGGACGTCCAGCGAGCCCTCGCCGACCCGAGCACCGCCCTGCACGGCAGCCGAACACCGACACTGAGCGACCCCACAGGCCCCGACAGCCAGAGGCCGGTGGTCCTACCGTGATCGAACGGGGCAGCGGCCGCACCTCAGGCCTCACCGACTGGCAACTGATGGACGTCAACAGCATGTGGGCGTGCCTCCAGGACCACGACACCACAAACCACTGGAAGCAGGTCGCCGGCTGGCGCAAGGTCTGCGACCTCGCCCAGATTCACCTCGGCCGCCTCCAGGAATACCGTCGCGGCCTCGCCGAAGCCTGGCCGCCCGCGACCAGCGCCGCCTCCAGCACATACCTCGCCCAACTCGACGAACTCATCGACAAGGTGCGGCACACCCACGACGCAGCGGCAGCCAACTACACGGCGCTGTCCGCCGCCACCCAGGCCATCGGCACCACCCGCGCCGCGCTCCGCCAGGTCCACGAGGAGTACGCCGCCAAGCTCCAGCAGAAGCAGGCGTTCGAGGAGATCGCCGCCGACCCCAAGGCGGTCATGGGTAACCGGGCCACCGAGTCGCCGGTGACCGATGCGGAGCTGGAGCGGCTGAATGTGCGGGCGCGGGCGATGATGTTCAGCCTGAGCGGGGAACTCCAACAAGCCCAAGCCACGCTCCAAAAACCCCCAGCGATTCCGCCCCAACAATCCGGCAGAGACATCTCAAACTCAGATGTCTACAGCACCGCGTCGGCACCCACTATTCCACCCATCATCCCGGTGCCCATCCCGGCGACAACAGCCAATACTAAGACCCCAACCAATAATGTACCGAGCGGCGCCAGCCCGCCGTCAATGCCAACGGCGCCTGGACCGGGTCCAATCCTTGGTGGGGCCGGAGTCGGATCCATTCCGCCAAGCACGACTTTCCCGACAACCGGATCACCACCACCCGCACCGTCGGTGTCGCAGCCCGTTGCAACTTCACCAATACCTCTTGGACCTAGGGGGTTCCGACGGCAGGAGGGCTCGATCGGAACACCCAACCCCAACAGGCCGGATCGTTCTTTTCGATCTACGTTGGGGGACTCACATCGCGGGGGTCCTCCAGCCGGAATTATCGGAGGGCAACCCGCAACACCCCTCCCCCGCCCTGACGCCAGCGCCGGTTCGCCACGTCGAGTCAATCCGATTGGCGGCGTGATAGGAGGTGGCGGGGCGGGAACGTCACCTACCGGCGGGGCCGGATCCCGCCCGTCTGGGGGAAAAGGCTTCTCCGTTTCAAATGGGCTGCCTCCGACCGGCGGGCTACCCGGCTATGGAAGCCCTGGATTCATGGGCAGCACCGGTCGCACCGGTCGCACCGGTAGGCACGACGACCATACGGCGGAGCCAAGTCGTTGGGACCCGGACAACCCTTGGAGGACCAGGCAGGGGGTTGACCCAGTTGTCCGATCCCCCGAAGAAGATGGCCCTATAGACCCTGGTCCAGCCATTGGCATTGGCCGGTGAATCCTCCGGCAATCCGCGTCACTCTAGTAATTATCACGACTCTTGTCGCGAGCACCCTCGGGGCGAGCGCAGCAATTGCGACTTCGCAAGCTGCGACACTCTCCGGCAGCCCCGGATCAGTTCGGACAGATCAATGGCACTTAACGTCGCTTGCGGCCGACCAGGCGCTCGAAGTCAGTCAAGGAAGCGGAGTTATAGTGGCAATACCCGACACGGGCGTCTATCCACATCCTGACTTGGTGCGGAACCTTCTTCCGGGAATCGACATTGTCAGCGGCGGAACCGGGGATGGTAAAGGCGACCAGAATAGCCATGGCACCGGCATGGCAGGGCTTATCGCTGCGCATGGGCAAAACAACGATCAGGGCGCCCGTGGAATCGCTCCGGAAGCCAAGATCCTGCCAGTCATGTCATCTACTTCCGATAACCGAAGTAGCTCGGATGACTTGGCCAAGGCGATAGAATATGCTATATCCTCAGGCGCGGACATCATCAACATTTCAAGTGCAGGTAGTTCAAGCCCTCGCCTCAGGAGTGCGATCAGGGCAGCAATATCCTCAAATATTCTTGTTGTGGCCGCTGCGGGCAACCGCCCAACCGACTCAGAGGTTGGCTATCCAGCAAGCGAAGAAGGCGTCCTCGCCGTGGGCGGAGTCGACAGAAGGGGAAATCACGCGGCGATCGCAGTTACTGGGTCGGAGATTGATGTTGTTGCGCCGGCTGTTGATATTTACAGTACGAGCATCAACGGCAAGTACCGCAAAGGCACCGGCACCTCTGACGCGACGGCGATTGTCGCCGGGGCGGCGGCGCTGATCAGGTCGAAGTATCCGCACCTTCCCGCGCAGGAGGTAGCGCACCGGCTCACCGCTACCGCCATCGACAAGGGTCCGCCCGGGCGGGACGACGAGTACGGGTATGGGGTAATCGACCTAGTGGCAGCGCTGACGGCAGACGTACCCCCACTGGGGTTTGAATCGGTGAGCGCTCCGGCCGGGGGCGGGGCGAGTACGACGGCCGCTGCCCAGCCGGGTGATGACGGCCCAGCGACCATGCGTGGCCTGGTCACTCTCGGCGTGATCGTGGCCGCCGGTGTCGCATGGGTGATGGTGCTGCGCCGTCGGCGTCGTGGCGACGATCCGCCGCCGAGGATCAGTCGCTGACGTGGTGATCGACTCGGGTTCCTTGAAATCGGGCTATCCCACAGACACCGCGATTTCAAGGAACCCGAGTCGATCAAGAGGGTTTTCCGGCCTGGCACCGGCAGGCGGCACCCGTGTCGACCATGCGGGCGTCGCGGGGAGAGGCGGTAACGTCGGGCGGGTGTCTGATTCTCTGCCGCTCCGTCTTGTGCTCGCTTCGGCCAGCCCTGCCCGTCGCAAGTCGCTCCAGGCCGCCGGTATTGAGCCGGATGTGCTGGTCAGCGGGGTCGACGAGTCGGTGGTGGTGACCGACCGGGCCGAGGATCTGTGCCTGGAGTTGGCACGCCTCAAGGCGCAGGCGGTGTTGACCAGGCTGAGCCCGTCCACCCCGCCCACCAGCCCCAGCCCTGGCACCGACCCCGGCCTCAGCGCCAGCCCGGACCCCGGCCTCAGCGCCGGCCCCGTCACCAGCACCAGCACCAGCACCAGCACCAGCACCAACCAGCGGACGCTGGTGATCGGGTGTGACTCGGTGCTCGCGTTCGACGGGGAGATCCTCGGCAAGCCTGCCGATCCGGCGGACGCCACCCGGCGCTGGCAGCGGATGCGAGGGCGCAGCGGGGTCCTGCACAGCGGGCACTGCCTGATCGACATGGCGGCCGGGCGACGCGCGGAGGCAGTCGCTTCGACCACTGTCCACTTCGCTGACATCAGCGACGACGAGATCGCCGCGTACGTCGCCAGTGGGGAGCCGCTGGCGGTGGCCGGCGCGTTCACCATCGACGGGTTGGGTGGGCCGTTCGTGGAGCGGATCGAGGGTGATCCCGGGACGGTCGTCGGCCTGTCGATGCCGTTGCTGCGTCGTCTTCTCGCCGAGTTGGGCCTACAGATCACCGACTTGTGGACAAAGGTCGCGCCGGGCGGTCAATCGGTCGAGCCGCTCGGTAACGTCCGGTCATGACCATTAAGTCGATCCCGCTCACCGACGAGCTGCACACGTACCTGGTCGCGCACGGCGCCCCACCTGATGAGATCATCCGGGATCTGGCCGAGGAGACCCGGTCGGTGCTGCCGGACCAGGCGACCATGCAGGTGGCGCCGGAGCAGGCCGCGTTTCTGACCTTTCTGACCCGGCTGCTCGACGTACGGCAGGCGGTCGAGGTGGGTACGTTCACAGGGCTGTCGTCGCTGGCGATCGCCCGGGGTCTGCCCGACGGCGGACGGTTGACCTGCTTCGACATCTCCGAGGAGTTCACCGGCATCGCCCGGCGCTACTGGGCTCGGGCCGGCGTGCAGGACCGGATCGACCTGCGGATCGGCCCGGCCGCCGACCGGCTGCGGGAGTTGCCGCACGAGCGTCACCTGGACTTCGCGTTCATCGACGCGGACAAGACGGGGTACCCGGTCTACTGGGCGGAGTTGGTGCCGCGGATGCGCCCCGGCGGGGTGATCGCTGTGGACAATGTGCTGCGCGGCGGCCGGGTGATCGCCCCGCAGGACGAAAGCGACAGGGCCATCGCCGCCTTCAACGACGAGGTCCTCGCCGACGTACGGGTGGACCCGGTGATGCTGCCGATCGCGGACGGCCTGACTCTCGCCCGGGTGCACTGAGGAACGCCACCACCACGCGGCAATCGGGGTGCCCCGAACCACCAACAGGGCACCCCGAGAACCTGCGCGTCAGCGGACGCTGCGGGCGAACTGGCGGGCTGCCCAAAAGACGCCAAGGGCTGCGAGTACGGCGGTGATGGCAAGGCCCTGCCAGACCTTGTCGCTGCCCAGGTCACCGGCGAACAGCGCCCGGGTGCCGTCGACAGCCCAGGAGAACGGGTTCCAGTCGGCGATGCCCTGCAACCAGCCGGGTGCGAAGGTCAGCGGCAGCAGGATGCCGGAGAGCAGCAGCACGGGCTGCGCCACTGTGTTCATCAGCGGGGCGAGGGCGTCCTCGCTCTTGACCTTGAGCGCGACGCCGTACGAGACGGCCGAGGTCATGAGGGCGATCAGGGCGAGCATCAGGTACGCCAGCAGCAGGTCACCGATGAACACCCGCAGGTCGAACAGGAGCGCCAGCAGGGTGATGATGACGGCCTGCACGAGCAGCGAGACCACGTCGCGCAGCGAACGACCGAGCAGCAGGGCGAGCCGGCTGATCGGGGTGACCCGGGAGCGTTCGATGATGCCGGCGCGCAGCTCGGCGATCAGGCCGAAGCCCTGGAACAGGCCGCCGAAGATGGCAAGCAGCACCAGCAGGCCCGGTACGAAGATCTTGTAGGCGGCGGCCTGGGTGGGCGCGTTGAGTGCCGGCTTGAGCAGCGGGGCGAAGAGCAGCAGGTACATCACCGGCTGGAACACGCCGACGAAGACCCAGACCGGGTTGCGCAGCAGGAGTTGGGTCTGTCGTTCGAAGATCAGCCACGTGTCACGGGCGAGTTTCATGAGTCGTCTCTCCGGTGGTCAGGACTCGCGCAGCGAGCGGCCGGTCTTGGTCAGGAAGACATCGTCCAGGCTGGGGCGGTGCAGCTCGATCGAGCGCAGCTCCAGCCCGGCGTGGTCGAGTCGGCGCAGCACCTGCGGAATGACGGTGGCACCCTCGTCGACGTAGAGACGCAGGCCGCCCTCGTCGGCGGTCTCCAGCTTGTTGACGTACGGCTCGCCGTCGAGCGCCTGGGCGGCCTGCGGTGTGGCGGCCAGGTCGAGCCCGACGAGCACCACGTCGCCGGAGATCTCGCGCTTGAGCTCGGCCGGGGTGCCCTCGGCGACGACCTCGCCGTTGTCCATGATCGCGATGCGGTCGCAGAGCGCGTCGGCCTCGTCGAGGTAGTGCGTGGTGATGAAGACCGTCATGCCGTCGCTGCGCAGCCGCCGGATCTCGTCCCACATGTGCGCGCGGCTCTGCGGGTCGAGGCCGGTCGTCGGCTCGTCCAGGAAGACGATCTTCGGCTCGTGGATGATGCCGAGCGCGATCTCCACACGCCGCCGCTGGCCGCCGGAGTAGGTCTTGCAATTGCGGTCGGCGTACTCGGTCAGTTGGAAGGCGGCAAGCGCGCGGGCGGCGCGGCGCTGCGCGTCGGCCTTGCTGATGCCGTACATCCGGGCGTGCAGCACCAACTCCTCGCGGGCGGTGGACTCGTCCCAGGTGCTGCCGCCCTGCGGGACGTAGCCGATCCGGCGGCGCACCTCGGCGGGAGATTTCCGCAGGTCGGCGCCGGCGATCGTGGCGTCGCCGCCGTCGGGCTCGATGAGCGTGGCGAGCATCCGCAGGGTGGTGGTCTTGCCGGCACCGTTGGGGCCGAGGAAGCCGAATATCTCGCCCTCGGCGACCTTGAGGTCGACACCGCGTACGGCGTCCACCGTCTTCGTCTCTCGACCCGCGCGGGAGCGGAACGACTTCCGCAGCCCCCTGGTCTCGATCATTTCTACTCCTGGTCGTCCGGGCCGGCCGGGCCGGCTGTCGAGAGGGACGACGCCGGGCGGCGCACTCCCCCGATGTGCTTGTCAGCAGGCTAACGAGATATAACTCTTATAGTCAATGTTGATTAATGCGCGTTGGGATCGGGGCGCTCTTCGCCGTCTCTCCACCCTGGCCAACCCTCCGCGCTCTCCAGCTCAGCAGGTAGGTACGACACTCCGGACTCCACTCTTTCCGCGATCCGCTCGCACCAGCTCAGCTCCGCCTCGGCGCGCGCGGCCCAGAGCTCGAACATCCAACTGACATGCACCGGCTTGGCGTTGCGGATCCAGTCCGACTCGATCGAGGCACGCATCGAGGCGACGTTGGCGCGCAGCAGGTTGGCACGGTTACGCAGGGCAGCCGCCGCCTCGGAGCGCGGCATCGCCGGCAGGAAGGAGAACGCCGCCGAGAACGGGTCCAGCGGCTCCGAGAGGCCCCACCACAGGTTGCGCAGCAACGTCTCGAACTCGTCGTCACCCTTGGTGGTCACCTCATAGGTCGTACGCGCCGGGCGGGCACCGACCTGCTCGGTAGCCACCGCCCGCAGCAACCCTTCCTCGGTGAGCTTGCGCAGGGCGTGGTAGATCGAGCCGGGCTGCACGTTCGCCCACTTGTCGGCACCCCAGCTCAGCAGCTCACGGCGCACGTCGTAGCCGTGCACGGGCTGCATCCACCGCACCAGGCCGAGAATCATCATCCGAGTTGCAGACACTGAATAAGAGTAATAGACAAGTTTGACTAGGGCCTACGTCAACAGTGCGGCATCCCACACTGAGCGACCGTTAGGGTTTCCTGCGTGACCGCTAAACTCCCGGTCAGTAACCTGCCGGGAGGAGTCACAAAGGTGCGCAAGGTACTCATTGCCAACCGCGGAGAGATCGCTGTCCGGGTTGTCCGCGCCTGCCGTGACGCCGGCCTGAGCAGTGTCGCGGTGTACGCGGACTCCGACCGCGACGCCCTGCACGCCACTCTGGCCGACGAGGCGTTCGCCCTCGGCGGGGACAGCGCGACCGACACGTACCTGCGCATCGACAAGCTGCTCGACGTCGCCGCACGGGCCGGCGCTGACGCCGTACACCCGGGTTATGGCTTTCTCAGCGAGAACGCCGACTTCGCCCAGGCGGTCATGGACGCCGGGCTCACCTGGATCGGCCCCACCCCGCAGGCGATCCGCGACCTGGGCGACAAGGTCACCGCGCGGCACATCGCCCAGCGGGCGGGCGCTCCGCTCGTGCCCGGCACCCCCGACCCGGTGGCCAGCCCCGACGAGGTGATGGCGTTCGCCGTGGACCACGGCCTGCCGGTCGCGATCAAGGCCGCCTTCGGTGGCGGCGGGCGCGGGCTCAAGGTGGCCCGCACCATGGAGGAGATCCCGCAACTCTTCGAGTCGGCCACCCGGGAGGCGGTCGCGGCGTTCGGCCGGGGCGAGTGCTTCGTCGAGCGGTACCTGGACAAGCCGCGGCACGTCGAGGCGCAGGTCCTCGCCGACCAGCACGGCAACGTGATCGTGGTGGGCACCCGCGACTGCTCGTTGCAGCGACGCCACCAGAAGCTTGTCGAGGAGGCACCCGCGCCGTTCCTCACCGACGCCCAGCGGGCGCAGATCCACGACAGCGCCAAGGCAATCTGCCGCGAAGCCGGCTACCACGGTGCCGGCACCGTGGAATACCTGGTCGGCGTGGACGGAACCATCTCCTTCCTGGAGGTCAACACCCGGCTCCAGGTCGAGCACCCGGTCACCGAGGAGACCGCAGGCATCGACCTGGTCCGCGAGCAGTTCCGCATCGCCGACGGCGAGAAGCTGCGGATCACCGAGGACCCGGCGCCGCGCGGGCACTCGATCGAGTTCCGGATCAACGGCGAGGACCCGGGCCGCAACTTCCTGCCCGCGCCTGGCACTGTCACGGCGCTGCGCCTGCCCAGCGGCCCGGGGGTGCGTGTCGACACCGGCATCTCGGCCGGCGACGTGATCGGCGGCAACTTCGACTCGCTGCTCGCCAAGGTGATCATCACAGGTGAGACGCGGACCGAGGCGCTGGAGCGCGCCCGCCGCGCACTTGACGAGATGGTGCTCGACGGGATGGCCACCGCACTGCCGTTCCACCGGCTCGTGGTGCGCGACGAGGCGTTCACCGCCGAGCCGTTCAGCGTGCACACCCGGTGGATCGAGACCGAGTTCGACAACACGGTGCCGCCGTTCGCCGCCGCTGCCGGCGCCGCCGAGGCGCCGGCCGAACGCGAGACCGTCGTGGTCGAGGTCGGCGGCAAGCGCCTCGAGGTCAGCCTCCCCGCCGGCTTCGGCGGGGGTACGGCCGCAGCCGCGCCCGCTGCCCGCAAGCCGACCCGTCGTGGCGGTGGTGCCAAGGGTGGCGCAGCGGTCGGCGGTGACGCGCTCACCTCGCCCATGCAGGGCACGATCGTCAAGATCGCGGTGGCGGACGGCGACACGGTGGCCGAGGGTGACCTGGTCGTGGTGCTGGAGGCCATGAAGATGGAGCAGCCGCTGCACGCCCACAAGGCGGGCACTGTCAGCGGGCTCAGCGCCGAGGTGGGCGCGGTCATCACCGCCGGTGCCCCGATCTGCACCATCGCCTGAAAGGAAGGGCACCTTATTAACGCCTGGTGCATAAGAAGGGGCCCTTCCTAACGCTTTGGCCGGCCGCGCGGAGCACGTCGCGGGGGTGGTTTGCGGCACCGTCGTGGGCGCGGATTGCCGGAGGCGGGAATGATGGCCGGGTGCGTTTCCTTCACGGCGCGGCCCCCGCGCACGACCTGACCTACACCGACGTCTTCATGGCGCCGGCCCGCTCCGACCTCGGATCCCGCCTCGACGTCGACCTGTCCACCGGTGACGGCACCGGCACCACGATTCCGCTCGTGGTGTCGAACATGACGGCTGTCGCCGGGCGGCGGATGGCCGAGACGGTGGCCCGGCGGGGCGCGATCACGGTGATCCCGCAGGACATCCCGATCGAGGTGGTCGCGAACGTCGTCGCCTGGGTCAAGCAGCGCCACCTGGTCTACGACACGCCAATCACCCTCGGCCCGACCGAGACCGTCGGAGATGCCATCCACCTGCTGCCGAAGCGTGCGCACGGCGCGGTGATCGTGGTCGACGAGGCGGGGCGACCGGTGGGTGTGGTCACCGAGGCGGACACGGTGGGCGTGGACCGGTTCGCCCAACTGCGGCACGTGATGTCCACAGCGCTGCACACCGTCCCGGCGGACGCGGACCCGCGTACCGGCTTCGACCTGCTCTCCGCAGGCCGGCGCCGTCTCGCCCCCGTGGTGGACGCCGACGGCCGGCTGGTCGGGGTGCTGACCCGGCAGGGCGCGCTGCGCGCCACCCTCTACACGCCGGCGGTGGACGACCAGGGCCGGCTGCGCATCGCCGCGGCGGTCGGGATCAACGGGGACGTCACCGGCAAGGCCCGCGCCCTGCTGGAGGCAGGGGTGGACACGCTTGTCGTGGACACCGCGCACGGCCACCAGGAGCGGATGATCTCGGCGCTGCGGGCGGTCCGGAAGCTGGACCCGGGCGTCCCGGTGGCGGCCGGCAACGTGGTCACCGCCGAGGGGGTACGCGACCTGGTCGAGGCGGGCGCCGACATCATCAAGGTCGGCGTCGGGCCGGGTGCCATGTGTACGACCCGGATGATGACCGGTGTGGGCCGCCCGCAGTTCTCCGCAGTGCTCGACTGCTCGGCGGCGGCCCGGGCGCTGGGTCGGCACGTGTGGGCCGACGGCGGCGTACGGCACCCGCGCGACGTGGCGCTGGCGCTCGCGGCCGGCGCGTCGAACGTGATGATCGGCTCGTGGTTCGCCGGCACCTGCGAGTCGCCCGGTGACCTGTACACCGAGGCCGACGGTCGACGGTACAAGGAGAGCTTCGGGATGGCCTCGGCGCGCGCGGTCAGCGCCCGTACCGCCGACGACAGCGCGTACGACCGGGCCCGCAAGGCGGTGTTCGAGGAGGGCATCTCGTCGGCCCGCATGTATCTGGACCCGGCCCGGCCCGGCGTCGAGGACCTGATCGACGAGATCATCGCCGGGGTGCGCAGCGCCTTCACCTACGCGGGGGCACGGAACCTGGAGCAGTTCCACGAGCGGGCGATCGTCGGCGTGCAGAGCGCCGCCGGCTTCACCGAGGGAATGCCGCTGCCCACGAGCTGGTAACCCCGCCCCGGTCCCCGCCCGCCTCCGCCGTCCCCGCCCGTCTCCCGCGTCGATCATGGAGTTGTGGTGCCTCACAAAAGGGGCACTGATGGGTGAACCGCCCACCACAACTCCATGATCGACACTGCGGAGGAGAGGGTCGGCGGAGGAGAGGGCTGGCGCGGAGGAGGGGCGCGGCGCGGCGCGGAGCGGGGTGGGGCGCGAGGGTTTGGGGAATTCGTTTGGGACCTGACTATCAGGGAGCTAACCTGCTTGGGTGAAACTCGTGACCCTCCAGGACGCTCCGCTCGGCCGACTGCTCGTGGTCGCCGGGCACCTCGTCGGGCAACAGTGGAACCGCTATCTCGCCGAGGACCACGGCCTCACCCAGGCCGGCATGGTGACGCTGATGACGCTCGCCCGACATGGCGAGCTGCCGCACCGGCAGGTGGCCGAGCGGTGTTTCGTCCGCCCGGCCACACTGACCGGCATCGTGGACACGCTTGCCCGCGACGGTCTGGTCGAGCGGCAGCGTGACGACAGCGACAGGCGCAGCGTTCGACTCGCCATCACCCCCGCCGGGCGGGAACGTGTGGCAGCACTCAGCGCGTTGATGCACTCCGGACGCCCGCTCACCTCCGTCGACGCCGACCCGGCGAAGGCCCAGGTGATCCGCGAGTTCCTCCTTGAGGTCATCGCCAACGCGGACGACCCGCAGATGACCGCACACACCACCGGATCGGGGGACCCGGCGTGCTGATCCGACTCCTACGCGATCAACTGGGCACCTACCGGCGGCCGTTGCTCGCGGTGGTGCTGCTCCAGTTCGTGGGCACCATGGCCTCGCTCTACCTGCCCAGCCTCAACGCGGACATCATCGACCAGGGCGTGGCCCAGGGCGACACCGACTACATCGTGCGCACCGGCGGCTGGATGCTGCTGGTCAGCCTCATCCAGATCATCTGTTCGATCGCCGCCGTCTACCTGGGCGCGCGGATCGCCATGGGCTTCGGCCGGGACGTACGCGCCCGGTTGTTCGGCCACGTCAACCGCTTCTCCGCCCGCGAGGTGGCCCGGTTCGGCGCGCCGTCGTTGATCACTCGCAACACCAACGACGTGCAACAGGTGCAGATGCTCGTGCTGATGAGCTGCACCATGTTGGTGGCCGCGCCGATCATGAGCGTCGGCGGCGTGGTGATGGCGCTGCGCGAGGACATCGGGCTCTCCTGGCTGATGCTTGTCAGCGTGCCGGTCCTGGCCATCGTGCTGAGCGCGATCATCCGCCGGATGGTGCCGGGTTTCCGGCTCATGCAGACCCGGATCGACACGGTCAACCGGGTGCTGCGCGAGCAGATCACCGGCATCCGGGTGGTTCGCGCGTTCGTCCGTGAGCCGTACGAGACGGATCGCTTCGCCGTCGCCAACGCCGACCTGACCGCCACCGCGCTGCGTACCGGCCGACTGATGGCGATGATCTTCCCGGTGGTCATGCTGGTGCTGAACGTCTCCAGCGTGGCAGTGCTGTGGTTCGGCGCGCAGCGGGTGGACGCAGGCGCCATCCAGGTCGGCGCGCTCACCGCCTTCCTGCAGTACCTGATGCAGATCCTGATGGCCGTCATGATGGCCACCTTCATGATGATGATGGTGCCCCGCGCGGCGGTCTGCGCCGAGCGGATCATCGAGGTGCTGGACACCGACTCGTCGGTGGTCCCCGCCGCCGAGCCGGTCACCGAGTTGCCCACCCGGGCCGAGCTTGAGCTGCGCGACGTGCGGTTCCAGTACCCGGGCGCCGTCGACCCGGTGCTGCGGGACATCTCCTTCCGGGCCACCCCGGGCACAACCACAGCGATCATCGGCAGCACCGGCGCCGGCAAGACGACACTGCTGTCGCTCATCCCCCGCCTGGTCGACGTCACAGGCGGCGCGGTGCTTGTCGACGGCGTGGACGTCCGCGAGATGGCACCCGAGGAGCTGTGGAAGAGGATCGGCCTGGTGCCGCAGCGGCCGTACCTGTTCACCGGCACGGTCGCCAGCAACCTGCGCTACGGCAACCCGGACGCCACCGACGAGGAGCTGTGGGCGGCTCTGGAGATCGCCCAGGCCAGCGAGTTCGTGGCCCAGATGCCCGGCGGCCTGGACGCCCCGATCGCCCAGGGCGGCAGCACAGTCTCCGGCGGGCAGCGGCAACGCCTGGCCATCGCCCGGGCGCTTGTCCGCCAGCCGGAGATCTACCTCTTCGACGACTCGTTCTCCGCGCTCGACCTCGGCACCGACGCGCGTCTGCGGGCAGCCCTGCGCCCGGTCACCGCGCGGTCCGCAGTGGTGATCGTGGCCCAGCGGGTGTCCACGATCGTCGACGCCGACCAGATCATCGTTCTTGAGGACGGAGGAGTCGTCGGAGTGGGACGACATGCGGAGCTGGTGCAGACCTGCCCGACGTACGCCGAGATCGTGGCCTCCCAGCAGACGGCGGAGGTGCCGGCATGAGCGAGCGCGAGGAGCCGCGGACCTTGGCCGTACCCACGCAGAAGCCGGCTGGCGACGAACGGACGCCGGCAGCCGGCGCGGAGCAACCCGGCGGCGACGCGGCGGCGCCGAAACGGCTGCCGCCGGGCCGCCCGGCCGGCGGACCGCACTGGGCGAGCGCCGGGATGCCCGCCGAGAAGTCGATGAACTTCGGACCGTCCGCGCGGCGGCTGCTCGGCCGGCTACGCCCGCACCGGTTGCACCTCACCGCGATCATCACCCTCGCGGTGGTGAGTGTCGGGTTCAGCGTGGCCGGGCCGAAGATCCTCGGCCACGCAACCGACCTGATCTTCAACGGCGTGATCGGTCGCAACCTGGAGGCGGGCACTACCACGGAGCAGGCCGTCGCGGCGGCTCGCGCCAGCGGCAACGACAGCTTCGCCGACATGCTGGCCCGGATGGACGTCGTGCCGGGGGTGGGCATCGACTTCAGCGCCCTGAGTCGGGTGCTGCTGCTGGCGCTCGGGCTCTACCTGGCGGCGAGCCTGCTGTCGTGGTGGCAGGGCTGGCTGCTCAACGGCGTCGTGCAGCGCACAGTGCTGCGGTTGCGCGCCGAGGTGGAGGAGAAACTCAACCGGCTGCCGCTGCCCTACTTCGACAAGCAGCCGCGCGGCGAGCTGCTGAGCCGCGTCACGAACGACATCGACAACATCTCCACAAGCCTCCAGCAGACCCTCAGCCAGCTGCTCACCTCGCTGCTGACAGTCGTCGGCGTACTCGGTGTGATGTTCTGGATCTCGCCACTGCTGGCCCTGGTGGCCCTGGTCGCGGTGCCGCTGTCGGTGCTCGTCACGCAGCGCATCGCGAAGCGCTCGCAGAAGCAGTTCATCGCGCAGTGGACGCACACCGGCGAGCTGAACGGCCAGATCGAGGAGGCGTACACCGGTCACGAGCTGGTGAAGGTCTTCGGCCGGCAGCGCGAGGTGGAGGCCGCGTTCCACGCCAAGAACGAGGAGCTGTTCCGGGCAAGCTTCGGCGCCCAGTTCATCTCCGGGATCATCATGCCGTCGATGATGTTCATCGGAAACCTGAGCTACGTGGCGATCGCCGTGGTCGGTGGGCTGCGGGTGGCATCGGGCACGATGAGCCTCGGCGACGTGCAGGCGTTCATCCAGTACTCCCGCCAGTTCACCCAGCCGCTCACGCAGCTCGCCTCGATGGCCAACCTGCTCCAGTCCGGGGTGGCCTCGGCCGAGCGGGTCTTCGCGGTGCTCGACGCCGACGAGCAGAGCCCCGACCCTGTCGCGCCGGCCCGCGTCAGCGACCCGCACGGGCGGGTCGAGTTCGAGCACGTCTCCTTCCGGTACGACCCGGACAAGCCGCTGATCGACGACCTGTCGCTTGTCGCCGAACCGGGTCACACGGTTGCCATCGTCGGGCCGACCGGCGCCGGCAAGACCACACTCGTCAACCTGGTCATGCGCTTCTACGAGCTGGACGCCGGACGGATCACCCTAGACGGGGTGGACATCACCACGATGCGCCGCGACGACCTGCGCGGTCGGATCGGCATGGTGCTCCAGGACACCTGGCTCTTCGGCGGCACCATCCGGGACAACATCGCCTACGGACGGCCGGACGCAACCGAGGAGGAGATCCTCGCCGCGGCCCGGGCCACCTTCGTGGACCGGTTCGTGCGGAGCCTCCCCGACGGCTACGACACTGTCATCGACGAGGAGGGCAGCAACGTCAGCGCCGGCGAGAAGCAGCTCATCACCATCGCGCGGGCGTTCCTCGCCGAACCGTCCCTGCTGATCCTCGATGAGGCGACAAGCTCGGTGGACACCCGCACCGAGGTGCTGCTCCAGCGGGCGATGGCGGCGCTGCGCTCGGACCGGACAAGCTTCGTCATCGCGCACCGGCTCTCCACCATCCGCGACGCCGACCTGATCCTCATGATGGAGAACGGTCGCATCGTCGAGCAGGGCACCCACGAGCAACTGCTCGCCGCCAAGGGCGCGTACCACCGGCTCTACCGATCCCAGTTCACCGGGGCGGTGGTCGACGAGGAGCCGGCCGCCCCCACCGCGCAGCCCGCGTCGGTCTGAGGGCGGCCGGCCGTGTGCACACCGCAGTCGGCGGGCGGGTCAGCCCGGCGGCAGCAGGTCGGCCGCGCGGGCGGCGACCTGCCCGCTGATCAGGGCGAGCACGTCGGCGACGGGCATCGGATCCAGAGCACGGCCGCCGCGCAGGCGCAGCGCCAACCGCCCGTCGGCCACCTCCCGAGAGCCCAACACCCCGAGGTACGGGATACGGCGGCGAGCCGCGTCCCGTACCCGGGCGCCCAGCGAGCCGGCCACGTCGACCTCGACCCGCAGCCCGGCGTCGAGTGCCCGCCGCGCCAGCTCGGCCGCCGCGCCGGCCTGCTCGTCGCCCACCGGCAGCAGCGCCAGCTGGACCGGCGCGTACCAGGCCGGGAAGGCGCCCTCGTGCACCTCGATGAGGTACGCGAACAGCCGCTCCATGCTGCCCACGAGGCTGCGATGCACCATCACAGGGCGACGCCGGCTGCCGTCGGAATCGGTGTACGACAGGTCGAACCGCTCCGGCTTGTCGAAGTCGAGTTGGATGGTGGAGATGGTCGACTCCCGGCCGGCCGCGTCGACGATCTGGATGTCGATCTTCGGACCGTAGAAGGCTGCCTCGCCCGGCACCTCGACGTACTCCGCACCGTCGAGCGCGCCTCGGAGCAGGTTCTCGGCGTAGGACCATTGCGCGTCGTCGCCGACGTACCTGCCGGCCGGTCCGCGCACCGACAGTCGGAAGCCGGCCGGACGGACGCCGAGCGCGGCGTGCGCGGCGCGGATCAGCCTGAGGATCTCGACGACCTCGGCGCCGACCTGGTCCGGTGCGCAGAAGGTGTGCGCGTCGTTGAGCGAGATGGCGCGGACCCGGGACAGCCCGCCGAGCACTCCCGAGCGCTCCGAGCGGTACATGCCGCCCAGCTCGGCGATCCGCAGCGGCAGCTCCCGGTAGGAGCGACCCCGGGCGCGGAAGACAAGCGCATGGTGCGGGCAGAGCGCGGGCCGCAGCACTACCTCGTCGTCGGCGCTCAGTCGCATCGGGGGGAACATGTCGTCGGCGAAGTAGCCGAGGTGCCCGGAGAGTTCGAACAGTTCGCGTTTGCCGAGCGGCGGCGAGTAGACGTGTTGGTGGCCGGACCGGCGCTCCAACTCACGGACGTACTCCTCGACGGCGTGCCGGGCGGCGGCACCGGCCGGCAGCCAGATCGGCAGGCCGGCCCCGGCAAGCGGATCGGAGACGAAGAGGTCCAACTCACGGCCAAGCCTTCGGTGGTCGATCATGTCGCGCTCCTGGATCGGGTACGACCCGGGGGCGACCTGGACTCCGAACGCCGCGCGGCCCTCGGGGGCGGATCGCCCCGGGGCCTTGTCGACTGTGGTTACGTCAGAGCGGCACGCCGGGGACACCCGGCGTCGTGGTCATCACTACCGCGCTGCGCATGCGGCGACGCTACCGCCCCTGCGGTGCAGGACGCACAGGGTTTTGCGGCAGTCGGAGAGGGGGTGGGCCGCCGGCGCGGGACCCGCCGGCGGCCCGGGGCAACCCGAGTCGTCAGGAACGGGGGACCCGACGGGCTCGGCCGCGCCGACAACGGTACGCCGACGAGGGCCGATCCGCCGACCGCCTCGGACGCCGTGCGTCAACCCTGGAGGCGTCACCTAAAGATGGTTCAACTCGTTGTAACTGGGTGGCCTGTGGTGTCGACGGTCACGACGGGACGGGGCCGTGCACGGTGACGCCGGGCACGACGTCAGGCTCGACACACACAATCGGCCGCATCCGGCGAGGTGGCAGGCGTGCCCGAACTACTGACTGACGTCGCGTCACCGACGTGGGCGTACCTGGTGCTGCTCGGATTGCTGATCGCTGACGCCTTCGTCCCGGTGATCCCCACCCAGCTCATCATGATCACCAGCGGTGCGCTCACCGTGTACGGCGGCCTCAGCCTGCCGGTCATCATCGCCGTCGGCGCGCTTGGCGTTTTCGTCGGGGATCTGGCCTGCTACCTGCTCGGCCGAAGCGCACCGGATCGACGGGCACCCCGGCACAGCGAACTGAGCCGTGCCCGGCGGATGGCCAGCAGGGTCACGCAGGGTCTGCGACAACCGGGGCCGATGGTCTTCCTGCTCTGCCGGTTCGTGCCCGGGGGACGCATGGCGGCGTGCTTCTCGGCCGGCCGCAGCCGGTACCCGTACAGGCTGTTCCTGCTCTACGAGGGCGTGGCCGCGCTGGGCTGGGCCACCTACGGCGCGATGGTGGGGCACCTGGGCGGCACGGCACTCACCCAGTCGGCGTGGCGCCTGGCCATCATCGCCGCCGCAGCGGCAGCCGGCTTCGCGGCAGCAGGATGGGCGATGACGCTCATCAACGCCCGCCATGCCCGCACCGCCGCCGCCCCAATCCCCCGCGATCTTGCACTTTGTGCCCCGACGAATGGCGCGAAGCACGCAGAACGGCGACCGAAAGTGCAAGATCGACGAAGCTGCCTCTAGGGGTGGTTTCTGGGGGCCATGTCGGTGGCTGTCCCGGATCCGGCTCGGGTGCTCCCGGCGACAGGCTGGGTCATGCCTGGAACCCGGAACACCGGACTGCTGGCCCTCGGCGGGATCGCCCTCGCGGCCCTGCTCACAGTGATCGGCCATCTCGAGGTCGACCACCTCGACCCGTGGACGTTGACGATCAGCGACTTCGCCGTCTCCGACAGGGGTGGCGTCATCGACGCCGCGATGGTGGTGCTCGCGCTCGCAAGCGTCGCGCTGCTGTACGGGCTGCGCCGCACCGGCCCGCCCCGCCCGCGTACACGGGCCGGCCGGGCCACTGACCTGCTGCTCGTCGCGTGGGTGGCAGGGCTGCTGCTGGCCGCGGTGGTGCCGACAAACGACCCGGGCACCGCCATGACCACCGCCGCCTACCTGCACCGGTACGCCTCGGTGGTCGCCTTCCTGGCGCTGCCGGCCGCCGGTTGGCTGCTCGCCCGCCGGCCCGACGTGGCACCCGCCGCAGGGGTCATTCGTGCCCTGGTCGCGCTCAGCCTGACCCTGGCGGCGGCGATGATCTGGTCCGCCTACCCCGGCGACCGAGTCCTGCTGGGCCTGATAGAACGCCTGCTGATCCTGACCGAGGTAGCTGTGTTAGCGACCCTGGCCGTGCTCCAAACCCGCCCCCTGGTCGATCATGGAGTTGTGGTGCCCCGCAAAAGGGGTGTGCCGGCGTAAACCGGCCACCACAACTCCATGATCGACGAGAGCACGGGTCATTCCAGCTCGTGGAGCATCAGCTGGCGGGCCGCTTCTGTTATCGAGCCGGAGAGGCTTGGGTAGATCGTGATCGTCTGGGCCAGCTCGTTGACCGTCAGGTTGTTCTCCACCGCCAGCGTGATCGGCAGAATCAGCTCGCTGGCCTTCGGCGCGACGACCACACCGCCGATCACCTGCCCGCTCGCCGGCCGGCAGAACAGCTTCACGAAGCCGTCGGACAGATCGTCCATCTTGGCCCGCGCGTTGCCGGACAACGGCAGCATCACCGGCCGGGCCGGGATCTTGCCCGCGTCGACCTCGTCCTGCGAGACACCCACGGTGGCCAGCTCCGGGTCGGTGAAGACGTTCGCCGAGACCGTCCGCAGCCGCAGCGGCCGGACCGCCTCGCCGAGGGCGTGCCACATCGCGATCCGGCCCTGCATGGCGGCGACGCTTGCCAGCAGCAGCACACCTGTGCAGTCACCGGCGGCGTAGATGCCGGGAACGTTCGTCCGGGAAACCCTGTCGACAGTGACGTAGCCGCCCCGGCCCAGCTCCACGCCGTACTCGGCCAGGCCCAGGTCGGCGGTGTTCGGGATCGAGCCCACCGCGATGAGCGCGTGCGAACCGGCGACCTTGCGGCCGTCGGACAACTCCACCTCCACCCCGTCGGCGGTACGCCGGACCGCGTTGGCGCGCGAGTTGTTGAGGATCGTCATGCCCCGGTTGCGGAACACCCGCTCGATGGCCGACGCCGCGTCGGCGTCCTCGTGCGGCATCACCCGGTCCCGGCTGGACACCAGAGTGACCTGGACCCCCATCGCCAGGTACGCGCTTGCGAACTCGGCGCCGGTGACACCGGAGCCCACCACGATCAGGTGTTCGGGCAGCTCCGGCAGGTCGTACACCTGGCGCCAGGTAAGGATGCGCTCGCCGTCCGGCACGGCCGTCGGCAGTTGGCGGGGCGTCGAGCCGGTGGCCACCAGCACGGTGGACGCGGCGATCGAGTATTCCTCGCCTCCGTCGGCCGGGGTGATGATGACCATGTGGGTGTGCCCGAGGGCGTCCTCGCCCAGCCGGGCGGTGCCGGCCACGAAGGTGACTCCCGCCTTGAGCAGCTTGGCGTGGATGTCGGCGGACTGCGCCAGCGCCAGGCGCCTGACCCGCTCGTGTACGGCCCGCGCGTCGACGGTGACCGCCTCCAGCCCGTCCGAGTGCACCCCGAACTCCTCGGTGTCCCGGTAGCCGGTGACCACCTGCGAGCTGGCGATGAACGTCTTCGACGGCACGCAGTCGGACAGCACGCAGGCCCCGCCCGCGCCGTCGGCCTCCACCACGGTGACATCGGCGTCCAGTTGGGCGGCGACAAGCGCCGCCTCGTACCCGGCCGGCCCACCGCCGATGATCACGATCCGGCTCACAGCGTTCGCCCTTCGTTGATGCTCACAGTGACTTTCTTCTCCCGAACGCGTCCGACACGCACAGTCGTATTCTCCCCCACCCGTCCGCCGGGCTATCGTCATCGCCGTGGGTCATCACGCCGCCTACGGCTCAAACCTCGATCCAGCCCGGATGCGGGCCTACTGCCCGCACTCGCCGATGGTGGGCACCGGCTGGCTGGAGGGCTGGCGGCTGACCTTCGCCGGTGAGGACGTCATCGGCTGGGAAGGCGCGGTGACCACCGTCGTCGAGTCCCCCGGCGACCGCGTGTTCGTGGCGATCTACGACATCGATCCGTACGACGCGGCCCAGCTCGACGAGCTGGAGGGGGTGGCCGCCGGCACGTACCGCAAGCTGCACGTCCGGATCTCCACCCTCGACGGTGACGTGACCGCGTGGATCTACGTGTTCGACGGTTACGAGGGCGGGCTGCCGACCGCCTGGTACCTCTCCGAGATCGCGAACGCCGCCGAGAAGGCGGGTGCCCCTGACGACTACGTCACCGAGCTTCGCTCCCGTCCCACCGGCACCGCCTCGGCCTGACCGGGTCCCCCCGCAGCCTCTGAGCGCCTTTCGCACCCGAACAGTCTGCAACCGTCACCGGTCGGGCTGGTCGGCGGGCCGGTCGAGCGTCGTCAATCACACACCGGCGGCAGGGACCACAAGCTCGTACATGTCGCTCCACCAGGTCTCCCGCAGCTCGACCGAGCGGTAGAGCGACACCGGGGCGGTCGGGTTGGTGAGGTCCACACCCAGGCCGACGGAGAGCCGGCCCTTCTCGGCGTAGCGGGCGAACGCGCGGCGCAGCAACGCCGCACCCACCCCACGCCGACGGTACGCGGGCAGCACCGACAGGCTCCGCACGAAGCCCTCCTGCTGGTCGAGCCCCTGGTCGGAGGACTGCAACGCGCCGGCGAGCACCCCGTCCACCTCGGCGACGAACCACTCGTCCCAGGCCGTCACGTCGCCGATGCGGGCACTCCACCGCTCGTACGACAACGGCTCGTGATCCGGGGTGTCGCCGAAGGCGGTGTCGTGGACCCTGTGGAACTCCCGCAACTCGGCCTCGTCGTCGGGTCGGACCGGGCGCACTGTCACCCCGGCCGGCAGAGGCGGCTCGGCCGGCAGGTCGGCCAACGAGCGGTTCATCCGGACGTACCGCTTGGCGAGGGTGAACCCGCTATCGCGCAGTGTCCGTTCCCAGTCGCGCTCGGGTGCGAAGACCGCGCACCGGACGGTGAGCGCCGGCAGCCCTCGCTCGGCGGCGCGCTCGGCGACCCGGTCGAGTTGTCGGGCCAGCAGCGGCGCGCGGACGATGCCCGCCCGGTCCGGGTCGACGTAGACCTCCACGAATTCCCGGCCGACCCCTGTCGGATTGTCCACCGTCGCCCAGCCGACCACTGTGCCGTCCGGATCCACGGCCAGCCAGGAGTCGCGGGTCGGATCGACATAGGGGGCGGTCAGCGACGCCTCCACGTCCTCGGCGTCGAAGTCGGGATGGCCGATGGCGAAGGTGTCGGCCGCGTGCACGACCGTGAGGATCGCCGGTACGTCGTCGAGGGTGGGCCGGCGCGCGGTCCAGCCAGCGGGAAGCGTCACGGCAGCACATCCTGACAGCCGACCGTCGAGGGTGCCGCCCATTTTTCGCCAGGCCAGGTCGGGACCGTCCCTGTCAGACGATGGCGTGGGCGTACGTCACCGGGTGAAGTCTGCGGCGATCTCAGCGTTGGTCTCGGATGAATCCCGGTCGCCCGAGAGATCCACCTGCCCAGCGAGGGAGCCGACCGCAGTGCGGTTGGCGCGCCGCACCAGCGGCACGACCTTCGCCACCGGGGTGCCCGCCCGGTCGATGATGATCTCCTCGCCGCGTTCGACCCGTTCGATGATGCGCGACAGGTGGGTCTTGGCGTCGTGCATGTTGTAGTGCACGGCCTCACCCGACATGGCGCACCTCATCGGTTAGCCAATTCCTTAGCCTAGCCCCGCCTGGGCCGGCTGACCTCGCACCGCACCGGATCGGGCCGCCAGCGACAACGTCCTTTTCAGGCGAGGGCGGAGCGGGTGTGGTGCAGCAACTCCACAAGTTCGGCGCCGTCGCCGGGGCCGAGTGCCGCGAACGCGGGCGCGGCCAACCGGTTCGTCACCGCCTCCGCCCAGAGCCGCCGACGCACAAGCGGCCCGATCGGCGGGTACGGCTGTGGCCAGCCGCACGCCACCGCGCCGGCCACCCCCTCCGGCCCGGCCAGCACCGCCTCCAGCGGCGTCATGCCGGCGGCGCGCACCGCCAGCAGGTACGCGCCGGTGAAGTGTTCGCGGAGCACGCGCAGCCCGGCGGCGCTCCGGGCTCCCGGAGAGAGGTCGGGCAGCGGCATGGCCCGCCAGGCGGCGAAGAGCGGCATCCCACTGGCGTTCGCGGCGACCACCGCCTGCTCGACGAGCCCGGCCAGCCGCTCGGCTCCCGGCAGCGCGCCCAACCGTTCCGTCCCCCACCGGCAGCACTCGGCGAGGCTGGCGGCGGCCACGTCGGCCGGCGGGAGGACCCGGGCCGCCGCGTCCCACCCGTCGGCGACCGCGTCCGGGGCGACGAAGCCGATGGCGGCGGCGGCTGTCTCCGCGCGTACGTCGCCGAGCGCTCCGGCCCGGCCGCTGATGTAGAACGCCCAGCCGGAGATGCCGAGCAGCCGGGCCCGGCGAAGCGTGCTCGGGCATCTGCTGAACGCGTCACCGAGATCGAGGACGACGGGTTTGCTGGCGGCGGCGAGCTGCTCCGGCGTCATCCGGGCACCCCCGGAAGACGGCTCGGCACGCCAGCGGCGGCCCCGGCCGGAACGCGGCGGCCCCGTTCGTCGTCGTCCATCGATTGTCAGTCTGCCGCGCCACCACCCGCGTCCGCATCCCCCTCTTCGGCCACCAGCGCCTCGACGGCGGCCTCTACCTCGCCCGCGCGTCGGCGGGCCACAGTCACCGCCCGCTCAGCCGCCCGCCGGGCCAGCCGTGCCCGGCTGAGATCCTGCTCCGCGACAGCCCGCCGCCGCTCCAGCTCGGCCAGCTCGGTCTCGATCCCGTCGAGGACGGCGACCCCGTCCTGCTCCTGCCCGGTCGCCTCGGCCAGATCGGCCTCGGCCCGCTGCTGGTCGGCGTGGGCGCGGTCCAGTTCCCGGTCCAGTGCGCGACGCCGCCGTGCCCGCTCGGCCTGGGCCGCCCGCTGCGCCGCGCGTTCGGCCTGCGCGGCACGTTCCCGGGCCGGGTCGGCGCGAGGGCCTGCGGCGCGTGTGCGCTGGGCGACGGGGCGAGGTTCCGGTTCTGGCTCGTCGTCGTCGCCGGTGACCAGCCGCAGTTGCGGTCGGGGCACCTCGCCGAAGCCCGCGTAGTGAGCCGACCGCAGCAGCCGTCCGGCCCGGACCTGCTCGGCGACCTCGGTGTCGGAGAGCGCCGCGTTCAGTGTCGCCTCGACCTCGCCCAGCGGCAGCCGGCTGGCCGGCGGTGCCTCTGGCTCGGCCGCGGCGAGCTTGCGGACCTCGGCGACAAGCGCGCCGACCACCGCCCGACGTTGGGCCGACAGCTCCCGCAGCCGGGACCCGCGCAGCTCCCGCTGCGCGACCCGCAACGAGTCGGCGAGCTGGACCAGGTCGGCGACAAGTTCGGGACGGTGGATGGCGAGCAGGTTCACCAGCCACGCGGCGACGGTGGGGCGGCGTAACCGGGCCAGTTGGCGGGCGGTGCCCGGGTCGCCGGCCCGCCGCGCCTCGGCCACGGCGGCGTCCCGGGCCGCCACGAACCGGTCCGGTGGGGTGCGGTAGAGCTGCTGCACCAGCTCCGAGGACGGGCCGGGCATCGCGTCAGACGTCCACCCGGCTACCGGGCTCCAGACGTTGGTACTCGGTGCCGGACAGGGCCGAGTACTGCCGGTTGAGCACAGTCAGCCCGTTGTCGTTGAGCAGGGCGTCGTGCAGGGCGTACGCGCGGCGCGGGGCGACCGCCCGGATGAAGTCGACGACCTCGGAGAACTTCGACCAGGGGGCGTGGATCGGCGCGAACAGCGTGTCGACAGGCGTCTCCTCCGGCACCACGAGGGAGTCGCCGGGGTGGTAGACGACGTCGTTGATCAGGTAGCCGATGTTGTCGATCACCGGGATGTCCGGGTGGATCACCGCGTGCCGCCCGCCGTATGCGCGGATCGGGACCCCGGCGGCGGTGAACGACTCACCGGGAGCGACAGGGCTCAGCGCCTCGGCCGCGTCGCCAAGGGTGCCGGCGAGCGAGGCCGGCCCGTGAATCGGCACCGGCCGCCTGTCGAGGTGCAGACGCAGTGCTGCCAGGTCCATGTGGTCCGGGTGTTCATGGGTGATCAGCACCGCATCCGCGCCCTCCAACGCCTGGGGGTCACTGAACACCCCAGGGTCCACAACGAGCACTCCCCCGTCGTGTTCCACCCGGAGGCAGGAGTGCGCGTACTTGGTGAGCCGCATCGTGACTCCTCGACTATCGAATCGTGATGTCCTCAGCGCAGTCTGCCGGAACCAGCCGGCGGGCGCGCCACGTCCGAGGTATCGCCACACCAGCTGACAACGATGGGAGCGGGGATGGACGGACAGGCAGGACGGCGTCGCGGCGCACTACTGACGGCGATGGCACTCACGGCGACACTGGCCATGGCGGGGTGCGGTGCCGACGACAGCGGCGCGCGGGACTCGGCGGCCTCGGCGCCAGAGCGGGCCGTCGCGGAGGGCGGAGCGGCGGAGAAGAACAGCGGCACCGACGCGGAGGGGGCGGCCGGGGCCGGCGCTCCGGACCTACGGGTCGACCAGCGAGCGATCATCTACACCGGAGCGATGCGGGTGCAGGTGACCGATGTGGACGCGGCTGCCCGCGAGGTCACCGCCGTGGTCACCAGGGCCGGCGGCTTCATCGGCGGGGACGTGCGGCGTAGCGCCGATGCGGACGCCGAGGCGGAGTTGCAACTGCGGGTGCCGGCGGCGAAGTTCTCCGGGGTGGTGGAGGAGATCGCGAAGCTCGGCCGGCAGCAGAGCCGGGACATCAACACTCGCGACGTCACCGAGGAGACCGTCGACCTGGAGGCCCGGATCATCAGTCAGCGGGCGCGTGTGGACAGCGCGCGCCGGCTGCTGGCCCGGGCCACCTCGATCGCCGACCTGGTGTCGCTGGAGAACGAGTTGGGTCGTCGGGAGGCGGACCTGGCCTCGCTGGAGGCCAAGAAGCGGCGGCTGGCCGACCTGACGGCTCTCTCCACGATCACCGTCTCGCTTGCCGGGCCGGCGGCGAAGACAAGCGACGAGAAGGCCGAGACCGGCTTCCTGGTCGGCTTGAAGGGCGGCTGGAAGGCGTTCGTCGCCTCGATGACCGTCCTGCTCACCGTGCTGGGGGCGTTGCTGCCGTGGCTGGTGGCGCTCGGCGTACCGCTTGTGGTGTTGCTGCTGGTGCTGCGCAGGCGGCGGAAGACCCCGGCGCTCACTGCACCGGTCAGCGGGCCGCCGCCAGTGCCCGCAGCGCGGTCTGCACCATGACGCGTACGCCGGCCGGGATGGCCCGCTCGTCCACGTCGAAGGACGCGCGGTGCAGGTCGACGTTGGGGCCGGAACGGCCCACGCCGAGGCGGGCGAGGGCGCCGGGGACGTACTCCAGATACCAGGAGAAGTCCTCGCCGCCCATGCTCTGCGGGGTTTCGGCAACGCCTTCCGGGCCGAGCGCGGCGGTGGTGGCGGCGGTCAGCACCTGGATGGCCCGGGAGTCGTTGCTCACCGGCGGCCGACCGCGCAGGTATTCCAGGTCGACGGTGGCACCGGTCGGGGCGATCACGTCCCGCACCACCTGAGCCACGATCTTGGGCGCCTGCTCCCAGGTGTCCCGGTCCATCACCCGCAGGGTGCCCGAGGCGGACGCCTCGGAGGGGATGACGTTGTAACGGGTGCCGGCCGACGCGTGGCCGAAGACCAACAGCAGCCCGCTGTTTGCCGGCACCCGGCGGCTGACCAGGGCGGGCACCTCGGTGATCAGGCGGCCGAGCGCGTCGACCAGGTCGACGGTCAGGTGCGGGCGGGCGGTGTGCCCTCCCGGCCCGGTGAGCCGGACTGTGACGTTGTCGGCCGCCGCGGTGATCGGGCCGACGCGCAGGCCGATCTGGCCCACCGGCAGGTTCGGGTCGCAGTGCAGCGCGAAGATCTGCACGACGTCGTCCAGACCATCGGCCTCGATGACCTCAAGCGAGCCGCACGGCAGGATCTCCTCCGCGGGTTGGAAGATGAGCCGGACCCGGCCGTCCAGCTCTCCGAGGTCGGCGAGCTGGGCCAGCAGCATGCCGACGCCGAGCATGATCGTGGTGTGGACGTCGTGGCCGCAGGCGTGGCAGACGCCCTCCACCGTGGAGCGGTAGGGCACGTCCTTGGTGTCGTGCAGCGGCAGGGCGTCGATGTCGGCGCGCAGCGCGACGACAGGCCCGTCCGGGCGGCCGTTGATGTCGCAGATCACCCCGTTGCCCTTGGGCAGTAGCCGGGGTTGCAGGCCGGCCAGCGACAGCTCCCGCGCGATCAGGGCGGCCGTCTCGAACTCGGTGCCGGAGAGCTCGGGGTGCGAGTGGATGTGACGGCGCGTGGCGATCAGCCCGGGTACCCGGAGCGCGAGGAGGTGCTCCAGGTCGCGGGGCAGCGGCTGGGAACCGGGCGGCGCGTCCGTCCAGGACGACGCCAGCTGGCCGCCATTGGGCAGCGTCAACGCACTCGTCACGTCGAATTCTCGATTACTGGAGATGGATGGATCATCGGGGACAGCAGACAGCCTAGACCTCCGGCGGTGACGCTGCGCAACCTCGTTACGGTGATGATCAGACCGCGCAGCGTCACGTATGCCCTGCTGAGGACGCTCGGAGATGTGTGAGACAGCAGGTAGATCACTGTCGAACGCTGTCATCCGCCCCCTCACCTCCTACAACGCGTAATCAAAACCGGCGACAGTGAGCGGGGGTCCCACTCACACGCCCTTGCCGCGAATTGTCGCATTAGTCGGGGTGATGAACTGACACTCCGACAATTAACCGACCACACTCCGCAACGACCGGATTAGGACGCTCACATGCGACGGCAAACCGTGACCGCACACCATGTGCGTCACGGTGCACCCGGTCGGCGTACCCCCGAAGTCGCTTCGGCACACCCCGAGGGCGATCGGGACTCGGTCAGAACCGGTCGCTGGGCCGGTACAGCCCCCACACCTCGCGCAGCGTTCCGCAGACCTCGCCCACCGTGGCCCGGGCCCGCAGCGCCTCCTTCATCGGGTAGAGCACGTTGTCGGACCCCTCGGCGGCGGCCCGCAGCTCGGCGAGGGCACGGGTCACCGCGTCGGCGTCCCGCTCGGCGCGCAACCGGGCCAGCCGGTCGGCCTGCGCCGCCTCGATCGTCGGGTCGACCCGCAGCGGCTCGTACGGCTCCTCCTCGTCCACCGTGAACCGGTTGAGCCCCACCACCACGCGCTCGCTGGAATCGATCTCCTGGGCGATCCGGTACGCGGACTGCTCGATCTCCCGCTTCTGGAACCCGGCCTCGATGGCGTCCACTGCCGAACCGTGGTCGGCGACCCGCTCCATCAGTTCGACTGCGGCGGCCTCGATCTCAGCCGTCATCGCCTCCACCACGTACGAGCCGGCGAACGGGTCGACGGTGGCCGTCAGGTCCGTCTCGTACGCCAGCACCTGCTGAGTGCGCAGCGCGAGCCGGGCAGCCTTCTCGGTGGGCAGCGCGATCGCCTCGTCGAAGCTGTTCGTGTGCAGCGACTGGGTGCCGCCGAGCACAGCGGCCAACCCCTGCACCGCCACCCGAACCAGGTTCACCTCCGGCTGCTGGGCGGTGAGCTGCACGCCCGCGGTCTGCGTGTGGAAGCGCAGCATCATCGACTTCGGATCCTTGGCGCCGAAGTCGTCACGCATCAGCCGGGCCCAGATCCGCCGGGCGGCACGGAACTTCGCCACCTCCTCCAGCAGCGTCGTGCGGGCCACGAAGAAGAACGACAGCCGGGGCGCGAAGTCGTCGACGGCGAGCCCCGCGGCCAGCGCCGCCCGCACGTACTCCACTCCGTTGGCCAGGGTGAACGCGATCTCCTGCGCGGGCGTGGCACCGGCCTCGGCCATGTGGTAGCCGGAGATGGAGATCGTGTTCCACTTCGGCACCTCCTTGCGGCAGTACGCGAACGTGTCGGCCACCAGGCGCAGCGACGGCTTCGGCGGGAAGATGTACGTCCCCCGGGCGATGTACTCCTTGAGGATGTCGTTCTGGATGGTGCCGTTGAGGGCGGCGCCCGGCACCCCGTTCTCCTCGGCGACGAGCTGGTAGAGCAGCAGCAGCACCGAGCCGGGCGCGTTGATGGTCATCGAGGTGGAGACCTTGTCCAGCGGGATGTCGGCGAAGAGCAGCCGCATGTCCTCGATGGAGTCGATGGCCACGCCGACCTTGCCGACCTCGCCGTGCGCGATCGGGTCGTCCGAGTCGTAGCCCATCTGCGTGGGCAGGTCGAAGGCGACCGAGAGGCCCATCGTGCCGGCCCGCAACAGTTGGTGGTAGCGCGCGTTGGACTCGGTGGCGGTGCCGAAGCCGGCGTACTGGCGCATGGTCCACGGACGGGAGGTGTACATCGTGGGGTAGACCCCCCTTGTGTACGGGAACTCGCCCGGGCCTCCCAGCCGGGAATCCAGGTCCTCCGGGAGGTCGGCCGCCGTGTAGACGGCGTTGATCGGAAACCCGGACTCGCTTGGCCGCCATTCGCTCATCTCCGGATGGTATGGCGCGTCGGCGTCCCACCGGGTGAGGGATACCGCACACTGCGTCTCGACCGGTCGACGGGAGGTGAACGGACAAGCACGATCTGTCGACTTCACCAAACGTCCGCCGCGTCGGCTTTCGCATCGGGCGTCGGAACCAGCAAGATAGGGGGGTTGTGTCCCAGCCCCCCTCGATTTCCCCCGGTGGCTTTTCTGTGACTCAGATCCCGACGTGGAGCGGCGGACAGGTAAGTCCCGCCAGCGGACGAGCGGCGCCCGGCACCACCATCGGTGACCGGTACTCGCTGCGGTCCGCGGTGGGCAACGGCGGCATGGGCACGGTGTGGCGCGCCACAGACACCCTGCTGCGCCGCGACGTGGCGGTGAAGGAGGTGGTCCTTCCCCCGGGCCTTGCCCCCAGCGACCGCGACGCCATGTACGAACGCACACTGCGCGAGGCCCGCGCCGCCGCAGCCATCCAGCACCCCGCCGTGGTGCAGGTGTACGACGTGGTCACCGAGGCCGGTCGCCCGTGGATCGTGATGGAGCTGCTGGACGCCCGCAGCCTCGCCGACATGGTCATCGAGGACGGGCCGGTGGCCCCCCGCGCGGTCGCCAAGATCGGCATCGCGCTGCTCGGCGCGTTGGAGGTCGCGCACGCCATCGGTGTGCTGCACCGCGACGTCAAGCCCGCCAACGTGCTGATCTGCACCGACGGGCGCTGCGTGCTCACCGACTTCGGTGTCGCCCGGATGCCCACCGACGTGCAGCTCACCACCCCCGGCATGGTGCTCGGCTCGCCGCACTTCATCTCGCCCGAGCGGGCCATGGGTCAGGAGTTCGGCCCGCCGAGCGACCTGTTCTCGCTGGGCGTGACGCTCTACACCGCCGTCGAGGGGCGTCCCCCGTTCGACAAGGGTGACCCGATCGAGACCATGCACGCGGTTGTCGAGGATCCGCCGGCCCCGCCGCAGCGCAGCGGCCCGCTGACCCGGGTGCTGATGGGCCTCCTGGAGAAGGACCCGGCCCGGCGGCTGGACGTGCACACCTCCCGGGCGATGCTGCGCGAACTGCTCGCCGGCCCGCTGGGCAGCACCGCCACCGCCGTGCACTCGGTCACCGACCCGTACGCCGTGGTGCCGGTGCAGCAGCGCCCCGCGCCGATCGCCCTGCCCGCCGCGCAGGAGTCGAAGCCGGACAAGCAGATCGGCGGCCGGGCCATGCTCGCCCCGAACGAGTCGCTCACCGACCGGCTGGCCTCGCTGCGCAAGGGCGAACGCCCCCAGCCGGCCGCCGCCTCCGCCGCCGGGCTCGACGAGACGAGCGCCGACGCGCTCGCCGGCCCGCTGCACACGCCCACCGGCGCGATGCCCTCCGCCGGCCGTCCCGCAGGTGGTCGCACCTACGGCGGCAACGCCGACGCCACCCAGCGGGTGGACGCGGGCGCACACCCGGACGCCACCCAGCGGGTCACCTACGGCAGCCGAGCCGATGCCACCCAGCAGGTCCCGTACGGCGGGTCGGAGGCCACCCAGCGCGTCGGCGGCACCTACGGCGGCGGCAACCAGTGGTCGGTGCCCGGCACCGGTCAGCCCTGGACGACGCCGTCCACCGCGCCGAGCGGCGGCGCTCTCGACAAGGTCCGCGCCACAGGTGGTCAGCTGGTCGGCACCGTCAAGGGCTGGCCACGCAAGGTGCAGCTCGCCGCGGCCGGCGGGCTGGCACTGGTGCTGCTGCTCAGCGTGCTGGTGTTCTCCGGCGGCGACGACCCCGCACCGACAGCCCCGCAGGCGCAGCCCACCCCGTCGGCTGCGGCCGGTCCCAGTGTCGAGATGCAGGAGCACGTCGCGCGGGGCATCCAGGTGATGGTGCCCAAGGGCTGGAAGAAGGCCACCGGCGGCTCGTACACCGACTACATCGACCCGGAGGACAGCGGTCGCAAGGTGCGGATCATCACCGAGAAGTGGTCCAGCAGCTCCACCCGGTGGGCCGAGACGGCCGAGAACGGCCTCAAGACCAGGAGCACGTCCTGCGTCAAGCCGTACAACCAGATCGCCTCCACCGAGACCGAGCTGGCCAGCAAGCCGGCCGCCGAATTCGAGTACACCTGCGGTGAGGGCGACGCCATGCGGCACGGCATCTGGCGGGGCGTCGCGCAGGACGGCAAGGCGTACTCGTTCTACCTCACCTCGACCGACACCAAGTTCGCCGAGAGCAAGCCGATCTTCGACGAGATGGTGCGGACGTTCCAGCTCACCGGCGACGGCTGAGCCGAGGGAACCGACAGCGTTGATCCGCCGCCGTGCTATCAAGGGGCATGGCGGCGGACACCTCTGACATCGACGACATTCACGAGCAAGCTCGGCGCTGGCTGGCCGACGACCCCGACCCGGCCACCCGGGACGAGCTGACGGCGGTGATCGACAGGCTGCCGGCGAGCGCCCCCGAGTTGGCCGACCGGTTCGCCGGCCCGCTGACCTTCGGCACCGCGGGTCTGCGCGGCCCGCTCCGGGCCGGCCCGAACGGCATGAACCTCGCCGTGGTCACCCAGGCCGCCGCCGGGCTGGTCGGCTGGCTCGCCGCCCAGGGCGGCACCGGCCCCCTGGTGATCGGGTACGACGCCCGGCACGGTTCCCGGCAGTTCGCCGAGCGCACCGCGCAGGTGGCCACCGGCGCCGGCCGACCGGCGCTGTTGCTGCCCCGACCGCTGCCCACCCCCGTGCTGGCGTACGCGGTGCGCCAGCTCGGCGCGGTGGCCGGCGTGATGGTCACCGCCAGCCACAACCCGCCGCAGGACAACGGCTACAAGGTCTACCTCGGCGCGGAGTTGGGTGGTGAGCTGGGTGCCGGAGCGCAGATCGTGCCGCCGGCCGACGCCGGCATCGAGGCCGCCATCCGGGCCGTCGGCCCCCTCATCGATGTGCCGCTGGGCCGGGCCGGCGAGGTCCTCGGCGACGACCTGATCGCCGCGTACGTCGAAAGCGCCACAGCGGTCATCGACCCGGACGGGCCACGGGACCTGTCGGTGGCGTACACCCCTCTGCACGGGGTGGGTGCCGCGGTGCTCACGGCGGCGTTCGTCCGGGCCGGTTTTCCGGTCCCCGGTGTGGTCCCCGACCAGGCCGAACCCGACCCGGAGTTCCCGACCGTGTCGTTTCCCAACCCGGAGGAGCCGGGTGCTGTGGACCGACTGATCGCGCTGGCCGACTCGACGGGTGCGGACCTCGCCATCGCCAACGACCCGGACGCGGACCGCTGCGCTGTGGTGATCCGCGACGGCGGGCAGAGCTGGCGGATGCTGCGCGGCGACGAGGTGGGCGTGCTGCTCGCCGACCACCTGATGCGACGCGGCGTGACAGGGCTCTACGCCACCACGATCGTGTCGTCGTCGCTGCTGCGGGCGATGTGCGCGGCCCGTGGCCTGCCCTACGACGAAACCCTTACCGGTTTCAAGTGGATCGTCCGCGCGGGTGGCGGAAGCGCGCCACTGGTCTTCGGCTACGAGGAGGCGCTGGGCTACTGCGTCGCCCCCGCGCACGTCCGGGACAAGGACGGCATCACTGCCGCGCTGACCGTGGCCGAGCTGGCCGCCGGGCTCAAGGCGCAGGGCCGTACGCTCGCCGACCGGCTGGACGAGTTGGCCGCCGAGTTCGGTGTGCACCACACCGACCAGCTCTCCGTACGGGTGGACGACCTGCGGGTGATCGCCGACGCGATGGCCCGGATCCGGGCAGCCACCCCCACAGTCCTGCTGGGTCAGCCCGTCGACAGCGTCCGGGACCTGCTTCCGGAGTCGGACGTGGTGATCCTGCGTACCGCCACCGCGCGGGTGGTGATCCGCCCCTCCGGAACCGAGCCGAAGCTCAAGGCGTACCTGGAGGTGGTGGAGCCGGTGCCGGACGGCGACGTCACCGCCGCACGCGCCCGCGCCAGCGCGGCGATCGCGCAGCTCCGAGCCGAGATCGCAGCCGCCCTCGGCCTCTAGTGCAAGGAAGGGCCCCTTACTAACGCCTGGTGCATAGAAAGGGGCCCTTCCTAACAGTCAGCGGCGCGGACCGAGCGCCTGGTCGACGGCCCGACCCAGGGCTGCCACGACCAGGCCCACCGACGGGCGGACCACCGAGTCGTCGATGCTCACCTCGCCGGAGAAGCCGGCGCCGGTGGCGATCTCCTCCAGCCGCCGGCGGGCGTCGGCGGCGGCGTCGCCGCTCATGCCGAGCGCCGACTCCATCCGCAGCACCACGACCAGGGTTGCCAGTGCGGCTGTCCGCTCGTCGGGTGCCACCGAGCCGGTCAGCGCCTCGGTCAGCCGCTGCCGGGTGTCGGCCTCGACGGAGGCGTCCACCACTGGGTAGCGGTGGACGTGGATGAAGCCCAGCTCGGTCTCGTCGACGTCCCGCACCACGCCCTGCCGGCACAGGTCACCGAGGATCCGGTCGCGCAGGCCGTGCCGCAGGCGCTGCACCCAGGAGGCCGGGGTGTGCGGGGTGTCGGCGGCGATCCGGCCCAGCACCTCGTCGGTGACCGGCTCGCCGGTGGGCGTCGGGTCGACGACCGTCAGTGCCCCGTCGGCGTACGCGAGCCGGCCCGCCAGGGCCAACTCGATGAGGACCGCAGCGGCCATGCCCAGGTCCAGGCTGATCCGCGGCATCGTCGCCTTGCCGGTCGTGTCGTCGTAGGCGAGTAGCAGCAACTCCTCGGCGAGCGCAACACCTGTCATGGCCGCACACGCTAGCGGGTTCGCGCACCACCGCGCGCGAACCCGCCGGCACCCACCACCGACCGGGTGGCGCGTCAGAACCGGGGCATGCCGCCGAACTGGCGGTCACCGGCGTCACCGAGACCGGGGACGATGAACATGCTGTCGTTGAGCCCTTCGTCGATCGAGGCCGTGACCAGGCGCAGCGGCAGGCCGGAGCGTTCCAGCCGCTCGATGCCGACAGGCGCGGCGAGCACGCAGAGCACCGTGATGTCAGTGCATCCGCGGTCGGCAAGCAGCCGGCAGCAGTGCTCCAGCGAGCCGCCGGTGGCGAGCATCGGATCGAGCACCAGCACAGGCAGGCCGGCCAGCTCCCGGGGCAGCGACTCCATGTAGGCGCGCGGCTCGTAGGTTTCCTCGTCGCGGGCCAGGCCGACGAAACCCATCGACGACTCCGGCAGCAGGCCGAGCGCGGCGTCCGCCATGCCCAGGCCGGCCCGCAGCACGGGCACCAGCAGCGGCGGGTTCGCCAGCCGGGTGCCGACAGTGCCGGTGACCGGCGTCTGCACCGGGTACTGCTCGACGGGGAAGGAGCGCGCCGCCTCGTACACCAGCATGGTGGTCAGTTCGTGCAGCGCCGCCCGGAACGTCGAGGAATCGGTGCGCGCGTCCCGCATGGCGGTCAGCCGGGACTGGGCCAGCGGGTGGTCAATGACGTGTACGTCCACGATCGCTCAACCTACCGGGCGGACCGCGGCGGTGGTGCGGGCGCGGTCGGACCAGCGACGCCGCTCACCCGGGTCGCCCAGCCCGGGAGGCGTGAGCAAAATCACAGGGTCGTTCCGTGCGTAGACTTCGAGACATGACGGCGACAACGACGTCGGCCCGGTCGGACCTCTCCGAGCTGGGACGATCCGAGACCGCTCTGCGGACCTTCCTGCACGGCCTTCCCGGCGTGGATCAGGTCGGCGCGGAGCAGCGGGCGGCGCAGCTCGGCACCCGCTCCATCAAGACCACCGCCAAGGCGCAGGCCATCGACCTGGCGATCCGCATGGTCGACCTGACCACCCTGGAAGGGGCGGACACCCCCGGCAAGGTCCGCGCGCTGGCCGCCAAGGCGCTGCGCCCCGACCCGGCCGACCCGTCCTGCCCGCACGTCGGGGCCGTCTGCGTCTACCCGGCCATGGTCCCGTACGTCGCCGAGGTGCTGGCCGGGAGCAGTGTGCACCTGGCGAGCGTGGCGACCGCCTTCCCGTCGGGCCAGGCGCCTCTGGAGGTCAAGCTCGCCGACACTCGGGCCGCCGTCGCGGCGGGCGCCGACGAGATCGACATGGTGATCAACAGGGGCGCGTTCCTGGCCGGCCGTTACAAGGAGGTCTACGACGAGATCGTGGCCACCAAGGAAGCCTGCGGGGACGCCCACCTCAAGGTGATCCTGGAAACCGGCGAGCTTGCCACGTACGACAACGTGCGTCGCGCCTCCTGGCTGGCAATGCTGGCCGGCGGCGACTTCATCAAGACCTCCACCGGCAAGGTCCCGGTCGCGGCGACGCTGCCGGTGACCCTTGTGATGCTGGAGGCCGTCCGCGACTTCCGCGAGGCCACCGGGCGACAGGTCGGCGTGAAGCCGGCCGGCGGCATCAAGACCACCAAGGACGCGATCAAGTACCTGGTGATGGTCAACGAGACCGTCGGCGCGGACTGGCTCGACCCCGACTGGTTCCGCTTCGGCGCCTCCAGCCTGCTCAACGACCTGCTGATGCAGCGCACCAAGCTGACGACCGGCACCTACTCCGGTCCCGACTACTTCACACTGGACTGAGAGCCGATGTTCGAATACGCACCCGCCCCCGAGTCCCGCTCGGTGGTGGAAATCAAGAACGCCTATGGGCTGTATATCGGTGGGGAGTTCGTCGACCCTGCCGACGGCGGCAACTTCAAGTCGATCAACCCCGCCTCCGAGGAGGTGCTGGCCGAGATCGCCGAGGCCGGCGCACAGGACGTGGACCGCGCGGTGCGCGCCGCGCGCACGGCGTACGACAAGATCTGGGGTCCGATGCCGGGCCGGGACCGGGCCAAGTACCTGTACCGGATCGCCCGGCTCATCCAGGAACGCTCCCGCGAGCTGGCCGTGTTGGAGTCACTCGACAACGGCAAGCCGATCCGGGAGTCCCGCGACGTCGACGTGCCGCTTGTCGCCGCGCACTTCTTCTACTACGCGGGCTGGGCCGACAAGCTTCCGTACGCGGGGTTCGGCCCGAACCCGCAGCCGGTCGGGGTCGCCGCGCAGGTCATCCCGTGGAACTTCCCGCTGCTCATGCTGGCCTGGAAGATCGCTCCGGCGCTCGCGGCGGGCAACACAGTGGTCCTGAAGCCCGCCGAGACCACCCCGCTTACCGCGCTGCTGTTCGCCGAAATCTGCCAGCAGGCCGACCTGCCGGCCGGCGTGGTCAACATCGTCACCGGCGCCGGCGACACAGGCCGCGCGCTTGTCGAGCACCCCGGCGTGGACAAGGTGGCCTTCACCGGCTCCACCGAGGTCGGCCGGGCCATCGCCCGGTCCGTGGCCGGCACCCGCAAGAAGCTCACCCTGGAATTGGGCGGCAAGGCCGCGAACATCGTCTTCGACGACGCGCCCATCGACCAGGCCGTCGAGGGCATCGTCAACGGCATCTTCTTCAACCAGGGGCACGTCTGCTGCGCCGGCTCGCGGCTGCTGGTCCAGGAGAACGTGGCCGACCGCGTGCTGGAGTCGTTGAAGCGCCGGATGGCCCACCTGCGCGTCGGCGACCCTCTGGACAAGAACACCGACGTCGGCGCCATCAACTCGGCCGCCCAGCTGGAGCGGATCCGCGAGCTGTCCGACGCCGGCGCCGCCGAGGGCGCCGAGCGCTGGTCGCCGCCGTGCGAGCTGCCCGACCGGGGCTTCTGGTTCGCGCCCACCATCTTCACCGGGGTCACCCAGGCGCACCGCATCGCCCGCGAGGAGATCTTCGGGCCGGTGCTGTCGGTTCTCACCTTCCGCACGCCTGCCGAGGCCGTCGAGAAGGCGAACAACACGCCGTACGGGCTGTCGGCCGGCATCTGGACCGACAAGGGCTCCCGGATCCTGTGGATGGCCGACCGGCTGCGCGCCGGAGTCGTCTGGGCCAACACGTTCAACAAGTTCGACCCCACCTCGCCGTTCGGCGGCTACAAGGAGTCGGGCTACGGTCGCGAGGGCGGCCGGCACGGGCTGGAGGGCTACCTCAATGTCTGAGCGGGTCGCGGTACGCAAGACGTACAAGCTCTTCATCGGCGGGAAGTTCCCGCGCAGCGAGTCGGGACGGTCGTATCTCGTGCAGTCCTCGAATGTGTCACTGGCCTCCCGCAAGGACGCCCGGGACGCGGTGGTCGCCGCCCGCGCCGCCGTGAAGGGCTGGGCCGGCGCGACCGCGTACAACAGGGGTCAGATCCTCTACCGGGTCGCCGAGATGCTTGAGGGCCGCCGCGAGCAGTTCGTCGCCCTGGGCGTGCCCGGCGACGAGGTGGACGCCGCTGTGGACCGCTGGGTCTGGTACGCCGGCTGGTCCGACAAGCTCCCCCAGGTGTACGGCGGCGCCAACCCGGTCGCCGGCCCCTACTTCAACCTGTCCGCGCCCGAGCCGACGGGCGTGGTCGCGGTGGTGGCCCCGGAACGCCCGGCGCTGCTCGGCCTGGTCAGTGTGGTCGCTCCCGCGATCGTCACCGGCAACACCGTGGTGGTGGCGGCCTCCGCGACCGAGCCCCTCGCTGCGGTGACCCTTGCCGAGGTGCTTGCCACCTCCGACCTGCCCGGCGGGGTGGTCAACATCCTCACCGGCGCGATCACCGAAACCGCGCCGACGCTGGCGGCCCACATGGACGTCAACGCGATCGACCTCACCGGGGTGAGCAACTCCTCGCTCGCCACCGACCTGGAGGTCAAGGCCGCGGAGAACCTCAAGCGGGTGCTCCGGCCGGCGTCGACTGAGGTCGACTGGTCCGCCGATCCTGGCGTGACCCGGATGACCGCTCTGTTGGAGACGAAGACGGTGTGGCACCCCAAGGGGGTGTGATGCGGTCTCGGCCTTCTGGTTTTCCGGGGGAGCCCGCCCACTCCGGGCGGTCAGGCTTGATCCCCGCGTGGGCGGGCTCCCCCGGAAAACCTGACCTGGGCCGGGTCCGTTTCGGTGGTCGATCTTGGCGCTTCAGTGGCGCGCTGGCTCCTTGGAGTGGTGGTCTTCGGGCGCTGTTCTGCGTTCCCCGGTGTGCGGGGTGGGCGGGGTCTACTACCGAGGGTAGGATTGGCGCGTGACTCGGCTGGGTGATCTTGAGCGTGCGGTGATGGACGTGCTGTGGGACGTGGTCCCCGGTACGTCGGACGGTGTGACCGTGCGCGAGGTGGCCGACGCTCTCGACGGCCGTGAACTGGCCTACACCACGGTGATGACCGTGCTGGATCGACTGGCCGGCAAGGGCATGGTGCAGCGGGAGCGGGAGGGCCGGGCCTGGCGCTACCGACCCGCGGCCAGCCGTGAGGCGCACATCGCCCAGCTCATGCTCGACGCCCTCGACCTGGGCGGCAGCCGGGACGCGGCGCTGGTGCGCTTCGCCCGCTCGGTGACCGGCACCGAAGCCGAGGTGCTTCGGGCAGCCCTGGAGACCGAGGCCGGCTCGGGCTCCACCGGCGGCGACCAGGGCGGGACGGCCACGGAGTTGACGGACCGGGTGGACGGGCCGACTGGCCGGCGACCGGCCGGCGAGGCAGCGGAGCGGTAGACGCGCCATGGCGTACGCCGCGCATTTCGCCGCCACCATGCTGGCCTGCTATCTGACCGCTCAGGTGCTGGCCCGTTCCACCTGGACGTGGCGCAGCCCTCGGGTGGCGATCATCTGCTGGCAGGCCGTCGGGTTGGCGTTGGGCCTCTCCGCGATCGGCCTGCCGATGGCGCTCGGCTTGTCCGCGTACGACCTGCCGACCGGGAGCGCACTGCTCGCCCTGGCCAGCGACCTCGTCCATGGCACCCTGCCGGCCGGCGAGACCGCGTTCCACCTGGCCGGAGTTGGTGTGGGCATCGGCATCGGGGCGATGCTCGTCGCCACTACCGCGCGCAGCATCCACGGCGCCGTCCTCGCTCAGCGCAGGCACCGGGACCTGCTCACCCTCGTGGCCCGCAACGACCCCGCCGCACCCGGCGCACTCGTACTGGACCACCCCAGTGCCGCGGCGTACTGCCTCCCGGGCGTCCGGCCGCAGGTGGTGGTCAGCGCAGGCACGCTCAGCCTGCTGGACCGGGCCGAGCTGGCCGCCGTGCTCAGCCACGAGCGCGCGCACGCCAACGAGCGGCACGACCTGGTGCTGCTGCCGTTCACCGCGCTCTGCCGGGCGTTGCCCTGGTTCGGCTGGGTACGCGACGCGCACGAGAGGGTCGCCCTGCTTGTCGAAATGCGCGCCGACGACAAGGCACGCGAACTGCACGCCGAAGCGCCACTGGCGGGCGCGCTGCGCAGGTTCGCCGCCGCCGGCCACCGCATCACCCCGGCCGGCGCGCTCGGCATGGGCGATCGGGACCTTGACGTACGCGTTCAGCGCCTCCTGATCAGCGACAGCCCGCCCCGGATCCTGGGCGGCACCGCCCTGGCCGTCGCCGCCACCCTGGTAGCCCTGCCGATCAGCCTCTTCCTGAGCTGACCCGCCGCGCGCCGCGCTCGCCCCGCCGCGTTCCAGGCGCGCGAGGCCACTTCATCCAGGATCGAGCACGATCTTGCCCCGAACCGCCGCTGTACGACTTCTTGTAGTAGCCGGCACTGATAGGTAGCGACGCTACGTGTAGAGTTCCTACGACAAGGGAGCCAACACCTTACGGAGAGCCGGCCATGGACACGCTGCTCCTCGCCCGCCTGCAGTTCGCCACCACCACCTCGATCCACTTCCTGTTCGTGGTCGTCACGCTCGGGCTTGTCACCCTGCTGGTCGGGATGCAGACGGCCTGGGTGCTCACCGGCAACCCGAAGTGGGAGCGACTCACCCGCTACTGGGGCCAGCTCTACGTCATCAACTACGTGCTCGGCATCGCCACCGGCATCGTGATGGAGTTCCAGTTCGGGCTGAACTGGAGCGGCCTGTCCCGCTACGTCGGCAACGTCTTCGGCGCGCCGCTGGCCATCGAGACGCTCGTGGCGTTCTTCCTGGAATCCACGTTCCTCGGAATGTGGATCTTCGGTTGGCACCGGCTCCGCAAGGGCGTCCACCTCGCGCTGCTGTGGGGCGTGGCGCTCACCGCGTACGCCTCAGCGTTCTGGATCATGGTGGCCAACTCCTGGCTCCAGAACCCTGTCGGTTACGAGGTCCGCGACGGGATCGCCCACCTCACCGACTTCGGCGCGCTGCTCACAAACCCCAGCCTCGGCATGGCGTTCGGGCACGTGGTGTCGGCCGCGCTGCTGGTCGGCGGCATGCTCATGGCAGCGGTCAGCGCCTGGCACCTGATCCGGCGTACCCCCGATTTCCTGCTCTTCCGCACTTCGCTGCGGATCGGCCTGGTCACCGCGGCACTTGCCATCACGCTGGTGCAGGGCTTCGGGTTCGCCCAGTTCGGGGCCGTCGGCTCGGTGCAGCCCACGAAGTTCGGGCAGGGCCCGGAGGCGCAGGCACTCGTCGCCGAGTGGACCGCCCGCTTCGGCCCGGGCGACTACGCACCACCGGTGCTCGCCAACGTCGGGCTGGGCTTCATGATCCTGATCGGCCTGGCCCTCGGCTGCGTCTGGCTCCTGCTCCCCCTGCTCTTCCGGGACTGGATCATCCGGCTGCGCTTCCCGCTGTGGCTGACCCTGCTCGCCCTGCCGCTTCCGTTCGTCGCGGTCATCCTCGGCTGGATCGCCCGGGAGGTCGGCCGCCAACCCTGGGTGGCGTACGGACTGCTGCCCACCGAGCAGGCGGTCTCCCCTGTCGGCGCGCCCGTGATGCTCACCTCGCTCATCGGCTTCAGCCTCCTGCTGGGCACCCTCGCCGTCACCAACTGGGTGCTGCTGGCCCGGCACGCGGCACGCGGCGCCGCCGACCCGGCTCTCGGCCGTCCACCGGCACCGTCAAGCGAGCCGGCCCGCCCCGAACCCGCCCTCTTCTGAGGAGATCACCGTGGACCTCGCCTGGTACGCCCTGCTCGGCCTCTTCTTCGCCACCTACCTGGTGCTCGCTGGCTACGACTACGGCGTGGGGCTGCTGCTGGCTCGCGGCATCGGGCCGGCCGGTCGGCGCGGCGCACTCACTGCCCTCGGCCCGTTCTTCCTCGGCAACGAGGTCTGGCTGGTCGCCACCGTCGGCATCCTGTTCGGCGCGTTCCCGCTGCTGGAGGGCGAGTTGCTCTCCGGCTGCTATCCGGCCGGCGCCGGCGCGCTCGTCGGTGTCGTCCTGGTCACCGCCGGGGTGCAACTGCGCAGCCGGTCAGCCGACGAGCGCGTCCGCGCCCGCTGGGACCGGGTCGTGATCGTCGGCAGCATGCTCGCCGCGCTGGGCTGGGGTGTGCTGCTGGCCGCGCTGCTCCAGGGCGTACCCCGCCAGGCTGACGGCCACGTGGCAGGCGTGTCCCACCTGGCCACCCCCTTCGCGGCCACCGCCGGCCTGGCCATGCTCGCCCTCGTCGCGGTGCACGGGGCGACGTTCCTCACGCTGCGGCTGCCGGCAGCCGACGCCGCAGTGGTCGGCCGCACGGCCCGCCGGCTTGTCCCGGTGGCGCTGTCCGCTGTCGCCCTGGCCACCGTCGTGGGCCTGCTCTCCGCTCGGGTACGCGACACCGTCCAGCGACCGGCGCTTGGCGTACTCCTGCCGGTGTTGCTCGTGGGTGCGTTGCTGGTGGCCCGTGCGGCGCTGGCGCGGCGGCGGCCGGGGTGGGCTCTGATCGCCACCGGCGCCGCCCTGGCGCTGCCCGTGGCCCTTGTCGGTGCGGCGCTCTGGCCCTACGTGCTGGTGTCGACCACCGACCCGGCCGCCTCGCTGACGGTGGCCGACGCCGCCGCGAGCACACCCACGTTGAGGCTGCTCGGCTGGGTGGCGTTACCGCTGCTGCCGGCCCTACTAGGCTTCCAGGCGATGTGCTGGTGGGTTTTCCGGGGACGGACCGACGGCAGGGCACCGGTGTACTGGTGAACCGCCGTCCCTTCGACCCGCGTCTGCTGCGCCGGGTCCCCGCGGCCCGGCGCGACCTTGCCGTGCTCGCGCTCCTGGGCGTGCTCGCCGCCGGGCTGATTGTCGCGCAGGCCACCGCGCTGGCGTCGGCGCTGGCAACCGCCTTCGAGGGGCAGCTGAACAGCCGGGCGCTTGCGGGTTTCGTGGTCGCGGTCGCCGCCCGGTCGGCGCTGGTCTGGGCACAGGGCACGGTCTCCGCGCGGGTCGCGGCCACCGTCAAGGCCACGCTGCGGGCAGACCTGTTCCAGGCGGTGGGCCGGCACGGCCCGGCCTGGGTCGCCGGCCAGCGGGCCGGTCAGCTCGCCACCCTGTCCGGCCGAGGACTGGACGCGCTGGACGCGTACTTCACCGGGTATCTGCCGCAGCTGGTGCTCAGCGTGACGGTGCCAGTGGCGGTGCTGGCTCGGGTCGTCTTCGCCGACTGGGGCTCGGCGGTGATCATCGCGTGCACGTTGCCGCTCATCCCGATCTTCGGCGCGCTGCTCGGCTGGCAGGCGCAGGCTGCCACCGAGCGCCAGTGGCGGCGGCTCTCCCTGCTGGGCGGGCACTTCCTGGACATGGTCGCCGGGCTGCCCACGTTGCGGGCGTTCGGCCGGGCGCGGGCGCAGACCGAGGTGGTCCGCCGGATGGCCGACGGGCACCGGGTGGCCACGATGAAGACGCTGCGGATCGCGTTCCTCTCCGCACTGGTGCTGGAGTTGGTCGCCACCCTGTCGGTGGCCCTGGTGGCCGTGCCGGTGGGCATCCGGCTGCTCGGCGGCGGGCTGGCCCTCCAGACCGCGCTGCTGATCCTGCTGCTCACCCCAGAGGCGTACCTGCCACTGCGGGCCGCCGGCAGCCGCTTCCACGCCAGCATGGAGGGGCTCACCGCGCTGGACGAGGCGCTCACCGTCTCGGCCGCCCCGGCGGCCCCCCGCGCCAGCGAGGGCGCCGCCACCCCGCACGGTCGCGGCGAGATCCGGTTCGAGGCCGTGACAGTGGCGTACGAGCGGACCACAGCGCTGCGCGACGTGACACTGACCATCCGGCCCGGCGAGCGGATCGCCGTCATCGGACCCAGCGGCGCCGGCAAGAGCACCCTGCTCGGCCTGCTGCTCGGCTTCGTGACAGCGACCAGTGGCCGGATCACCGTGGACGGCGTCGACCTCGCCACCGCAGACCCGGACGCCTGGCGTCGACAGGTCGCCTGGGTGCCGCAGCGGGCGCACCTCTTCGCCGCATCGCTTGCCGACAACATCCGGCTCGGCGCTCCGGACACCCCACCGGAGGCGCTCGCGGCGGCGGTACGCGACGCCGCGCTCGACGACGTGGTGGCCGGCCTGCCGGACGGGCTGGACACGCTGCTCGGCGAGCGCGGGCACGGCCTGTCCAGCGGCCAGCGGCAACGTGTCGCACTCGCCCGGGCATTCCTGCGGGACGCCCCTGTGGTGCTGCTCGACGAACCCACCGCACGGCTGGACACGGCCGCCGAGGCGGTGGTGCTGGACGCCACCCGCCGGTTGGTCGCCGGACGTACCTCGCTGCTTGTCGCGCACCGGCCGGCGCTGCTTGCCGACGCCGACCGGATCCTGCGCATCGAGGACGGCCGGGTCACCGAACTGACGCCCGCACCGACGCCGAAGGTGGCCCGATGAGCACGGCACCGGCGCCACCGGCGAGCGGCACGACCGACGGCGGCGACGCGCTCCCCGCCGGGCGGGTGGCCGCCGAGCGGGCGGTGCTGAGGTTCGCCCGCCCGTACCTGGGCCGGCTGGTCGGTGCGGGACTGCTCGCCGCCGCCACCGAGTTCGCCGGGCTCGCCCTGATGGCCACGGCCACCTGGCTGTTGATGAGCGCCGCCGGTCAGCCTCCGCTGGACCGGCTCACGGTGGCGATCGTCGCCGTACGTGCGCTGGCCATCAGTCGGGGCGTGTTCCGCTACACCGAGCGGCTCGCCGGGCACGACGCGGTGCTCCGCATGATCACCGACGTGCGGGCCCGGGTGTTCGCCACCCTCGCCGCCCGCCGCACCACCGGGCAGCGCTCCGGGGACATCCTCAGTCGACTGGTCTCCGACGTCGAGGCGGTCCAGGACCTGCTGCTGCGGGTGCTGGTGCCTGCCTCGGCGGCGGCCCTGGTGGGCGTACTGGCGGTGGGTGGGGCGGCGCTCATCTCGCCCCCGGCCGCCGCCGTGCTCGCCGTCGGCCTGCTCGTCGCCGGGGTGGCGCTGCCGGCGCTGGCCACAGCTGTCACCCGGCGCAGCGCGGCAGAGGTCGCCCCGCTGCGGGGCGCGCTCGCCACCGACGCCGTCGACCTCACCCACGGCGCCGCCGACCTGGCCGCGTTCGGTGCGACCGACGCCGCGCTGCGCGCCGCAGAGGACCGTGCCGGCCGGCTCGCCCGGCTGGAACGCCGGCTGGCCGCCACCGGGTTCGCGGTCGACGCGGTCGGGGTGCTTGTCGCCGGCTCGACAGCCGCCGCCGTGGTGCTCGTCGCGCTGGCCGCCGACGTGCGCGGGGTGCTGGTCGGCGTGCTGGCCGTCGGCTCGCTGGCCGCCGTCGAGGTGGCTCTGGCACTGGTCGCGGCCGCCCGACAGTGGACCCAACTGCGGCCCGGCCTGGCCCGGGTGGCCACCCTGCTCGACGCCGAAACGCCGACCTCCCGACCCGTCGACGCCCTGACGGCTGACGCGGAAGGTGGTGCCGCTCCTGCCGTTCCACACGAGCTGCGCTTCACCGACCTGACCGTGCGGTACCGGGCCGGTGCCGCACCCGCACTGGACCGGCTGAACCTGGACCTGCCGGCCGGTCGGCGGATCGCTGTCGTCGGTCCGAGCGGCGCCGGCAAGAGCACCCTGGCCGCCGTGCTGACCGGCGCGGTCCGTCCCACCGCCGGCCGGGTCACACTGGCCGGGCGCGACCTGTCCACGTACGCCGAGGAGGAGCTGCCCCGCACTGTCGGTGGGCTGCTCGCCGAGGCGTACGTCTTCCACGCCACGGTGCGGGAGAACCTGCTGCTCGGCCGGGCCGCCGCGAGCGACGACGAGTTGGCCGCCGCGACCGCCGCCGCTGGCCTGCTCGACTGGGTACGCGCCCAGCCTGCCGGCTGGGACACCCTTGTCGGCGAGGAGGGTGGTCAACTCTCCGGCGGCCAGCGGCAGCGGCTCGCGCTGGCCCGGGCCCTGCTGGCCGCGCCGCCGGTGCTGGTGCTCGACGAGCCCACCGAAGGGCTGGACCCGGTCGCCGCGGACGCGGTGCTCGCCTCCGCACTCGCCGCCACTCCCGTCGGGCATTCGGTGCTGCTGATCAGTCACCGGCTCAGCGGGCTGGCCGAGTTGGACGAGATCGTCGTCCTGGACGGTGGCCGGGTGATCCAACGCGGCCGGCACGCCGAGCTGGTCGCCGTGCCCGGCTGGTACCGGGACCAGTGGCTGCTCCAGGCGGCGGCCGAGCGCGGGTACCTGGCGCTCGCCCCCTGACCCGGTTCGGGGACGGACCAGGGTTCTCCCTGACGTCGGGGGTCGGCGCCCGTGGCAGGGTGGTGCCATGCCACGCGCCGAGGACGTCCTGGTGGAGGAACACCTGCAAGAGTTGGCCTCCCGCCTGCACGGGCCGGCGCGGCTGAAGTCCGACCTGCTGACCGAGGCGCGGCACGATCTGCTGGACGTCGTCGACGCGTACCGCGAGAACGGGGTGCCGCCCACGGAGGCGCAGCGCCGGGCGGTGGCCGAGTTCGGCTCGCCGGCGCAGCTGTTGCCCTCCTGGCAGGCCGAGCTGGCGGTGGCCGCCCTGCGCGGGCTCTCCCTGCGGATGCTGGCCGTGGCCGGCGTGGCGGTGGTGGCCGGCGACCTGACCTGGCACGGGTCGAGTTGGAGTGCCGGCGGGCCTCCGCCGTTCGCCTACCGGCTGCTGGCCGAGTCCGTCGACTGGATCTGGATGAGCGCGCTGCTGCTCGCGGTGGCGGGCCTGCTGGTGGTGGCGGCGAGTGCCCGGTCGACCCGGCCGGGCGTGGCGGTCGCGCAACGTGCGGTGGGCACCGGTCTGACGGGCGTGCTGGTGCTCGGCATGCTTACCGGTGGGGCGCTCTTCGGCTGGTCGCTCGGTATGTGGGACGCGGCGCTTACCTGGCCGCCGATGATCATCGGTCTGGTGCTGGCCGGCGGGGCGTACTTCTCGCTGAGCCGCGCGGCACGCGGCTGGCTGCGGGCCACCGTCGCCCGCTGACCGCGGCCCGGTGCGGTTCAGGCCGGAGTGGTGGGGGCGGCGCCGGGGTCGAGGAACCGCCCGACCGTCACGCGGAACTCCTGCCACCCGGCCCGCTCACCTGCCAGTGCCCGGCGGCCGGAGTCGGTGAGCTGGTACGTGCGCCGCTCCCGCCCGTTGACGGTGCTCCAGGTGCTCGCCACGTGCCCGGCGCGCTCCAGGCGGCGCAGCGCCGGATAGATGGTGCCGGTGGGCAGGTCGAGGCTGCCGTCACTGCGGGCGCGCAGCGACTCGATGATCGCGTAGCCGTGCAGAGCGCCCTGTTCGAGAACGGCGAGGAGAAGCGCGTCGAGATGGCCGTGCAGCGACTGGGCCTTCATGCGTAGCAACGCTACTTGTCGCGCGCCCTGTGCGCCACCGCCGCACACTCGCAGGCCCGAGCCGTTCGTGGAGCGGCCGACGGGGTGCGGGCTCCAAGCTTCCCGAGCCGCCGACTAGGGTATGTGCCCAGAGTCACTCGTCGGTCCGAGACGCCGGCGGGTCAGCAACCCGAAGCACACGGAGGTCAGCGTGGCCCGCCAGTCGCCCCAACGGCCCGACGCCGACGAGCCCGAGCTCGACGACACCACCGGCACGGCCGAGCCCGACGAGGCCGACGAGGCCGACGACACCCCCCGCGCCGCGGCCAACCGGGCGCTGTGGGAAGAGCTGCGGATCGACCCGGTGGAGATCGCCCTGCCCGCCGGCACCGGCTTCACGCTGCGGGCGTACCGGCCGGCGGGGTCGCTGACACCGACCGACGTGACCGAACGCGACCAGGACGACCCGTTCCTCGCCCGCCGTCAGGTCATCGAGGAGGAGGAAGACGACGAGACCGTCGTCATCCTCGACGAGGACCTCGCCGAGGAGTTCGCCGACGACGACGAGACCGAGCCGTCACGCCGTCGCCGGAGCGGCACCACGGACGCCGACGCGACCGCCGACGAAGACGACGCGGACGAGGACGAGGACGACACCGACGAGGCGGACGACGAGGAGGTGCCGGTCTTCCTCAGCCACCGGGGCAAGCTGCTGCTGTTCAAGACCCCCGAGTCGTTGGTCAGTTTCATCCGTTCCGGCGCACCGAATGATCTGTCCCAACTGGACAGCTGGAATGAATTGTCCGAACGGGTCGAGCCGGCCGACATCGTGCCGCTCGACGAGGACACCTACGAACTCGACCTCGTTGTGGAAAACCTGCGCGGCGGGCACGACGCCTGGGATTCGACACTGCTCATCGAGGCCGGCGAGGTCGCCCGCGACCTGTCGTACGCGTTGCAGCTGCCAGCGGTCCTGGACATGCTCTCCGCCGGCTCCAGCCTCGACAACCTTGACGAGGCCCTGCGGGCGACCGTCAACGGCGGCATCGGCGGTTTCATGGGCCGGCGACGGTTGAAAAAAATCGGGGCACAAACCGCAAGTCTGGGTTGGCGCACGATTGTCGGCAAGATCTCTGCGGTCGTGGACTGGCGCGACTGACCCGTACCGGGGAGCATCAGTTGCTGGCAGTAGGAAGACCTGTCCCGGGAGGAGGACGACGCCTTGGCGCTCGTGCGCGTGTACTGCGGTCTGGCCTCGGCGGATTCGGCTGACCGACCGGCCCCGGCCAGGTCGACGCTGACGTCCGCGGTGGTCGATGACGCAGGCCGTCTGCTGCATGTCAGCGAGATCGGTGACGACGCGGCTGGCTACGCCCAGCTCGTCGCGCTGCTCGTGGAGCGGTCGGGCGGGCCGAGCGGTGCGGCTATCGCCGCCGACAGCGATGACAACACTGTCACTTCGCTGTTGAGCGCGGCGGGTCGTCCCCTGGCGATCGCGGACGACGACCTGGTGGACGACTTCGCCGAGCGCTTCGCCGACGACGACTCGCTTGAGGAGATGCAGTCACCGCCGGCCGAGCGTCGTGCCGTCGGCCTGGCCCGCGCGTTGCAGGCTGGCGCACTCTCCGCCGTCACACTGCCGGCACCCCGGGACCTCGCCGGCTACAAGCAGGTGCTCGCCGCGCACGCCGCTCTGGCCAGCGGCCGGCACTCCGCCGCCGTGGCGCTGCGTGAGGTGCTGCGGGAGCTCTACCCGGCCGCGCTGCGGGCTTACCCGGACCCGGCCGAGCCGGTCTCACTGGCGGTGCTGGACGCGCTGCCCGAGCCGGGCATGCTCGGCGGCACCGTCGCCCGCGGCCGCGAGGTGTCCGTCGCCGCGGACGCCATCGCCGCGCACCTCGCATCGGACGGGGTGGCCGACGCCGAAGAGATCAACGAGGCGGTCACCGCGCTGCGGGTCGCCATCTCGGAGACGCCGCGACGCGCCACCGTCAACCGGGCACTCACCTCCGCCGTGGCCGAGACGGTCCGGCAGGCCGTCGCCTCCGTACGGGCCTGTGATGCCGGCTGCGAGGCGCTGGTGAGCGCCCTCAGCTCACGGGTGCGGACGCCCGCCCCGACGCCGGGCCGCCGGGCCGCCGCCCGCCATGACGACTCTGCTAACGAGTTGCCCGGCCTGACCAACACGGGCACCGGCCTGCGTGCCGTCCGACCGACCCCGACACCCCAGCCGGCGCCTGTCGTCGGCCGGCGCAGCCGTCCCGAGCCGGCCCCGGGCAGCGCCCCGCTCGCGTCGCCGCGCCCACTCGGGCCGCCGCCGGTCGCCCCTGCTCCGGTCACGCCGCCTCCTGTCGCACCCGCGCCCATCGCCCCGGCTGCGATGGCCGGCCCGCCGGTTTCGGCACCTCCCGGGCGGGCCGAGCCGACCCCGAGCCGGATCGACGGCCCGACCAACCGCCCGGTCTCCGCGCCACCGCCTCCGCCGCCCGGGATCACCCCGATCGCTCCAGCGCAGCGCGGCACCGTGCCGCCGGCCGAGGCGGGCGAGCCGTTCCGGCCGACCCTCACCACCGCCGCGATCAACAACGCGCGGGCCGAACGGCAGCGCACTGTCATCCCGCCGCGTCCCAAGACCAACGGCGAGCGACCGAGCCACCAGCGGCCCATCGAGGAGCCGCACACCGGCGGGTTCAGCGCCACCGACCTCAGCATCCCGGTGCCCGCCCCCCGGCCGGGCCAGGAGCAGCAGGCGCCTCCGGGCTCCCGGGCGAACTGGCCTCTGGTCAACAACCCGGAGGACCCGGCCGACAGCTCGCCGAACAACCCGGCCGCCTACTCGTACGGTGGCGGGCGGGGCATCGAATCCCCGACCGATCCGGGTCGGGCCGACGGTCGGGTCACCCCGCCGTGGCTGGCTGACGACCTGCCGCAGGAGCCGCCCATGCTGCGGCTTGTCGAGCCGCCGCCGCTGGCTGACCGGGCGCTGCGGGAAGGGCTCAACCCGTCGACCGACCCGCGCCTGGAGACGCCGCCGCTGCGGCTCGTCGACCGGGAGCAGGCCGCCCGCAACGACCGCCCCTCACCGCGTGCCGACCGTGCCCCCGAGCACCGCCCGGCGCCCCCTGTCGAGCATCGGCCACCGCCGGTCGCTGACGAGGGTGACGGCGACCTGCTGATCTTCGCGCAGGCCAAGTCCGCCTGGTTCGTCGGGCACGCCGAGGAGTCCGATCTGGACTGGTCGACCACCGCAGACACGGGCTGGCAGGCCGCCGAGCAGGCCGCCCGGCCGTCGGTTGGCGCCGAGACCAACGCCGGGCTGCCGAAGCGGGTGCCGCAGGCCAACCTCGTCCCTGGTTCCCCGCTGCGCGAGGAGCGTCCACTGCGGATAGTGCGCGACGCCGCCAGCCTCGCAGAAAACACCACAGGCTACTTCCGCGGCTGGCGTCGCGGGCAGGAGATCGGCGGGTTCGCGGTGGGTGGCCGACCGGGTCGCGAGGCCGCCGGCGGCTGGGACTTCAGCCGCGATCACGGTGACCGCGACGACGACCACGAGTACGAGTACCGCTCCGCGGGCTACCAGTCCTGACCAAGTTCACCCCACCACACGCAAAGAGATCCTGGAAAGAGGTGGCCCCGCAGGGGGCGACTTCCTTCCAGGATCTCTTTTACGTTGCGTAGACCCACGAGGGGCGGGCCCGGGCAGCACTCAGCGCCCGGTGGCAGCCAGGGCCACCACCGGGCGCGGGATCGTCCCGGTCAGGCCGGAGCGACGGCGCGCGTACGGCGCATGGTGAGCACGTACTCGACAAGCGAGATCAGCACGTGCTTCGTCGACTCCCGGTTACGGGCGTCGCAGGCCACCACCGGCACGTCGCTCGAGATCGCCAAGGCGTCCCGGACATCCTGCGGGTCGTGGTACTGCATCCCGTCGAAGCAGTTGATGGCCACCAGGTACGGCAGCCGCCGGTGCTCGAAGAAGTCGATCGCCGCGAAGCAGTCGGCCAGCCGGCGGGTATCCACCAGCACGACCGCGCCGATCGCGCCCCGGACCAGTTCATCCCACATGAACCAGAATCGGGTCTGACCCGGCGTACCGAACAGGTACAGGATCAGGTCACGGTCGATCGAGATCCGGCCGAAGTCCATTGCCACCGTGGTCGTCGTCTTGCCCGGCACCTGCCGGGTGTCGTCGACGCCCACGCCAGCGGAGGTCATGATGGCCTCAGTGGTCAGCGGCGTGATCTCCGAGACCGAGCCGACCAGCGTCGTCTTACCGACGCCGAACCCACCGGCAATAACGATCTTCGCCGACGTCACGCGCCCGCTCGGGTTCGGCGGGCGGTGCGACATGTCAGAGCCTGCGAAGTCCACTCAGCACCCTCTCCAGCAGTTCAGTGCCCACCGCGTCGTCGGAGTCGTCCAGGATGGTCGGCTCGTGGACCGCGACCAGGCCGTCCGTCGCCATGTCGGCGATGAGCACCCGGGCCACACCAAGCGGGAGCTGCATCCGCGCCGCGATCTCAGCGAGCGACTGCACGCGTCCGTCACACAGCGCGGCGATGTACTGGTGTTCGCGGCCCTGACCGCCGTTGCCATGGGCAGCGGTCCGACCACGCACCGTCGTTTCGACGAGCGCCTCCAGCGCGATATCAAGCCGGGGGCGGGTACGACCACGGGTCACGGCGTATGGACGGACCAACGCTCCGGTCGGTTCGTCACGATCGGCCATGTCGCCGCTCACCTCCTTCGCACCCGATACCGGCTCCCACCGGTGGAACTCGTCGTTGTTGTCGTTGCAGTTGCGCCGACCTCAAGTCGGTGCGACGTCAGCCCAGCATGCCCGCGGCCGCACGCGGCTGCGGGGTCAGGGCGTCGCCCACCCGGTCGACCAGTAGCGCCATCTCGTAGCCGACCTGCCCCACGTCGGAGCTGCGGGCGGCCAACACCGCAAAGGACGAACCGTCCGAGATGGACATCAGGAACAGGAAGCCGTTGTCCATCTCCACAACGGTCTGGAGTACGGCCCCGCCCTCGAAGCAGCGGGCTGCTCCCTGGGTGAGGCTGACCAGACCGGATGCGATCGCGGCGAGCTGGTCGGCCCGGTCCCGCGGCAAATCCCGTGACGACGCGAGAAGCAGGCCATCCGCCGAGACGGCGACCGCATGCGCGACACCGGGCACCCGGTCGGCGAAGTTGGCAAGCAGCCAACCAAGATCCTGCGTAGTTGTCATCCTTCTTGCTCCTTCTGCCCGCTCCCGGCCGCTGAGCCTGAGCCAGACTGCGAGGATTGCTGCCCTCCCGGAGTCGCCTCCGGGCTGGTCGGGTTGTCCGAGGTGCTACGCCCTCGCTGCACGCCCCGGTGGTAGGCGGAGAGCAGGCCACGGACCGCCTCCGGGGAACGCCGCTGGACCGAGGTGGCGGGCTTCTCCACCGCGCCCGGCACCAACTGTGCCATCGGCTTGCGCTTCGGCAGACCGGTCGTGGTGGTCTCGTTCACCGGGACCGCGCTGGCCGCTGCCGAGGCGGCACGCCAGCCGTCGTCGGCGGCGGTCTGCCAGCCGTTTGTCTGCGGCTGGGGCCGGCGGTTCGGCAGGCTCTCGGCGAGACCGGGGCGTGCGCCCCCGTTCGCTGTCGACCCGTTGTCCCGCGGCGCTCCTCCGGTGCTCGGAGTGTCTGCCATCGGTGTGTTACCTGTCGTCCCGGGTGATGTCTTGTGGACTGTCCGAGCCTTGGCCTCGACCGTTGCGAACTGCTGGGTCGCGTCGCCGCCGTTCGCCGCCGGCTTGGCCACCTCTGCCGCCTCCTCGGAACCCGGACGGCGGGTACGGAACCAGGCCGACTCGAGCTCCCGGAAGATCGGCAGCTCCATGGTCTCGTCCGCGTACCGCTGCCTGTTCTGGGCCTGCGGCTGCTGGGGTGCCGGACGGTTCTGGGCCGGCGCGGGCGTGACCGGGGCCGGCGATGCCTGCGGCTGGGCGGCAGCGGCCTGCTGCTCGGCGCGCGGCATCCGCGGCAGTTCCGTCGTCATGTCCAGGGCGGCGGCGAGCCGCTCGGGCACCGGCGGGGTCTGCGCGTCCCGCTCCGCGCCGGGAACCGGAGGCCAGGCCGGAGGCGCGGGGGTGTTGGAGGCGGGTGCGGACGGAGCGGACCGGGGCGTGAAGCCGCTGAACGACTGGCTGGAGGCCGGGGGCGCCGAGTACGGCTGACCGGAGTACGGCTGCCCCGAGGCGGGCGGCGCCGAGTACGGCTGGCCGGAGGCCGGCGGCGTCGAATACGGCTGACCGGAGTACGGCTGCCCCGAGGCGGGCGACGCCGAGACCGGCGACGCGGACACCGGCGGGCCACCGTAGGGCTGGCCGGAGGCCGGCGCGGCGGACACCGGCGGGCTGCCGTACGGCGCACCCGAGTAGGGGTGCCCGGAGTACGGCTGGCCGGAGGCCGGCGAGGAAGAGACCGGCGAGGAGGAGTACGGCTGAGCGGAGACCGGCGGCGCGGAGTACGGGCGCGCTTCCGGGCTGCTGGGCAACTGCCGCGGAATCCCCGGCTGCTGGCCGGTGGTCGTGGGCTCGTCACCGGCGCGGCGCTGCGGCAGCGGGTCGATCTGCTGGCCGTTTGCCGACCGGGGCGTGAACCCGTCGCCGCCGTTGACGCTGTTCGACGCGCTGGCACCGGTCAGGTCGGACCAGGCCGGCATCGACCCGTACGCGCCGGCGTTGGCGGGCGTGCCGGCGCCGTTGCGCGAGGCCGGCTCGAACGGTCGGCCGCCCAGGGTGACCTGGTTGCCGGACTCTCCGGGGCGGGGGCCGTTGCCCAGCGCGGGCAGGGCGCCGAGACCGGGCGGGGGCCCACCGTACTGCTGGCCGGCAGCGGGCAGGGCCGGCGGCTGCTGCGGCCGGCCGGACAGCGCCCGGGGCACCAGCACGGAGGTCGGCAGGGTCACCTCGGCGACCGTGCCGCGATCGTTGCCGGGGCGCAGCTCGACGCGGACCCCGTGCCGCGATGCCAGCCGGGCGACCACGACCAGGCCCATCATCCGGGACACGGCGACGTCCACCTGCGGGGGCGTTGCGAGCCGCTCGTTGAGGTCGTTCAACTGCTCGCGGCTGATGCCGATGCCGCGGTCCTCGACGTAGAGCGAGGCGCGGTCGCCGACCCGGCGGGCCTCGACCATCACCTGCGAGTCCGGCGGGGAGAACGCTGTGGCGTTGTCGAACAGTTCGGCCACGAGGTGCACGAGGTCGTTCACCGCGTGTGCGGCGACCTCGATGTCGCGGTCGATGACGCCGAACTCGATCCGGGTGTAGTGCTCGACCTCGGACTGGGCGGCGCGCAGCACGTCGATGAGCGCGGCGGGCTCGCGCTGTACGCGTGTGGAGTCGGCGCCGGCGAGCACGAGCAGGTTCTCGTCGTTACGGCGCATCCGGGTGGCCAGGTGGTCGAGCTGGAACAGCTCGGCCAGCCGGTCCGGGTCTTCCTCGCCGCGTTCCAACCGGTCGAGGTGACCGATGAGGCGGTCGACAAGGATCTGCGAGCGGCGGGCCAGGTTGACGAACATCGTCGCGACAGAGGCGCGCAGGGTCGCCTGCTCGGCGGCCGTCCGGACGGCTTCCAGGTGGACGGCGTTGAACGCCTCGGTCACCTGGCCGAACTCGTCCTTGCTGCGGACCGGCAGCGGCTCGGCGATCTGGTTGGCCAACTGCACCGGGGAGAGCTGGCCTACGACCTGCGGGTCACGGAGTCGGGCCACCGCCTGCGGCAGACCGTACTGGGCGACCGAGAGGGCACCCTGGCGCAGCTCACGCAGAGATCGGGCCATCGAGCGGGCGACGAGGTACGCGAAGAGGATGGCCAGCAGCAGCATGCTGAGCAGCAGGCCGGTCTCCAGGAAGACCTGGCGCTGGACGTCCGCGCGCAGGTCGTTGGCCTTCGTGACCACGTCGCGGTCGAGTTGCGACTCGACGTTGCGGATCAGCTTGGCGTTGGCCGTCATGGCCGAGTCCCACTGGTCCGGGCCGAACGGCGCCCCGCGCATGTCGCCTGTGGTGTTGCCGTCGATCCAGCCGATGTAGTTCTGCGCCTCGCGGCGGTCACCGCCGGCGACGGTCTGGTCGTGGAACTTGGCCTCGTCGGGGCTGGCGACAGCCTTGAAGCTCTGCAGCGCCTGCTGCTGGCCGGTGCCGCTGGCGATGTAGTCGGTGCGCAGGGCCGGGGTCAACCGTTGCCCGCCCTGGACGCCCAGTGCGCGGTGCACGACGACCCGGCGGACGGCGAGGAATTCCTTCTCCCGGGCGACGGCCGCGACGGCCCGCATCCGGTCGCTCAGGTCGTTGTTTCCGGCGAGCTGGGTGGCCGAGTCACGGATGGAGAGCAGGTCGTTGATCAGACCCTCGTACGCCTGGACGGCCTCGGCGAGCTTGAGTTTGCCGTTGAAGACCTGGCTGCGGACACCCGGCAGGTCCTTCAGGCTCTGGTCGATGCCGCTGAGCAGGCCGTCGAGGCTGCCCGGCAGGTCCTCAAGCTGGCCACGCTGCTGGCGGTAGGGGCCGGTCGTCTGGTCGACCCGGGTGTTCACCCGGTTGTACGCCTCCTGGTACTGCGCCTTCGGCTGCGTGCCGGTCGCCTGCAACAGCAGCACGGCGGTGGTCCGCTCGTCCTGCAGTGTGTCGACCAGAGCACCGGAGTAGCTCGACAGACTGGCCAGGTCGCCGGCTCGGTCGGCGTTGTTGAGCGTCTCCAGGTGGTCGACGAGACCACTGGTGCCCACCACGACCGTGGCGATGGTCGGCACGATCATGATGAGACCGAGCTTGGACCAGATCGGCATGTCCCGGAGCCGGCTGGCCGGCCGGCCTAGCCGCGACAGGAAGGAGCCCGCCGTCTTTGGCCGTTTGCTCACGTCACCGCCCTCGCGATTACAGCTTCAGCGCGTTGCCCCGGGCAACGCTCAGCGACCGACCCGGCGGGTCGGACCCCCGAGATTCCATCACGACGCCCGGCAAGAAGAAAGCCCAGGTTGTCACCTGCGGGAGGTGTGATGAGATGTTGATACGATTTGATCGCAGTCCGTCTGGTCGGAGTAACTGAAGGTAATGGAACATCAGTACCGCGTTATCTTGCTCGCCGGCCCGTCTGGCTCCGGAAAGTCGTACATAGCACGGCAAACCGGCCTCCCGGTGCTGTGTCTGGACGACTTTTACAAGAACGGCGATGACCCTACGTTGCCCCGTCGAAACGGGCAGGTGGATTGGGATTCGCCGCAGTCCTGGGACGCCCGGACGGCCGTCGATACGATTGCGCGACTCGCCCGCGAAGGTCGAGCCGATGTGCCGGTTTATGCGATCGGCGCTGATCGTCGGGTGGCCACTCGGGCATTTGAAGTCGACGGATCGCCACTTTTCGTGGCCGAAGGGATTTTCGCCGCCGAGATCGTCGAGGAGTGCCGTCGGCGAGGGCTGCTCGCCGGGGCGTACGCGCTGCGCCGGCCGCGCGGGGCTACCTTCCTACGCCGGCTCGCCAGGGATCTGGCCGAGCAGCGCAAGGCACCTCGGGTGCTGCTCCGGCGCGGAGTGGCGCTGCTGCGGGCGGAGCCCGCGGTGCTACGCCGGCAGACCGGGCTGGGCGCGGAGGCGGCCCGCGCCCGGGAGGTGCTGCACCGGGTGGCCGGCCTGCTCGCCAGCCACCCGCACGCCTGAACGATTCAGGCCAGCAGCTTCGCGTACGCCGGCTTGATCACCTCGTCGATGATCCGGAGTCGCTCGTCGAACGGGATGAAGGCGCTCTTCATCGCGTTGATGGTGAACCACTGCAACTCCCGCCAGCCGTAGCCGAACGTCTCGGCCAGCAGGAACATCTCCCGCGACATGGAGGTGCCGCTCATCAGCCGGTTGTCGGTGTTGACGGTGACCCGGAACCGCAGGTCCCGCAGGAGGCCGATCGGGTGGTCCGCGATCGAGTCCACCGCGCCGGTCTGCACGTTCGACGAGGGGCACAGCTCCAGGGGGATCCGCTTGTCGCGGACGTACGCGGCCAGCCGGCCCAGCACCGGGGTACCGCCGGGGGTGATGTCGTCGACGATCCGCACGCCGTGCCCGAGCCGGTCCGCGCCGCACCACTGGATGGCCTGCCAGATGGACGGCAGGCCGAACGCCTCACCGGCGTGGATGGTGAAGTGGAAGTTCTCCCGCTGGAGATACTCGAAGGCGTCCAGGTGCCGGGTGGGCGGGAAGCCGGCCTCGGCGCCGGCGATGTCGAAGCCGACCACCCCGGCGTCCCGGTGCCGCACCGCCAGCTCGGCGATCTCCTGGGAACGGGCGGCGTGCCGCATCGCGGTGAGCAGGGTGCCTACCCGGATGGTCAGGCCCGCCTCGACGGCCAGCGCGGTGCCCTCGGCGAACCCGGCGAGGACCGCCTCGACCACCTCGTCGAGGCTCAGGTCCTGCTCAAGGTGCTGCTCCGGGGCGAAACGCACCTCGGCGTAGACCACCCCGTCGGCGGCCAGGTCCAGCGCGCACTCACGGGCCACCCGGCGCAGCGCCGGCGCGGTCTGCATGACCGCCACTGTGTGCGCGAACGTCTCCAGATAGCGCTCCAGCGAGCCGGAGTCGGCGGCCTCGACGAACCAGCGCCCGAGCGCCTCCGGGTCGGTGGTGGGCAGCTCGTGGCCGACCTCCGCCGCCAGCTCGACGATCGTCGCCGGCCGCAGGCCACCGTCGAGGTGGTCGTGCAGCAGTGCCTTCGGAGCCTTGACGATGTCCTCGTACCGGATAGTTGCGACCATGCTCAGACCCTAGTCAGCGACCCTCCTGGGTCGGGACAGGACCGGCCTAGACTCGGTTCGTGGATACAGCTCGGCGGCCTGACGTGGACCTCCGCATCCTCGAACGGCTGCGCTGCCCGGTGTGCGGGGATCCGCTGGCCGAGGTGACCGCAGGCACCGCCCGGGCGCTGCGCTGCCCGCGCCGGCACAGCTTCGACATCGCCCGTCAGGGTTACGTGAACCTGCTCGCCGGTCGCGCCCCGCACGTCGGGGACACCGCCGAGATGATCGCCGCCCGGGCCGACTTCCAGGCCGCCGGCCACTACGACGTCATCTCGGACGCACTCGCCGCCGCCGCGACGGAGGCTGTGGTCCGGCTCCGTGCGACGGCCACGCCGCCGCTGGCACCGACCCCGCCGTCCGCCCTTTGCTCTGCTTCAACCCACGCACCGGTTTCCGGGCAGATCTGTTGCGCGGAGGTAAGCAGAGCAGGGGACACACCAACAGGGGTACGGGTCGAAGCGCCGGCGCCTGACGTCAGGGCGTACCCCCTTGTGGTGGATGCCGGCGCCGGCACCGGCCGGTATCTCGGCGCGGTGCTGGCGGCGCTACCGGACGCCGTGGGTCTGGCCCTTGACGTCTCCAAGCCGGCGCTGCGCCGCGCGGCACGCGCGCACCCCCGGGCGGCCGCTGCGCTCGCCGACACCTGGCAGCGGCTGCCCCTCGCCGACGCCTCGGCGGCCGTGCTGCTTAACGTGTTCGCGCCGCGCAACGGGCCGGAGTTCCACCGGGTGCTCGACCCGGCCGGCACGCTGCTGGTGGTCACGCCCGCCGCCGACCACCTCACCGAACTGGTGGACGCCCTCGACCTGCTGCGGGTGGACCCGGACAAGGCCGACCGGGTGGCCGCCAGCCTGGGCGGGCACTTCACTCCGGTCAGCTCGACTGTGCACCGTGCCGAGCTGACGCTCACCCGCACCGAGGTGGCCACCCTGGTCGGGATGGGGCCGAGCGCCTGGCACACCGACCCGGGCGCGTTGGCCGCCCGCCTGGCCGCGCTTCCCGAACCGGTCCGGGTGACAGTGGCGGTCCACCTCGACGCCCACCGGCCCCGCTGAGCGCAGGCTCAGGTGGAGAGGTCGACCTCTTCCCAGCCGGGCGGCTCGTCGTGGTACGGCCCGCGCAGGATCACCGCCCACTCCAGCGCCCAGCGCCGCTGGCCGATCGCGTTCGCGTCGACGAGCCCCGGCGCACGCTGGCCACCCCGCTCGGTCTCCAGGTAAGCCCAGTCCAGGCAGTAGTGCAGGTCGAGCAGGGCTGCCGCGTCGGCCGGATGCTGCGGAGCGGCAAGGATCCTCGTCCGCCAGTGGGAGAACGTCTCACCGTCGGCGATGTGCGGCAGCCGCTCGACAAGCCGCTCGTCCACGGCCAGGGTCGGGTCGAGCTGCTTGCTCAGTCCCAGCACCCAGGCCAGCGCGAACAGCGCGTCGTGGTGCAGCACGAACGAGCGGTGGTCGCCCTTGCCGCCCATGACGAACTGCCACTCCGGCGGGGTGACCATCTCCACCAGGTGCGAACCGAGCAGCCAACTCATCGCCGCCTGCGGGGGCATCCCGAAGCAGCGGGCCAGGATCAGGTGCAGCACGGCGATCCGCGCCTCGATCTCCACCGTCGGGCGTAGCTCGATCTCGTCACCCGGCTCCCAGACGAGCGGGAACTGTGCCGGCGGCAACGGCAGGCCGAGCCGGGACAGCTCGTCCAGGCTCGCCTCGCGCACCTCACGTGGGTCGGGGGCAGGTACGGTCACGGCGGATCATCCTGTCTGCTCGCGACGGCTCAGGGCCGCTCGTCCCCCCTTGGCCTGCGACAATAGCGCTCCCCGGTGACCGACACCATGCCGGCCCGGCCGTCCGCCCGGGTCAGCCGATCCGCTCGATGACAAGCGGCGTCGCGGCCGGCGCGGCGGGCGCGATCCGCACCGCGCGGGCGGCCTCCGCAAGCGCCGCCGGGATCCGCGTGGCGTCGTCGGCGCGCAACTCGTAGAGGGGGTCGCCGGCCCGCACCGCGTCGCCCGGCCGCCTGTGCAGCACCACCCCGGCCGGCACGCTGACCGGGTCCTCCTTGCGGGCGCGGCCCGCGCCGAGACGCCAGGCCGCAACCCCCATGGCGTACGCGTCGACGGCCGCCACGTACCCGTCCTGCTCGGCGCGGACCACCTCGACCTCCGGCGCGGTCGGCATCGGGGCGTCCGGGTCGCCGCCCTGCGCGCGGATCATCGCCCGCCAGGTGTCCATGGCGCGGCCGTCCCGCAGCGCGGCGGCCGGGTCGGCGTCCGACAGACCGGCGGCGTCGAGCATCTCCCGGGCCAGGGCCAGCGTCAGCTCCACCACGTCGGCCGGTCCCCCACCGGCAAGCACCTCGACCGACTCGGTCACCTCGACGGCGTTGCCGATCGCCAGGCCGAGCGGGGTGGACATGTCGGTGAGCAGGGCGACCGTCCGTACGCCGTGCGCGCCACCCAGCTCGACCATCGTGCGGGCCAGCTCGCGGGCCTGGTCGACGGACTTCATGAACGCGCCCGAGCCGACCTTGACGTCCAGGACCAGCGCGCCGGTGCCCTCAGCGATCTTCTTGCTCATGATCGAGCTGGCGATCAGCGGGATCGCCTCCACTGTGCCTGTCACGTCACGCAGCGCGTACAGCTTGCGGTCGGCGGGGGCGAGCCCGGCACCGGCCGCGCAGATCACCGCGCCGACGTCGCCGAGCTGGGTGATGAACTCGTCGTTGCTCAACGCGGCCCGCCAGCCGGGGACCGACTCCAGCTTGTCCAGCGTGCCGCCGGTGTGCCCGAGGCCCCGGCCGCTGAGCTGCGGCACGGCCGCGCCGCACGCCGCCACGAGCGGAGTGAGCGGCAGGGTGATCTTGTCGCCGACGCCGCCTGTGGAGTGCTTGTCGACTGTCGGCCGGCGTACCGCCGACAGGTCGAGCCGCTCACCGCTGGCGATCATCGCGGCGGTCCACCTGGCGATCTCCGGCCCGGTCATGCCGTTGAGCAGGATCGCCATGGCCAGCGCGGACATCTGCTCGTCGGCGACCACCCCCCGGGTGTACGCGTCGACCACCCAGTCGATCTGGGCGTCCGACAGCACGCCCCCGTCCCGCTTGGCCCGAATGACGTCAACAGCAGCAAAACCACTACTCATCAGAAGATCTTCCCTAGTCTGTTGCAGATCCCGACCGACGGCCGCCGGCCATGTGGGGCGGGGGCCGACCGTGCCCGGCGGAGGGATCAAGCCTGACCGCCCGGAGCCGGGCACGGTCGGCCTCCGCCCCCAAGCTCAACCAGCAGCAGACCAGCGCACCGGGATCTCCGCGGGCGGCTCACCCTCGCCGGCCCAGAAGATCGTGCCGGTGGCGTCCACCACCACGACCCGGGGGGTGCGGGCCGCACCCCAGGCGATGGCCTCCGCCGGGTCGCCCCAGCTGGGCGCCTCCTCCAGCACACCGGTCTCGGCGCCCGCGTCGTCGCCTGCCGACCGCTCCCAGTACGCCGTCCAGACCTGCTGGCCGGCGGACATGTCCGCGTGTACGAAGACGGTGCCGCGCCCACGCCAGGCGGCCAGCCGCTCGGGAACCACAGGCACCGGCGTCTCACCGGTGACCGCCTCCAGGTCCTCCACGCCGAAGGCGTGCGGCAGCAGCTCGGCCATCCGCAGCGGGCCGCCCTTCGCCTCGACGAGGCATTCCGGGCCGCCGTGTTCCCACAGCAGTTGCCGGCACCGACCGCACGGCATCAACGGCTCGCCCGTGGCGTCGACGCAGGAGAGCGCCACGAGTCGACCGCCACCTGTGGCGTGCAGGCTGGACACGACACCGCACTCGGCGCAGAGCGTCACCCCGTACCCGGCGTTCTCCACGTTGCAGCCGACCACCACGCGACCGTCGTCGACAAGGGCGGCAGCCCCGACCGGGAACGACGAGTACGGGGCGTACGCGTGCCGCATCGCCTCCGTGGCGACGGCGCGCAGTAGCTCCCAGTCAATGTCGGTCATGTCACCATTCTGCCGAAGTAGCCCAGGCCGGAAGCCGGCAGGGGCGCAGCCGCCATGCTCAGCCCTTGACGTACGGCTTGCCGTCGGCGGCGGGCGCGCGGACCTTACCGACCAGCCCTGCGACCGCGAGGATCGTCGCCAGGTAGGGCAGCATGGCCAGGAACTGACTGGGGATAGCGCTGTTGATCGCGCCGAGGTAGGTGGCGAGCTGGTCGGCGAAGCCGAAGAAGAGCGCGGCGAGCAGCGCGCCTGTCGGGTTCCACCGGCCGAAGATCAGCGCGGCGAGCGCGATGAAGCCCTTACCGCCGATCATGTTCTTGGTGAACGAGTAGAGGGCCAGCGTGTAGGACGCACCGCCGATGCCCGCGACCACGCCGGCCAGCAGGACGTTGCGGTAGCGCACCCGCAGCACCTTGACGCCGAGGGTGTCGGCGGCGATCGGGTGTTCGCCGACCGACCGGGTGCGCAGCCCCCAACGGGTCCGGAACAGCGCGATGTGGATCACCAGGACCAGGAGCAGGCCGAGGTAGAGGAAGATGTTGCCGCGGAACAGCGCCGGCCCGAGCACCGGGATGTCCTTCAGCAGCGGGATCTCCCAGTTGCTGAAGCGCGGTGCGCTGTTGTACCTCTCCGCGTCGGTCTGCATAAGCCGCTCGTAGAGGAAGCCGGTCACGCCGACCGCGAACAGGTTCAGCACGATGCCGATGACGACCTGGTCGACCAGGTAGCGGATGGCGAAGACGGCAAGCAGCAGCGAGATGAACGCGCCACCGATCGCGGCGGCCACGAGGCCCACCCAGACGCTGCCCGAGATGCTGCCGAACAGCGCACCGCTGAACGCGCCCATCAGCAGCTGACCCTCGATGGCCACGTTCACCACACCGGAGCGCTCGCACAGCACCCCGGCGAGCGCGCCGAAGATCAGCGGCAGGGCCAGGATGAAGGTGCCCCGGATGATGTTGACAAGCGGCATGAAGTTCTGCCCGGCCGGCGCGGCCGAGACCTGCCAGCAGAGGAAGGACAGCACGAACCCGAGCAGCCCGACGGCGAGCACCGGCAGGAACCAGCGTTTCGGCAGCCTGTCGGCGAGCAGGGCCGCCCCGGCGGCGATCGTGATGATCCCGAACAGGATCGCGCCGATCGTCCCGTTGATCTCCAACGCGGCACCGGCCGCGTCGTCGCTGAGCGTGAAACGGGCCTGCTGGTCGGTGGCGAGCGCGCCGAAGAGCACTGTCGAGAGCAGCCCGAGCGCCAGCAGCACGGCGCCGACCTTGCGGTTGCGGGTCCAGAAGCCCTCGTCGACCGCGGCGACCGCGACGTCGGGGACAGCCATGGTGGACATGCGTTACCAGCCCTTCGCCAGGCTCGTCTGCAACCGGGCGGCCCGCGCCGCCCGGAGCTGGAAGATCGCCTTCACCAGGGCGGGGGCGGCGATGAAGATGACGATCAGCGCCTGGAGCACTGTCACCAGCTCCAGCGAGATGCCGGAGTACGACTGCATCCGGTTGCCGCCGGCCTGGAGCGCACCGAACAGCAGCGCGGCGAGCAGCACTCCCCAGGGCTTCACCCGGCCGAGCAGCGCCACCAGGATGCCGTCGAAGCCGATCTGCGCGATCACCAGGGGGGTCAACGCGCTCGCGGTGGAGCCCAGGACCATGTTCGCGCCGCCCAGACCGGCCAGGATGCCGGCAAAGACCATGATCAGGACGTACGTCTTGGTGACGCTGATGCCGGCCGTCCGGGCGGCGTCCGGGTTGGCGCCGACCGCGCGCAGCTCGAAGCCGAGCGTGGAGCGGTTGAGCAGCCAGGCGACGGCCCAGGTGGCAAGCACGGCGAGCAGAATGCCGGTGTGCACGCGCAGGTTGTCGCCGAACAGTCGGGGCAGCTGGGCGGAGCTTTCCACAGCCCTGCTGATCGCGTCCGCACGGGCCGGGTCCTGCACACCGTTCTGCACGATGATCCAGGCCAGGAAGTACGTGGCCACGTAGTTCAGCATGATCGTGTTGATCACCTCGTGCGCGCCGGCACGGGCCTTGAGGATGCCGGGGATGAAACCCCAGATCGCCCCACCCAGGGCACCGGCAAGCACCGCCACAAGCAGGTGCAGCACGGGCGGCAGCGGCAGCAGGAAGCCGGCCACCGCCGCGAGGATCACACCGATCATGGCCTGACCCTGGGCGCCGATGTTGAACAGGCCGCCCCGGAAGGCAAGCGCCACCGACAGGCCGGTGAAGACCAGCGGCGCGGTGTAGGTGAGCGTCTCGGAGATCGGCGCGAGCACGGCCGGCCACCCGCCGTCGCCGCTGACCCAGGCGGAGAACGCCTCCGGGTCGAAGACCGCGCCCTTGAACAGGTTCGAGTACGCCTCGCTGACAAGCGTCCAACTGGAATTGATCGCGTCGGAGGGACGGGAGGTGATGTACGAGTAGGTGGAGAGCACGTCCGGATCAGAAATGATCATCAGGATCGCGCCGACCACGATCGCCAGCACCAGCGACAGGAGCGTCACAGTGAAGGTGTTTGCCGCCCACAGGTTGTCCAGGAACAGGCGACCAAGGGACGGCTTCGGCTCCGGCTCGGACACCTTCGGCGTGTTTGCCGTACTGGCCTGCTCGGTGTTGCCGAGCGCGGTCTGCGCCGCCTGCGCCTCGCTCGCCGGTTCCTTGTCCGGTGAGCCCGACTGCGGGTTCACGTCGCTCATGCCTCGTCCTCGCTCGCGGGGCCGTCGGCGCTCGCCGGGCCCCTGCCTGCTGTGCCGGGGTCGTCGGCGGTGGGTGCCGCGCCGGACTCGGCGGCGGCGTCCGGGCTGATGCCGGCCATCAACAGGCCGATCTCCTCGCGCGGGGTGTCCGGGGCGACGACGCCGATGATCCGGCCGCGGTACATCACCGCGATCCGGTCGGCCAACGCGACCACCTCGTCGAGCTCGCTGGAGACCACCAGGACGGCGGTACCGACGTCCCGCTCGCGGATGATCCGGCTGTGGATGAACTCGATCGAACCGACGTCGACGCCACGGGTCGGCTGGGCGGCGATGAAGAGCTTCAGCGGCCGGGACAACTCCCGGGCCACGATCACCTTCTGCTGGTTGCCGCCGGACAGGGTGCCCACCGACGCTTCGGCCGACGAGGTACGGACGTCGAACTGCTCGATCCGCTCCTTCGCCGAGGACGCGATCGCGTCCGGCCGGAGAGCGAACCCGGAGCCGAACGGCGGCCGGTCGTAGATGTCCAGCACCAGGTTCTCCGCGACGCTGAACTCCTTGACCAGGCCGTCCACGCTGCGGTCCTCGGGGACGTAGCCGACGCCGGCGCGGAGCACCTTCTTTGTCGTCCAGCCGTCGATCCGGTCGCCACTCAGGCTCACAGTGCCGGCGAGCACCGGGCGCAGGCCCATGATCGCCTCGATCAGCTCGGTCTGGCCGTTGCCCTGCACGCCCGCTACGCCGAGCACCTCGCCCGCGCGTACGGTCAGGTCGACACCGTCGACGGCCCGGATCTGCCGGTCGTCGTCAACGACCAGCCCGGCCACCTCCAGCACCGGCTCGCCCGGTGTGGCAGGCGACTTGTCGACTGTGAGGCGCACGCTGCGGCCGACCATCAGCGCGGCCAGTTCGTCCCGGCTGGCCTCCGGGGAGGCGGTGCCGACGGTCTTGCCGCGCCGGATCACCGTGATCCGGTCGGCGATCGCCTTTACCTCGCCGAGCTTGTGGGTGATGAAGACGATCGACTTGCCGGCGGCCTTGAGCGCCCGCATGACAGTCAACAACTCCTCGGTCTCCTGGGGGGTGAGCACCGCTGTGGGCTCGTCCAGGATGAGCAGGTCGACGTCGCGGGTGAGCGCCTTGACGATCTCGACGCGCTGCTGGATGCCGACCGGCAGGTCCTCGATCACAGCGTCCGGGTCGACCCGCAGGTTGTAGCGCTCGGACACCTCGGTGACCTCGCGCCGGGCCCGCCGCCGATCCAGGAAGCCGCCGATGCCGCCCCTGACCTGCTCGGCGCCGAGCATGACATTCTCCGTCACGGTGAAGACCGGCACCAGCATGAAGTGCTGGTGCACCATGCCGATCCCGGCGCCGATCGCGTCGGACGGGCCCCGCAGCTTCAACGGCTTGCCGTCGACAAGGATCTCGCCCTCGTCGGGCTGGTAGAGCCCGTAGAGGACGTTCATCAGTGTCGACTTGCCCGCGCCGTTCTCGCCGAGCAGGGCGTGAATCTCTCCAGGCTCCACCGTCAGATCGATGTGGTCGTTGGCGACCAGATCACCGAACCGCTTGGTGATGCCGCGCAGTTCGAGTCTCAGCGCAACCTCCTGGAGTGCGAGCGATGGTGCAGCGTAGCTGCCGGTCGACCGGGTCGGACCGACACGGTCACCGTGGCGCACGATCGGCCGCTCCGGCTCCACGGGTGGTCACCCGCGGTGCCGGAGCGGCCGGATCTGTCGTACCTGTCCAGCCGCCCCTGCGATGATCTCACCGCATGGGACGGCCGGTTGTCACTTGGCCGGCTGGGCCTTCGAGCTGACCGTGATGGTCCCGGCGGCGATGTCCGCCTTGATCTTGTCGACCTCGGCCTTCAGCTCGGCCGGAACCTTGCTGTCGAAGTCGTGGTACGGGGCGATCGAGACACCGTCGTTGGCAAGGGTGCCGACGAAGCCCGGCGTGGCCGGCAGCTTGTCGCCACCGGCGGCCTTCAGCACGGCCTCCTTGACGGCGCCCGGGATGTTCTTGACGACCGTCGTGATGATCGCGGAGCAGTCCGGGGTGCTCTCGCAGCCGTCGACGTCCACCCAGATGGTGCTGTACTTGCCACCCGAGGCCTTGGCCGCGCTCGTGGTGCCGAGACCGGCGCCACCGGCGACCGGCATGATGATGTCCGCACCCTGGGCGACAAGCGCGTCGGAGACCTTCTTGCCCTCGTCCTGCTTGTCGAAGGCGTTGGAGAAGGAACCCTTCTGGGTCTCCTTGTTCCAGCCGAGCGCCTGGACGTCCTTCTTCTTCGTGGTGTTGTAGTACGCCACACCGTCGACGAAGCCGTCCATGAAGATGGTCACCGGCGGGATCGGCAGACCACCGTAGGTGCCCACCTTGCCGGACTTGCTCATCCCGGCGGCCAGGTAGCCCGCCTGGAACGCGGCCTGGGCGGTGTCGAACTGCATCGGGTAGACGTTGTCCACCTTCGGGTTGCCGTCGACGATGCCGAAGTGCTGGTTCGGGTTCGCCTCGGCGATCTTCTTGGTGGCGGTCTCCATCAGGCCACCGACGGCCAGGATGAAGTCGCACTTCTGGTTGACGTACTGCGTCAGGTTGGGCTCGTAGTCGGCCTCAGCCTTCGACGCCACGTACTTGATGTCGATGTTGTCGTTGGCGGCCTTGGCCTCCTGCAGACCCTTCCAGGCCGACGTGTTGAACGACTTGTCGTCGATGCCGCCGACGTCGGTCACCATGCAGGCGCTGAACTTCTTGGCGCCACTACCGGCGTTGTTGTCGTCATCGGGAGCCTCACCACAAGCGGCAGCGCCCAGCACGAGGCCACCCGCCACGAAGGCGGAGGCGATCCGCATCCCACGCACAGAGCGCAAGACGTCTCCTTCCCATTGCCCACCGCGTCATGCGCGGTGGGCAGCCCTTGCGCCGGCCTGCGTGTGCCGCCGGCGTCCCACGTTACGGACGGGAGCGTACGCCCGCGCCCACCCACCGGCCGCCAATCGTGCACGACTGTTGAACGTCCGTTACCCCGGCGTAACCCTGGGGTGCGGCAAATCACTTCTCGTGCAGATCGGCGACCATGCGGGTGTCGCGAACGTCCGTTTCTCCGTGGTTCCCCAATGCCTGGCGAACTAACGCCAGAACACCGCTACTGCCGCGTTGACCAGGGTCAACCCGACGATCGCGAGAAAGTGGCCACGGTTCACGCTCTCCCGCTTACGAGAGAAGAAGACCATGACAAAGATCAGCAGTGCGAGCACCAACTTGGTAACAAGCTTCGCGGGGGCCGGTTCGTCGCCGTCGCGCAGCGGCGCGGACAGTCCGATGCCTGTGACAAGTTGGATCACCGACCCCCAGAGCATGGCGGCGTTGACCCGCAGCCGGCCGGTGACATATTGGGCGATCCCGCCGCCGAGCAGCAGCGCGAAGCCGATCAGATGGACGTAGAGAAGGATCAGTCGAAGAGCTTCCACGCGGGCCATTGTCCCTCAACAACGACGCTTTGTAGTAGTCGCCCCGCCGTGCCGCCGCCATACCGTGACCCACCTCCCCCCGCGATCTTGCAGTTGCTGCCTCGACATACGGGACAACAACCACGAGAAGCCGACCGAAACTGCAAGATCGCGAGGGCTGCAAGCGGGTGGAGCTAGGACAGGCGCCAGACCTGGAAGGTGGGGCCTTCGGCGGGGAGGGTCACAGCGCCCTCGGTGTCGGGGCGCAGGGGTGCCGCGCCGCCCTGGATGTTGTCGCCGGGCTTCAGGCCCGACAGCCGCACCGGGGCACCGGGCCCGCGCCTGGCCAACACCAGCACCGTGGAGGTCGGCGCCTCCCGCAGGAAGACGAGCGTGTCCGCGTCCGCGTGCACCCAGCGCAGGCCGCCGCGCCGCAGCGCCGGCTCGTCGCGGCGCAGCGTCAACAACGACCGGTACGCGTCGAACGTGCGCCGGTCCCAGCTCTCCGGCCGGTGCCACGGCATCGGGGTACGCGAGCCCTCCCCGTTCGTGCCGGTGAGGCCCAGCTCGTCCCCTGCGAACACCACAGGCGTACCGGGCATCGTGGCGAGCAGACCGGCGGCCACCTCCTGCCTGGCCGCGTCGCCGACCACCGTGCGAATACGGGCCGAGTCGTGCGAGCCGAGCAGTTGCCAGGAGTGGGTGTACGACCGCCAGGACACCAGCGACCGGTAGGCGTTCATCGTGGCGAGTACCGCGCCCGCGTCACGCCGCCGTACCCCGCCCGGGGTGCCGAGGAAGTTCGGCACCGGGTCGTCGCCGTGGCGCAGCCAGGACCACACCGGGTCGGTGAAGCCGACGTAGTTCATGGTCCCGTGCCAGCCGTCGGCGTCCAGGTCGCCGGTGTGGTCGTGGCCGTGCTCGGCGAGCAGCAGCGCGTCCGGGCGGGTCTGCGCCACGACCTCGCGCAGCAGCCGCGCCACCTCGTGGGTGTACGCGTCCGCGCCCCGCCGCCCGGTCATGTTCGCCACGTCGACCCGCCAGCCGTCCAGCCCGTACGGCGGGCGCAGCCAGCGACGCAGCAGCGAATCCTCGGCGGTGGCGAAGCGACGGCGCAGCTCCGTGCTGCCCCAGTTGAGCTTCGGCAGCGACTTGACGCCGTTCCAGGACTCGAAATCCCCGCCGGGCAGGTCGAAGTAGTACAGGTCGCGTTCCGGGGCGTTCACGTCGGAGACGGCGGCGGTGAACCATGCGTGGGCATCGCCGGTGTGGTTGCTCGTGATGTCGCCGAGCAGCCGCCAGCCCCGGGCGTGCACCGCGTCGGCGAGACGGGCCAGCGCCGCGTCCCCGCCCAGCAGCGGGTCGACGGTGTCGAAGCTCGCCGCGTCGTACCTGTGGTTGGAGCGGGCCGGGAAGACCGGCGTGAGGTAGACGGTGTTGACCCCGAGCCGGTCCAGGTGGTCCAGGTGTTCGGTGACGCCGTCGAGATCGCCGCCGTAGAGCTGGCGGGGCGTCTCCGGTCCCCGGCCGATGACCGGGGTGTCCCAGTCGCAGCCGATGGCCCAGTCCGGCAGGGTGCGGCCGTCGGCGGCGGCGGAGCGGGCGAACCGGTCCGGAAAGATCTGGTAGATAACCGCGTCCCGCGCCCAGGCCGGCGGCGGGGCGTAGCTGACAAGCTTGAAGTCGCCGTTGTCGGGCACGTCGTGGTCGGCCAGGCCGGCGGCGTTCAGCCAGCGGGTGCCGTGCTCGCCGTCGAGCAGGAAACGGTAGTTGCTGACCGGGTTGCGGACCTCGACGTCGGCCCGCCACCACACGTCACCGTCCTCGGTGCGGTCGATCTCGGCCTCGGAGAAGCGCGGCTCGCCGTCGCCCGTGGTGCGCACGTGCACCTGGCGGACGCCGGTGCCGGCCGGTACCCGGACGAAGACCGGAACGGTCTGCCCGAGCGCGGGCTCCTGCTCGGGGACGTAGGTGGCGGAGCCGTCGTGGTGCGCCTGGAGGGGCATGGTGCTGCCTTTCGCGTCGTACGGACAGGAAGGGGGGCGGTCACCCGCCGCGGCCGGTTCACCCGACCGCGGCGGCCCGCCCTCCGAACCGCTCCGGTGTACGTCGACACGACGCCCTTGCCGCAGCGTGAGCCGAGGAGGCTCAGCCCTTTACCGCCCCGGAGGTGAGCCCGGAGACGATGTAGCGCTGGAGGAGTTGGAACACCAGCACCGTGGGGATCGCGGTGAGCAACGTGCCCGCCGCGAACATCCCGAAGTTGTTGTTGCGCTCGCCGGCCACCAGGCCGTACATGCCGACCGCGAGGGTCTTCGACTCGGGTTCGGTGAGGAACACGTTGGCGATGATGAACTCGTTGATCGACCCGATGAACGCGAGCAGGCCGGTCACCGCCAGGATCGGGGCTACCAGCGGCAGCATGATCCGGAAGAAGATCTGCACGTGCGACGCGCCGTCCATGGTCGCCGACTCGTCCAGCTCCTTCGGCAGGGTGTCGAAGAAGCCCTTCATCAGCCAGGTGTTCGCGCCCAGCGCGCCACCCATGTAGAGCAGGAACAGGCCCCACGGGGTGTTGAAGCCGATCGACGGGTAGAGGTCGGTGAGCGTGGTGAAGATCAGGAAGATCGCCACGATCGCCAGGAACTGCGGGAACATCTGGATCAGCAGCAGCGCGAGCAGGCCGACCCGGCGTCCGGAGAAACGCATCCGGGAGAACGCGTACGCGGCGAGCGACGACAGGAAGATCGACGCGAAGCTGGCCACGCCCGCCAGCAGCAGCGAGTTGAGGAACCAGTGGCCGAACGCGGTCCGGTCGAACAGGTTGACGAAGTTCTCCAGCGACGCCCCGGTGGGCAGCAGCTCGGTGGAGGAGAGCGTGCCGAGTGGGTTGAACGCCGCCGAGATCACGAACAGGATCGGGAAGAGGCTGAACGCCACCGCCAGCACGCCGACCAGGTGCCGCCAGCCCACCTGGGCGAACCAGCGCTTGCGCGTCCGGCGGACCGGCTTGCGACCGGCCTGGTCACGGTTGGCCGTGGGAGTGTCCACAGTGCTTGTCACGAGTACACCTCCTCCTGTTTGCGGGTCCGCCGGAAGCTGATCGCCGACACCGTCGCCACGATCGCGAAGATGAAGATCGAGACAGTGGCGGCCAGCCCGAACTCGGCACCCTGGGCGCCGAACGCCAGCCGGTAGGTGTACGTGATCAGCAGGTCGGTGGCGCCGTTCGTCGGGTTGTCCGGCGCGAACGGTCCGCCCTCGGTGGTGAACAGGATCGCGTTGACGTTGTTGAAGTTGAACGCGAACGACGCGATGAGCAGCGGCGAGAGCGCCACCAGCAGCAGCGGCAGGGTGACCGCCCGGAACGACTGCCAGGGCGACGCGCCGTCGACCGAGGTCGCCTCGGTCAGCTCCCGCGGGATGGCCTGCAACGCGCCGGTGGCGACAAGGAACATGTACGGGTAGCCGAGCCAGAGCTGCACCAGCACCACAGCGATCCGGGCCGACCAGGTGCCGCCGAACCAGTCCACGTTCAGTCCGAACAGGTTGTTGAGCAGACCGAAGTCGGTGTTGAACATGTCCCGCCAGATCAGCAGCATCGCGAACGACGGCATCGCGTACGGCAGGATCAGCAGCACCCGGTAGAAGTTGGTGCCCTTCATCCGGGGCGAGTGCAGCGCCAGCGCGATGGCCATGCCGAGCAGGAACGTGAGGCCCGTGGAGGCGATCGCGAAGGCGAAGTTCCAGGCCAGCGTGCCGAAGAACGGCCCGGAGATGTTCGGGTCGGTGAGCACTGTGCTGAAGTTCTTCAGCCCGACGTCGACCTTCCAGCCCTGGGCGAGCCGCTCGCCGTCGGCGGCGACGAAGGAGCCGGACTCCTCGTCGGCGGTCCAGGTCCTGCCGGTTTCGCTGTCTCTGACGCAGTCGCACGCCTCGTCGTACGCCCGGGCGGCCTTGCCCTCGTAAGCGCGGGTGAGGCCGTTGGAGCGGATCGCACCGTCGTCGGTGGGCACGATGAGCGCGGTGACGGCGTCGCTGCGCCCGCTGGCCTGCCCAATGTTCAGCACTGTGTAGCCGTCCGCGGCGGTGATCTTGCCGCTGAGGCTGCTGACCGTGACGTCGGCGGCGTCGAGCTTGCGCAACCCGTCCGCGTCTCCCGCGAAGACCTCCTTGGTCTTCGGGTCGGTGAGCAGGAAGACAAGGGCGCCGGTCGCCGGGTCACCGTCGGTGGCGACGGTGAGGGCGTACTCGGTCGAGCCGGGGACCTGCTTCACCGAGGCGGTCTGGATCGCGACGATCGCGTCGTCCTTGCTGCCGCGATGGCCGTCGCCGAAGTTCGTGAACGCGGTGCTCGCCGTGTAGAGCACCGGGACGACCTGGAAGGCGATAAGGAACAGCGTGCCGGGCACCAGATACTTCGCAGGGATGTGCCGGCGGCTCAGGTAGAGGTAGTACAGGCCGGCGGTGGTGGCCGCCAGGATGCCCAGCCCGATCCAGGTTCGGCCTCGATGAGCGGGAACGCCGCCCAGATCGCGATCCCGGCCACCAGGCCGAGCAGGATCACCTTGCCGACGAGGCCGGTCGCGGTGATCGGCGCGTGATGCCGCGCGGTACGGGACAGCCCAGGGCGAACGGGCTCCCGGCCCGGGGTCCTCGTGGACCCCGGGCCGGACAGCGGCGCGCTCATTACTTGATCTGACCCTGGATCGTCTTGCCGGCGGCGGTGATCGTCGTGGCCGGGTCGGCACCGCCGATGATGGCGGCCTCCGCCTTACCGAACGGGTCCCAGATCGCGGCCATGGCCGGGATCGCCGGGAGCACGTGGCCGTTCTTGCCGGCCTCGGAGAACTTCGCCAGGTCCGGGTCCTCGCCCTTCACCTGGTCGAAAGCGGCGGTCAGCGCCGGCGGGCGCGGCTCGGCCTTGTACAGCGCGACGGCCAGCTCGGGCTTGGTCACGTAGTTGGTGACGAACTCCTGGGCCAGCGCCTTGTTCTTGCCCTTGCTGGCGACGTAGAACGCCTGCACGCCCACGAACGGCTGGGCTTCCTTGCCGCCGGCGAAGCCGGGGACCGGGGAGATGTCGTAGGAGATGTTCGCCTTCTTGGCGTCGGCGACGGCCCACGGGCCGGACACCAGGTAGGCGCACTTCTTGCTGGTGAACGTGGAGATCGCGTTCTCCGGGGTGATGGAGCGCTTCAGCGCCCCGTCGCCCTTCTCGCCGAGCTTGGCGATCTTCTGGAAGGCCGCGATCGACTCGGGCTTGCCCACGCCCAGGTCCTTCGGGTCGTAGTCGCCGTTGGCCGACGTGCCGAACAGGTAGCCGCCGCCCGAGGTGTAGAGCGGGTAGATGTGGTACGAGTCGCCGTTCTGGCCGGACTGGAGGCACAGGATCTCACTGGCCTTCTTGTCGGCCTTGAGCTTCTTGCCGGCGGCGACCAGGTCCTCAATGGTCTTCGGCGCGTCGGGGGCCAGCTCGGTGTTGCGGATCAGCGCCACGTTCTCGGTGGCGTACGGCACGCCGTAGAGCTGGCCGTTGAAGGTGACCGCCTTGACCGCGGTCTCGTTGAAGCCGCTCTTCTGCTCGGCCGGGAGCTGCACCGGGTCGATGGCGCCGTTCTGGACCAGGTTGCCGATCCAGTCGTGCGCGCCGACCACGACGTCCGGGCCGCTGCCCTGCTGGGAGGCGGTGACGAAGTTGGTCTGCAGGTCCTTGCTGACGGCCTGGACCTCGACGGTCACGCCGTTCTCCTTGCCGAACTCATCGGCGAACGGCTTGAGGGGCGGCGGTCCGCTTGTCGTCCGCCCAGATCACCAGCTTGCCGCCGGCGGCCTTGGGGGATTCGTTGGCGGCCGGTTCGTCGCTGTCGCCGCCACACCCGGAGGCGGCGAGCGCCAGGGCGAAGAGGGCGACCACACCCGCGGTACGGATGCGCATCGGTACTCCTGTCGTCATGGCGGGTCCGCCGGGGGAAGGGCGGCTCCGCCAGTGGGAACTCTGGAAGTTCTTGCCAACCGGCACAGCGATGCTGCGCCACTGCTCTCACGTTGCCGGGACGTTAGCAAGAGGTTGCAGATTATGGAAGCTCTTGCAGAGGCCCACGCAAGAACTTGCCGGTGGGCTAAAGTGCCGCCATGCGCGCTCGACTGTCCGACATCGCCCAGCAGGCTGAAGTCAGCGAGGCCACGGTGTCGCGGGTGCTCAACGACCGCCCCGGCGTGGCTCCGGAGACCCGGCAGGCCGTTCTCACCGCCCTGGACGTGCTCGGCTACGAGCGCCCGGCCCGCCTGCGCAAGCGCAGCGCCGGGCTGGTCGGCCTGGTCGTGCCGGAGCTGGACAACCCTATCTTCCCCGCGTTTGCGCAGGTCATCGAGTCCACCCTGGCGCAGAGCGGGTTCACACCGGTGCTCTGCACGCAGACCGCCGGCGGCGTCACCGAGGACGAGTACGTGGAGATGCTGCTGGACAGGCAGGTCTCCGGGATCGTCTTCGTCTCCGGCCTGCACGCCGACACCGCCGCCAACCATGACCGCTACCGGGCGCTGCTCGCCCGACCGCTACCCGTCGTGATGATCAATGGGTACGTCCCCGGCATCGGCGCACCATTCGTCTCCTGCGACGACCGGGAAGCCGCCGAACTGGCCGTGGCCCACCTCGTGGCGCTCGGGCACCGGCGGATCGGCCTGATCACCGGCCCGGACCGGTTCGTGCCGGTGCAGCGCAAGGTGGCTGGCTGGCGAGCGGCGATGACCCGGCTGGCCGGCGTCGCCGAGGCCGACCTGGGATCCTTTGCCGAGTTGTCACTGTTCGGTGTGGAGGGTGGCGAGGCGGCTGCCAGTCGCCTGCTGGATCGGGGCGTCACAGGCGTGGTCTGCGGTTCCGACCTGATGGCGCTCGGCGCGGTCCGGGCGGCGCGGCAGCGCGGCATGACCGTTCCCGGCGATCTCTCGGTGGTCGGCTACGACGACTCGCCGCTGATGGCCTTCACCGACCCGCCGTTGACCACGATGCGCCAGCCGGTCGCCGCGATGGCGGTGGCAGCGGTCCGGGCCCTGGTGGACGAGATCAACGGGCATGGTGCCCCGCACTCGGAATACCTGTTCCGCCCGGAACTCGTGGTGCGCGGCTCGACAGCTGTCGCGCCGGCTGGCGCGCAACTCTCTTACGCAAGATCTGCTTGACTCTTGCAGCAGGGGACCGGCATATTGCTCGAATGATCAGGACTGCCCCCCTGCCCCACGCCGACGACGACTGGTGGCGCTCCGCTGTCGTCTACCAGGTCTACGTGCGCAGCTTCGCCGACAGCAACGGCGACGGCGTCGGGGACCTCCAGGGCATCCGGCAGCGCCTGCCATACCTGCGCGACCTGGGCGTGGACGCGCTCTGGTTGACCCCCTTCTACACCTCCCCCATGGTCGACGGCGGGTACGACGTCGCCGACTACCGGGACGTCGACCCGATGTTCGGCACGCTCGCCGACTTCGACGCGATGATCACCGACGCGCACGCCCTCGACCTGCGCATCATCGTCGACCTGGTGCCCAACCACACCTCCAGCGCGCACCAGTGGTTCACCGCCGCCCTCGCCGCGGGCCCCGGCTCGCCCGAGCGGGCGCGCTACCTCTTCGCCGACGGTCAGGGCGCGCACGGCGAGTTGCCGCCGAACGACTGGGAGAGCATCTTCGGCGGCCCCGCCTGGACCCGGGTCGCGGACGGCCAGTGGTACCTGCACCTCTTCGACCCGACCCAGCCGGACCTGAACTGGCGGCACCCGGAGGTCCGCGCCGAGTTCCTCGACGTGCTGCGGTTCTGGCTGGACCGAGGTGTGGACGGCTTCCGGATCGACGTGGCACACGGGATGATCAAGGCCGAAGGGCTGCCCGACGTCGGCTTCAGCACGATGACGACAGGCCAGCGCCAGGTCGAACTGCTCGGCAAGGGCCGACTGCCGTACTTCGACCAGGACGAGGTCCACGAGATCTACCGCACGTGGCGGCCCGTCCTGGACAGCTACCCGGGCGGTCGGATGGCGGTCGCCGAAGCGTGGGCCGAGACCCCCGAGCGGCTGGCCCGCTACATCGGCCCGGACGAGCTGCACCAGGCGTTCAGCTTCGACTTCCTCGACGCCACCTGGTCGGCCGACTCGTTCCGCAAGGTGATCGACACCGCACTTGCCGAGTCGCAGGTGGTCGGTGCGCCCACCACCTGGGTGCTGTCCAACCACGACAAGCAGCGGCATGTCACCCGCTACGGCGACGGCGCCGAAGGGCTGCGTCGGGCACGCGCCGCCAGCCTGCTGATGCTCGCCCTGCCCGGCTCCGCCTACCTCTACCAGGGCGAGGAACTGGGCCTGCCCGAGGTCCTCGACCTCCCCGACGAGCTACGGCAGGACCCGGCATTCCTGCGTACCGGCGAGAGCCGCGACGGCTGCCGGGTGCCCATCCCGTGGAGCGGCGACCTGCCGCCGTACGGCTTCGGGCCAGCCGGCAGCGAGGTGAGCTGGCTGCCCGCCCCGGCGACCTGGCGTGCCCTGTCTGTCGCCGCGCAGACCGGCGTGCCCGGCTCGACGCTGGAGCTGTACCGGGCCGCCCTGCGGATCCGCCACGAACACCCGGCGCTGGCCGTGGACGCCGGCGGGGTCGCCTGGCTGGAAGGTGAGCCAGGTGTGCTGGCCTTCTCCCGCACCGCCGGCTCGACAGTGCTGACCTGCGTGGTGAACCTCAGCGGCGCACCAGTCCTCATCGACGGGTACGGCGAGCCGATCCTCGCCAGCGAGCCGCTCACCGGGCAGGGCTCCGGCCAACTGCTGCCCGTCGACGCAACCGCCTGGTTGGAACGGCGCTGAGCGGGTAACCGATCTGGACCTGGTCGTCCGCCGTGCCCCGCGCCGGCGGGCGACTGGGGTACCGGCCCCTTGTGGTGGGGGGTGAGGTGCACCGGCGCCACGCGGATTCGTCCGCGTGGCGCCGGTGTCCGTCGCGACGGAGGTGACCTCATGGTGGTACGGATCGCCCAGTGCACGATCGACGTCGAGGACCTGGACGTGATGGTCGCGTTCTGGTCGGCAGCGCTCGGCTACGAGGTCTTGCAGGGCGACGACGGCAGCGCGAAGCTCTGGCCGTCGGGACAGCTGTCCGGGGCCGCGCCCACCGTCTGGTTGCAGGGCTCGGGCACCGCCAAGCGGGGCAAGAACCGGCTGCACCTCGACCTTGTCGCGGACGCCGACCCGCAGACCGAGGTACGGCGGTTGGTGGGCCTCGGGGCGCGACCCGTGGACGTCGGGCAGACCGGGTCCGAGGGTTTCACAGTGCTCGCCGACCCGGAGGGCAACGAGTTCTGCGTACTGCACTCCGAACCGACCCGCTGAACCCTTACTGTCACTTGGCGGTGAGCAGCGCCGCGATCCGGGTGAAGCCGGCGCGGACCTCGGCCTCGTCCGGCGGTTCGGTGGGCTCTCCGTGGCCCGCCTCGTCGGCCTCGGCGTCCAACTCCTCGTCGACCACGTCCTCGAAGTCGCCGTACAGATCGGCTCCCTCGGCCTGCCGGGCCTCGTCCTCGGCGGCGACCTGGGCGGCGGCGATCTCACTGCGGATCTCGTCGGGCGACAGCGCCGGCAGCAGCGGCTCCACCACGGCCATCAACTGCTCGTCGGCCACCACCGCCTCGGCCAGCGCCAGCGCGTGCGGCCGCTCGTACGGCCCGCAGACCACCGGCTCCCACTCGTCGAGGTCGCCGAGCGGACCGAAGGTGATGATCCACGGCAGGCCGAGCATCGGCGAGTCGGACGGCAGGTCAAGTGTCATGAGTGCGCCCACCGGCTCATCATTGCCGCTCCCGCCGGGAAGGTGGGCGTCATTCGCCTTAACGTACGTCGGACGTGGGCCGAGGTGGGCCGACGTGGGCCGACGTGGGCCCACGTGGCAGACGTAGCCGACGTAGCCGGGGTGGCCGACATGGCCGACGTAGCCGGGGTGGCCGACCTGGACCGACGTGGTTCGCCGGCGGCACCGATGGCCACGCCGGCGCGCCCTCCGCGGGGGGCGGTCGGCCATAAGCGTGATGACTCTGAGGTATCAATATGCCTGAGAGTCATCAGGCGTTTCAGGGCGCCAGCGACGCCGCCGCGCTGTTCCAGCAGGCCACCGACACCAGGCCGGAAGAGACCACGACGTCACAATCATCACCCGCCACGCCGACGGCCTCGTCGGGACCTGCTCGATGCATCGGCGCAGTTGCGGCGAGGTGGAGCGAGGTGGAACGAAGGGCGATCCCGTCCCGCTCAGTCGTGGCGGATGGCGTCGAGGGCGGCGCGGACCAGGGCGAGGGCACGGTCCGGCGGGACGCCCAGCCGCCGTGCCTCGGCCGCGTACCCGGCGGCGGCCTGCTGCAGCCGGTCCAGGGCGTCGTCCCGGCCGGGGGCGACGAACGTACCGTTGCGCCCTCGGGTCTCCAACAGCCCCGCCGCTTCCAGCTCCCGGTACGCCCGGGCCACCGTGTTCGCGGCCAGCCGCAGGTCGGCGGCGAGCTGCCGGACGGTGGGCAGTCGGCTGCCCACCGGCAACCGGCCGTCGCCGATCAGCTCGGCGAGTTGCCCGCGCACCTGCTCGTACGGTGGCACCGGGGAATCCTGGTCGACCGAGATCAGCACCTGCGTACCTTCCACGTCGTCAACCCCCACCGCCCGGCGTACCCGGATCGGTGTCCTCTTCGAGGTTCGTCGGCGGCGGCCCCTCCGCCAGGTCGATCACCCGTCCCTTCTGGCTGGTGGCGAGGAGCGCCGCTCCGAACAGCACCAGCTGGTTGAGCAGGTAGAGGTAGAGCAGCAACCCGACCGCGCCGGCCACCACCGTGTACGCCGGGTTCCGCTCGGTGCGCACCACGTAGTACCGGCCGACGGTGTTGAGCAGTGTGATGCCGATCGCGACAAGCACCACCACCGGGCGCAGCCGGGACCGGCTCATCCGCAGCCGGGGCACCGCGACAAGCAGCGCGACGGCGAGCACCGCGTTGAACAGCACGCTGAGGGCCGCGCTGATCGTGGTGAGGCCGACCGAGCCGGTGCTGCGCAGCAGAAAGCGCAACAGCGACTCCAGCGCGTCCACCGCCGCCACCGACACGCCGAGCAGCACGAAGACGCCGATCATCACGCCGAGGTCGACCAGCCGCCGGACCACAAGGTTGCCCGGCTGCTGGTTGAGCGCGTACATCAGCCGCTGCGAGGAGCGGATCGACTCCACCCAACCGATGCCGGTGAACACCAGGATGATCAGGCCGACCACGCCGACGGTGCCGCTGGAGTTGGCGATCTGCTGCGCGTCCAGGAACGGCAGGTTCTCCTTCAGGAAATCGGCCGCCGCCTCGCTGACCTCGTCGTTGTCCTCAAGGATCGCGCCGAAGATGGAGTACGCGACAAGGGCGAGGGCGAAGACCGCGAAGAACCCGTAGTAGGCGATCGCCGCGGCCAGTCGCCCGGCCAGCACCTCGGCGTAGAGCGCTCCGGCACGCCACACGTGATCGAAGAGCCCCGACCGGCGGCGCGCGGCGGTCACCCAGCGGTCGATGCCCGCCTCGATGGCTCCGAACACGTTCACGCGGGTCATCCTCGCCGATCTCCCACCGCCGCTGTGGCAACCGGCTCCGAATGCTCGCCGGCCGGCGCGTCGGCGACGGTCAGTTGCCGAGGCGGAAGTCCCGGCGGGGTTGCCACCGGGCCGCCCCGCTGTGTGAAAAGAGGGTGAACGCGTCGACCTGGAACATCGCGGAGAAGTCGGCCAGATCCTCGTACACCTTGTCCAGTGCCTCCGGCGACACGTCCTGCGCCACCGTGACGTGCGGGTGGTAGGGGAAGCGCAGCTCGCGGTGCACGTCCGGCACGGCGGCGATGGCCGCGGCAAGCAACTCGCACTCGCTGATCCCGGCGGCGACCGTCACGAACACCACCTGGGTCACCGGGCGGAAGGTGCCGGTGCCGCGCAGGTGCAGCGCGAACGGCGGGTGCGCGGCGGCCACGTCGCCGAGGTGCCGTTCGACAGCCGGGAGGCTGGCGGTCGGGATCTCGGTCGGGCCGAGCAGCGTCACGTGGGCCGGCACCGCGAGGGCGTCACCGGCCTCGACCCGCCGCCGGGTGAGCTGACTCCCCCAGGGCTCGGGGATGTCCACCGCGATGCCGATCTGGATGGTGTCGCCCGACGGCATCACCCCGCCACTGCGATCCACGCTCCGCGCCGCCTCTTGCGCCACCGACCCGCCCACCTGTCCCGCGGCGCTATTCGCCGCGCACCGGCGGGAAGAACCCGACCCGCTCGTACGCGGACCGCAGCGTCGCCCCTGCCACCGACCGGGCCTTCTCCGCGCCGGCGGCGAGCAGCTTGTCCAGCTGCGCCGGGTCGTCGAGGTAGGTGCGGGTGCGCTCCTGGATCGGGCGGACGAAGTCGGCCACCACCTCGGCCAGGTCCTTCTTCAGATCCCCGTAACCACGACCGGCGTACGCGGCGACCAGCTCGTCGATGCTGCGACCGCTGAGCGCTGAGTGGATGGTCAGCAGGTTGGACACGCCGGGCTTGGTCTCGGCGTCGAAGACGATCTCCCGGCCGGTGTCGGTCACCGCGGAGCGGATCTTCTTGGCCGAACGGGCCGGGTCTTCCAGGAGGTCGATGATGCCTGCCGGCGAGGACGACGACTTGGACATCTTCGCTGTCGGGTCCTGCAGGTCGGTGATCTTCGCGGTGTCCTTGACAATGTGCGGCGCGGGGACTGTGAACGTCGCGCCGAACAGCGAGTTGAACCGCTGAGCCAGATCCCGGGACAGCTCCAGGTGCTGCCGCTGGTCCTCGCCGACCGGCACCGCGTTGGCCTGGTAGAGCAGGATGTCGGCGGCCTGGAGGACGGGGTAGGTGAACAGGCCGACGCTCGCCCGCTCGTTGCCCTGCTTCTGCGACTTGTCCTTGAACTGGGTCATCCGGCTGGCCTCGCCGAAGCCGGTGATGCAGCCCAGCACCCAGGCCAGCTGCGGGTGCTCGGGCACCTGCGACTGCACGAACAGGGTGCTGCGGTCCGGGTCGAGACCGACGGCGAAGAGCTGGGCGGCCGCCACCCTGGTCCGCTGGCGCAGCACCGCCGGATCGTGGCCCGCGGTGATGGCGTGCAGGTCCACGACGCAGTAGAACGCGTCGTGCGTCTCCTGCAACGCCACCCAGTGCCGCACGGCCCCCAGGTAGTTGCCGAGGTGGAACGAGTCGGCCGTCGGCTGGATGCCGGAGAAGACGCGCGGGCGGGCGGAGACGTCGGGCATGGCGACAATTCTGTCAGCAAGCGACCGGGTGCGTCATGACGGGCCGGCGGGTCGGCCACGGCCCGCCGCTGCCGGGGCGTTGACCTCGCCCGGCTCCCCCGCCCCGAAACGTCGTGTCGACGCGGCTGCGGGTCCGCCCTGCCGCGCGGCGTAGCTCTCCCGAAGCGGCGCCGTCCCACCGTCGCGGGCCGACCCTTCATCGACGCCGCCGACCGCGCGCGAGGCGGCAGCGTCGCGGCGCTGGTCCGGCATGCGCACCGCCGAGACCGCGAGCCGGGCCACCCGGCGCCCGTCAAGTGCCAGCACGCGCAGCAGCCAGCCGCCGGGCGGGTCGCCCGGATCGAGCCCGCCGTCGTCGGCCGGCCCGGCGGGCACCGTCACCTCGTCGCCGGTCACCGGCAGTCGGCCCAGCGCTGCCATCACGTACCCGCCGACCGTCTCGTACGGCCCGTCGGGCAGAACCACCCCGGTCCGCTCGGCGAAGTCGGCGAGGTTGAGCCTGCCGTCCACCACCGCCGGAAGGCCGCCGTGCACCGGGTCCGGCGCCGTGTCGTACTCGTCGTGGATCTCCCCGACGAGTTCCTCGATCAGGTCCTCCAGCGTGACGATCCCGGCGGTGCCGCCGTACTCGTCGATCACCACCGCCAGGTGGTGACGCTCCCGGCGCATCTCGGTGAGCGCGGCCAGCACCCGTTTGCTGCCGGGCAGCCGCTTGACCTCGCGGGTCAGCTCACCGACGGTGGCGCAGGGGTCGGTGTCCGGGCGCAGCAGCACGTCGCGCAGGTGCACGAAACCGACCACGTCGTCATGGGTGCCGTCGGTGACCGGGTAGCGGGTGTGCGTCTCGGCGCGGACCAGTCGGGCCGCCTCGGCGATGGTCAGCCGGGCCGGCAGGAAGACCACCTCGGTGCGGGGCATCATCACCTCGCGCACCAGGCTGGCACCGGCCGCCAGGACCTCGTCGATGATCCGTCGCTCGTCCGGATCGAGCACCGTGTTCGCCGCGACCAGGTCGCGCAGGTCGGCTTCGGAGATGCGCTCCCGGCCGGCCGCCGGGCCGGCTCCGAGGAGGTCGGTGACGAGGCGGCTGGCACCGTCCGCGGCGCGGACCAGCACCCGGGCGACGGCCCTGGCGAGCGGGCCGGGGTCGCGGCGGGGTCGCCCCCGCGCGCGTCGCCGGAGCCCGGCACGGGCCACATCCCGCATGACAGAGATGGTAGACACCGTTGGCCCGTCGCACGTGGCATCAGGGAGAGCCGGCATGTTCGGCTCTGTTTAGACGTGAGAGATTATGATGGAATGGGTTGGCGGCGCGGCCGGTCGAGGTGCCACGCGCAGCCGTAGGGTGATCATCAAGGACCGCGTCCCGGCGGGCCAGGCAGGAGGCAACGACGTGAAACTGCTCGTCACCGGGGGCGCCGGCTTCATCGGCAGCGTCGTGACCCGGATGCTGCTCGACGCCGGGCACCAGGTCGTCGTCCTGGACGACCTGCGCACCGGTCATCGCGAGGCACTCGCTCCGGACGCCACCCACGTCGAGGCGTCCATCCACGACGCCGCCCAGGTCGTCACTCCCGACGCCGGGTTCGACGGGGTGCTGCACTTCGCCGCCCTGATCGCCGCCGGTGAGTCGATGGTCAAGCCTGAGCTGTACTGGCAGAACAACACAGTCGGCACGCTCGCCCTGATCGACGCGGTCCGGGCCGCCGGGGTGCCCCGGATGGTCTTCTCCTCCACCGCGGCCGTCTACGGCAACCCCACCGAACTCCCCATTCCGGAGACAGCGGTCAAGGCGCCCACGAACACGTACGGCGCCACGAAGCTCGCCGTCGACATGGCACTCACCTCCGAGGCCATCGCGCACGGGCTGGCCGCCGTCTCGCTGCGCTACTTCAACGTCGCGGGCGCCCACCTCACCGGCGATGTCGCGCTGGGCGAGCGACACGACCCGGAGACGCACCTCATCCCCATCGCGTTGGAGGTCGCCGCCGGCCGGCGGGAGAAGCTCCAGCTCTTCGGCGACGACTACCCCACCGTGGACGGCACCTGCGTCCGCGACTACATCCACGTCGCCGACCTGGCCCGTGCCCACCTGCTGGCGCTTGACGCCGCCACCGCCGGCCAGCACCGCGTCTACAACCTGGGCAACGGCAACGGCTTCACCAACCGGCAGGTCGTCGACGTGGTCCGCGAGGTCACCGGCCACCCGGTGCCGGTCGAGGTCGCGCCGCGCCGCGAGGGCGATCCCGCCGAGCTTGTCGCCTCCTCCGCGCTGGCCCGCGACGAACTGGGCTGGGAGCCGCAGAAGCCGACCCTGCACGACATGATCGGCGACGCCTGGGCGTTCTACCGCGCGCACATCCTGGAGCAGCACCAATGACCGGTGACGTGGCCGAGCGGGCCGCCGCAGGCTTCACCGAGCTGTACGGCGTCGAGCCGGCCGGCCGTTGGGCAGCACCGGGTCGGGTGAACCTGATCGGCGAGCACACCGACTACAACGACGGGTTCGTGCTGCCCTTCGCGTTGCCGCTGCGTACCGTCGTAGCCGCCGACCGGCAGGCCGACGAAAGTTGGACGGTCTGGTCCGAGCTCTCCGGCGAGACCATCACCTTCGGCGCGGACGACGTGGCCGAGCCGGGCCGGGTGACCGGCTGGGGCGCGTACGTGGCGGGGGTGGTGTGGGCGTTGCGCGACGCCGGCCATCCGGTGCCCGGTGCCCGGCTGGCGATCGCCTCCGACGTGCCGCTGGGCTCGGGGCTCTCCTCGTCGGCGGCGCTGGAGGCAGCAGTGCTCGCCGCCCTGCTCGACCTCGGCGGGTTGGAGTTGCCTGCCGAACGGCAGCCACGGCTGGCGCAGCGCGCGGAGAACGTCTACGTCGGCGCGCCAACAGGCATCATGGATCAGTCCGCGGTGATCCGCTGCCGGGCCGGGCACGCGCTCTTCCTCGACTGCCGCGACGAGTCCGTCGAGCACATCCCGTTCGATCTGGACGCCGCCGGGCTGGCTGTGCTCGTCATCGACAGCCGGGCGCCGCACCGGCACGCCGACGGCGAGTACGCCGACCGCCGCCGGTCCTGCGAGGCGGCGGCCAAGGCGCTCGGTGTTCCCGCGCTGCGCGACGTGACCGTCGACCAGCTCGACGCCGCGCTGGCCCGCCTCGACGACGAGGTGACCCGGCGGCGGGTCCGGCACGTGGTCACCGAGGACCAGCGTGTGCTCGACACTGTCGCACTGCTCCGCGCGGGCCGGGCCCGGGACATCGGCCCGCTGCTCACCGCCTCGCACGTCTCGATGCGCGACGACTTCGAGATCACCGTGCCGGAGATCGACACGGCCGTCGAGGCGGCGCTGGCGGCAGGCGCGCTCGGCGCCCGGATGACCGGCGGCGGCTTCGGCGGGTGCGTCCTGGCCCTCATCGAGGCGGACCGCGCCGAAGCGGTGGCGACCGCCGTCAGGACGGCCTACGCCGAGCGCGGCTTCACCGCCCCCAACACTCTGACGGTCCTCCCCGCCCCCGGCGCAACCCGCCTCGACTAACCCCCGACCTGCAGCACCCCGCACCCCGCACCCCGGCGATCTTGCAGTTTCTGCCGCGACAATTCCCCTACAAGGGGGCAGAACGGCGACCAAAACTGCAAGATCGCGAAGGGCGGGAGCGGCAGCGGCGGGAGTGGCAGCGGGAGGCGGGCGCGGAGCGGGAGCGGCGGGTGCGGGTGTTAGGCCGCTTCGACGATCATTGCCGCGCCCACCGTGCGGTTGGTGGCCTCGTCGATGATGACGAAGCCTCCGGTGGTGCGGTTGCGGCGGTACTCGTCGGCCAGCAGCGGCACCGTGGTGCGCAGCCGTACACGACCGATCTCGTTGAGGCGCAGCTCGTCGGCCGACTCGTCACGGTGCAGCGAGTTGATGTCCAGCCGGTAGTGCAGCCCACGCACGATCGCCCGCGCCGAACGGGTGGTGTGCTTGATCGCGTACCGGCCGCCGACCCGCAACGGACGGGTCTCGTCCATCCAGCAGACCATCGCCTCGATGTCCTGGGCGACCGCTGGCGCGTTGTTCGGCCGGCAGATCATGTCGCCCCGGGAGATGTCGATCTCGTCGGCCAGGCGTACCGTCACCGACATCGGCGGGAACGCCTCCGCGACGGGCCCGTCGGCGGTCTCCACGGCCGCGATCCGGCTGGTGAAGCCGGACGGCAGCACCATCACCTCGTCGCCGGGCTTGAGCACACCAGAGGCGACCTGGCCGGCGTAGCCGCGGTAGTCGGTGACAGTGGTGGACTGCGGCCGGATCACGTACTGCACGGGGAACCGCACGTCGACAAGGTTGCGGTCGCTGGCGATGTGCACCCGTTCCAGGTGGTGCAGCAGCGACGGGCCCTCGTACCACTGCATGTTCTCCGACCGGGACACGATGTTGTCGCCGCGCAGCGCGGAGACCGGCACCACCGTCAGGTCCGGTACGTCGAGCTTCGCGGCGAACGCCGTGAACTCGTCGGCGATCCGCTCGAAGACCTCCTGCGACCAGTCCACCAGGTCCATCTTGTTGACACACAGCACCAGGTGCGGCACCCGCAGCAGCGAGCAGAGGAACGCGTGCCGGCGGGACTGCTCGACAAGGCCCTTGCGGGCGTCCACCAGGATCAGCGCCAGGTCGGCCGTGGAGGCCCCGGTGACCATGTTGCGGGTGTACTGGATGTGCCCGGGGGTGTCGGCGATGATGAACTTGCGCCGTGGTGTGGCGAAGTACCGGTACGCCACGTCGATGGTGATGCCCTGTTCCCGCTCGGCCCGCAGACCGTCGGTGAGCAACGCCAGGTTGGTGTACTCGTCGCCACGGGCAGCGCTTACCGCCTCCACGGCGGCGAGCTGGTCGGTGAAGAGCGACTTGGTGTCGTAGAGCAGCCGCCCGATCAGCGTCGACTTGCCGTCGTCCACGCTGCCGGCGGTGGCGAACCGCAGCAGGTCCATCGGCCGCGCCTCCGATGTGGTCTCGGCGGCGGCCGGGGCCACGATCTCGGTGGTCATCAGAAGTACCCCTCCCGCTTGCGGTCCTCCATGGCGGCCTCGCTGACCCGGTCGTCACCACGGGTCGCGCCACGCTCGGTGATCCGGGTGGCCGCCACCTCCTCGATGACCTTCTCCACGGTGTCCGCGTCCGACCTGACGGCGGCGGTGCAGGAGGCATCACCGACGGTGCGGTAGCGCACCTGCGCCTTGAACCGCTCCTCGCCCGCCCGGGGGCGGAAGAACTCGTTCACGGCGTAGACCATGCCGTCGCGCTCGATCACCTCACGCTCGTGCGCGTAGTAGATCGACGGCAGGGGAATCCGTTCCCGGGCGATGTAGTGCCAGACGTCCAGCTCGGTCCAGTTGGACAGCGGGAAGACCCGGATCGACTCACCCGGGTGGTGCCGGCCGTTGTACAGCGACCACAGCTCCGGCCGCTGGTTCTTCGGGTCCCACTGGCCGAACTCGTCGCGGAAGCTGAACACCCGCTCCTTCGCCCGGGCCTTCTCCTCGTCCCGGCGGGCGCCACCGAACAGCGCGTCGAAGCGGTGCTTCTCCACCGCCTCCAACAGCACCGGCGTCTGGATCCGGTTGCGCATCCCGTCGCCGGACTCCCGGACCAGCCCACTGGCCAGCGCCTCCGGCACGCTTGCCACCACGAGCTGCAACCCCAGCTCGGCGACCCGCTGGTCGCGGTATTCGAGGACCTCGGGGAAGTTGTGCCCGGTGTCGACGTGCATCACGGGAAAGGGGATGTTGGCCGGGGCGAACGCCTTCTGCGCCAGCCGCAGCATGACGATCGAGTCCTTGCCGCCGGAGAAGAGCAGCACCGGGCGTTCCATCTCGGCGACCACCTCGCGCATCACGAAGATGCTCTCCGCCTCAAGGGCGTCCAGGTGGGAGACCCGGTAGGCGGCGGGGGCGCTCATGACCGCGGCTCGATTCGCTTGCTCATCCGATTTCCAGACCTTTCCGGTCGGGCATGTCAAGAAGTCCGCTCAGGCTACCCGGAATGCCTCTGCAACGCTGCAAGCAACCGACTGGCGAGATCTTTGCGACAGACCAGCAGGTCCGGAAGGCGCGGATCCGCCTCGTTGTATCGAAGCGCAGAACCGTCGATCCGGGAAGCGTGCAGGCCGGTGGCCGTCGCCACAGCGACCGGAGCAGCCGAGTCCCACTCGTACTGCCCGCCGGCGTGGATGTACGCGTCCACCTCGCCGGTCACCACCGCGGCGATCTTCGCGCCGGCCGAACCCATCGGCACCAGGTGCGCACCCACGTCCTCGGCCAGGTCGGTGAGGAACACCGGCGGACGGCTCCGGCTCGCCGCAAGGCGGATCTTCCGCTCGCCGGCCGTCGCCGCCTCCACAGTCATCGGCGGGTACGCCGGCGGGTAGTCGGTGCCCAGCACCCGGTGCTGCGCCGGCAGCCCCACCGCCCCGGCGACCAGCCCGTGCCCGCTCGGCGCGTTGCGCGCCCAGAGGGCGATGTGCACCGCCCAGTCCGAGCGGCCCTCCTCGGAGAACTCCCGGGTGCCGTCCAACGGGTCGATGATCCACACCCGGTCGGCGGCCAGCCGGGACACCGCTTCGGCGTTCACCTCGGCCGCCCAGGCCAGCCGCGAGCCCTCGTCCTCCTCGGACAGCACCGCGTCCCCAGGCCGCCACTTCGCCAACTCCGTGCGGATCAGGTCGTGCGACACCTTGTCACCGGCCGACTTCAGGGCGCCCGCGTCCGCGAAACCCAACTCCTCACGCAGGGCGAGCAGCGCCTGGCCCGCCCGGGAAGCCAACCACCTGGCGAACGCGCCGTCGATCATCGGAGGACTGCCCATCTGACGCTCCCGTCGCCTCGCCCGCGTCCCGCACCGCACGGACCGATTGGCCACGACCCGCTGCGCTTGTCGCGGCACCCCGAAGGCGCAGACTACCGGCCCACCATTTCCGATCAGGTACGGCCCGCCCGGCTCAACCGCCGTGGTAGAGGTTCTGGGTGGGCTCCACGCCCTTGTGGATCACTGACTCCACCACGTCGGCGGCCCTGTCCACCAGGAAATCCAACTCCTTGCGCTCCGCCGCGCCGAAATCCGACAGCACATAATCCGCAGGATCCTGCCGACCCGGCGGGCGGCCGACACCGAACCGCACCCGGACGTAGTCCTTCGTGCCCAACGACTTCGACATCGACCGCAGGCCGTTGTGCCCGCCCTCGCCGCCGCCGCACTTGATCCGCACCTGGCCGAAACCGATGTCCAGCTCGTCGTGCACCGCGATCACCTGCGCCGGAGGCACCTTGTAGAACTGCGACAACGCCGCGACCGGCCCACCCGAAAGGTTCATGTACGTCAGCGGCTTGGCAAGCACCAGCTTCGGCCCGCCGAACCCCAGCCGCCCCTCGGCGACCTCAGCCACAGCCCGCTTGTGGCGGCCGAACCGCGCTCCCACCCGCCCGGCCAGCAGGTCGGCCACCATGAACCCGACGTTGTGCCGGTTCCCGGCGTACTCCCGACCGGGGTTGCCCAGGCCGACCACAAGCCACGGCCCCGCCTCGTCCGTCACGACCTGATCCCTTCGCAGTTCCGCCCGACCGACCCCGACACGCCAGCAGGCGCCCCCGAATCCTCGGGGACGCCTGCCGCATCGTACGAACCGATCAGGCCTCGGTGCGCGCCTCGGTGTTCTCCGCGCCCTCGGCGGCCGGAGCGGCGTCCGCGCCCTCGGAGCCCTCGGTGACCTCGCCGACCTCGGCGTCAGCCTCCTCGGTGGCCTCCTCGACGTCGGGCAGCGTCGCCTCGAGCTGCTCGGCGGTCGGTGCGGCGGTCACCGCGGCGACCGGCAGCGACGGGTCGACAGCCAGCTCGACACCGCTCGGCAGCTCGACGTCGCCGGCGGTCACCTGGGAACCCGCCTCCAGGCCCTCGATCGAAGCCTCGAGGTGGTCCGGCACCTTGGTGGCGTCGGCGGTCACCGAGAGGGTGTCGTGGTCGTGCACGATCAGGGTGTCCCGGGCGGCCTCGCCGGTCAGCTGGATCGGGACCTCCACGGTGACCTTCTCGCCCCGACGGACCAGGATGAGGTCCACGTGCTCGAAGCTGTCCCGGATCGGGTCACGCTGGATCGCCTTCGGCAGCGCCAGCACCTGGGTGCCGTCGGTGATGTCGATCGCGAAGAGCTGGTTGGCGCCACCCTTACGGATGGCCGCGGCGAACTCCCGCGACGGCAGCGCGATGTGCTTGGGCTTCTCGCCGTGGCCGTACAGCACGGCTGGCACCTTGCCGGCCCGGCGGGTACGGCGGGCACCACCCTTGCCGAACTCGGTGCGGGGCTCGGCGCTGATCTTTACCTCGGACACGGGGAAACTCCTGATACTTTCGCTGCGGCGGCTTGTCGTCTGGCGGTGCTGGGGCGAGGGGCTCGCTGGGGCTCATGCGTCATGAACGACTGCCCGGAGCACCGCGTCGATGACGGTGCCTCCGTGCGGCGCTCTTTCAGCGGCCCGCCGGGCACCCTCGCCGTGGCAACCGCACCAGTCTACCCGAGGTGATTCCGCGGCTCACGGCAGTCCCCGGTCACCGCCGCGAGCCGGCCCACCGACGGCTCTCCCGCCAGCGTGCCAGCCCTGTTTCGCATCAGCTTGCCAGCTTCGGACCCGCCGGCGCGTCAAACGGCGAAACAGGGCTCGCCCGGGTCAGGAAACGATCAGCTCAGCCCGCCGAAGAGGGTGGTCACCGAACCGTCGTCGAAGACCTCCCGGATCGCCCGCGCCAGCAGCGGCGCGATCGACAGCACCGTCAGCTTGTCCAGTTGCTTCTCCGGCGGCAGCGGCAGCGTGTTGGTGACCACGATCTCGCTGATCGAGCTGTTCTTCAGCCGCTCGGTGGCCGGGTCCGACAGCAGCGCGTGGGTGGACGCCACCACGATCTCCGCCGCGCCCGACTCCTTGAGGATGTCAGCGGCCTTCGTGATCGTGCCGCCGGTGTCGATCATGTCGTCGACGATCAGGCAGACCCGGCCCTCCACCTCACCGACAACCCGGTTCGCCACGACCTGGTTCGGCTTCATCGGGTCGCGGGTCTTGTGGATGAACGCCAGCGGGCACCCGCCCAGCCGGTCGGTCCACCGCTCGGCCACCCGTACCCGGCCCGAGTCCGGTGCCACCACCGTCATCGGCCGGCCCGCGTACTTGTGCTCCACGTACTCGGCGAGGATGTCCATCGCGAAGAGGTGGTCCACCGGGCCGTCGAAGAAGCCCTGGATCTGCGCGGTGTGCAGGTCGACGGTGAGGATCCGGTTCGCGCCCGCGGTCTTCAGCAGGTCCGCGACCAGCCGCGCCGAGATCGGCTCGCGACCCCGGTGCTTCTTGTCCTGCCGCGCGTACGGATAGAACGGCAGCACGACGGTGATCCGCTTGGCGGAACCCCGCTTCAGCGCGTCCACCATGATCAGGGTCTCCATGACCCAGGTGTTCACCCCGTGCGTCACGGACTGCACCACGAAGGCGTCCGAACCACGTACCGAGTCCTTGAACCGTACGAAGATCTCGCCGTTGGCGAACTCGTACGCGTCGGAGGGCGTCGGCGCCACGCCGAGCACCTCGCCGATCTCCTTGGCCAACTCCGGAAACCCTCGTCCGGAAAAGAGCATCAGGCTTTTGCGGTTTTCGGCGACGATGCTGCCCATGGGCCCGTCTGCTCCCGTTTGTCGGCGATACCCGGCCCGGTGATGGTGGGTCGGAGACTATTCGGTTGCAGTATCTCCCGCGCCGGACGGCCCGCCCACCGTCTCGCCCGGCCCGTGCATTGCCTCACTGTCACTTGCGGCACCGGCACCATTGGGCGCACCCTGCACCGCACCCGCCCGCTCAGCCGCCTGGGCCGCAGCAGTGCCGGCCCGCCGCTTCACCACCCAGCCTTCGATGTTGCGCTGGCGGGCACGGGCGACACCCATGGCACCGGCCGGCACGTCATCCACGATGACCGAGCCCGCCGCCGTGTACGCGCCGTCGCCCACCTCGACCGGCGCCACGAACATGTTGTCCGCGCCGGTCCGTGCGTGGCTGCCGATCACCGTGCGGTGCTTGTTGACCCCGTCGTAGTTGACGAAGACCGACGCCGCCCCGATGTTGCTCTGCTCGCCGATCGTCGCGTCACCCACGTACGTCAGGTGCGGCACCTTGGAGCCGGCACCGATCTCCGAGTTCTTCACCTCGACGAACGTGCCGACCTTCGCCTTGTCGGCGAGTCGAGCAGCCGGCCGCAGGTAGGCGTACGGGCCCACGCTGGCGCCCGCGCCCACCTCGGCGCCCACCGCGTGGCTGCGCACCACCGAGGCGGCCGGGCCAACGATCGTGTCGACGAGCGTGACGTCCGGCCCGATGAGCGCGCCCGCGCCGACCACTGTGCTGCCGCGCAGCTGCGTGTTCTGGTCGACGACCGCGTCGCGGTCCAGCGCCACTGTCACGTCGATCCAGGTGGTAGCGGGGTCGAGCAGGCTGACGCCGGTGCGCATCCATGCCTCGTTGACCCTGTCGCGCAGCAGGCGGCGCAGCGTCGCCAGCTCCACCCGGTCGTTGCAGCCCAACGTCTCCACGTGGTCGTCTGCGACGTGCACGGCGACCGGCTCGCCGGACGAGCGGAGCAGCCCGAACACGTCGGTCAGGTATTCCTCGCCCTGGTCGTTGTCGGTGGAGAGCTTGCCCAGCGCGTCGCGCAGCCGCATCGCGTCGAACGCGTAGATGCCGGCGTTGATCTCCCGGATGGCGCGCTGCGTGGCGTCGGCGTCGCGCTCCTCGACGATCTGCTCCAGGCGCCCGTCGGCGTCCCGGACGATCCGGCCGAGCCCTGTCGGGTCCGGGACCTCGGCGGCCAGCACTGTGGCCGCGGCGCTGGCCTGCTCGTGCGCGGTGACAAGCGCGCCGACGGTCTCCGGGCGCAGCAGCGGCACGTCCCCGTTGATCACCACGACGGTGCCGGCCCCGTCCGGTACGGCCTCCAGGGCGATGCGGACGGCGTGCCCGGTGCCGAGTTGCTCGGCCTGGAGCACGGGCGTGGCGTCCGGGGCGACATCGGTGAGGTGGGCGCGGACCTGGTCGGCGCCGTGCCCGACCACGACGACCGTGCGGTCGGCGGCCAGCGGCGCGGCCGCGCTCAGAACGTGGCCGAGCAGCGTACGACCGAGCAGGGGGTGCAGCACCTTTGGCAGTGTCGACTTCATCCGCTTGCCCTCACCGGCGGCGAGCACGACGACGGTTCGAAGGTGGGGCTGGGGCACGACGTGGCTCCCGTCGGGACGGCGGACACTCTCGCGGTCATGCTAACCGCGGGGTCCGGCCATGTTCCCTCTTACCCCCAGCCGACCTCAGAACGGGCCAAACTGGGCAGCTCGGCCGCCAGGGTTCGAACCTGAAATACGGGTACCAAAGACCCGGGTGTTGCCAATTACACCACGGCCGATCATCGACGCGAGCGCATCGCATCCCGCCGCTACACCTTAGCGTCCCTGTCGCCCAGCGCCATCGCCGATCGGGCGTCGGTGCCGCACCCGCAGTCCCCGGCCCGCCTCCAACGGCCCTGAGCCCAACCCCGCGCGGCGGCGCGATGCCCCGGCGGCGACACCTCTGACCTGGCTTTCCGAAACTTCCTCGTGCGATCTACGGTGCCGTAAGTTACGGTGACGTAGGCGTAGCTTAGTGATCTTTTCGTCCCCCTCTGCGAGGTGCAATGTCGACCGCTCTGCTTGAACCGAACACTGCCGGTCCCGGCCCGAAACCGCTCACCGACGGCAGCCAGTCCCCCGGAATCCTGGCCGCCCTCTATGCCTTCGTGGTGATCCCCTTCGTGGCCCTGCTGGTCGCCGTCCCGCTGGCCTGGGGTGGCTGGCTGGGCTGGACCGACGTGATCATCGGCCTGGTCTTCTACGTGGTCAGCGGACTCGGCATCACCGTCGGCTTCCACCGCTACTTCACGCACGGCTCGTTCAAGGCCAAGCGGTGGCTGCGCGTCTCCCTGGCGGTAGCGGGTTCCCTTGCGGTGCAGGGCGAGATCATCCAGTGGGTGGCCGACCACCGGCGGCACCACGCCTTCTCCGACCTGGAGGGTGACCCGCACTCCCCGTGGCGCTTCGGCACCAGCTTCTGGGCACTGACCCGGGGCCTGTTCCACGCCCACGTCGGCTGGTTGTTCCGCCGGGAGTTGTCCAACCGGGCGCGGTTCGCGCCCGACCTGATCGCCGACCGTGACATCAGCCGGGTGGACCGGCTGTTCCCGGTGCTGGTGATGGTGTCGCTGCTCGGCCCGGCAGTGATCGGCGGCCTGGTGACCTGGTCGTGGCAGGGCGCGCTCACCGCGTTCTTCTGGGCCGGGCTGGTCCGCATCGGCCTGCTGCACCACGTCACCTGGGCGATCAACTCGGTCTGCCACGTCTACGGCGAGCGTCCGTTCGCCATGCGTCAGGGCGACCGGGCGTCGAACTTCTGGCCGCTGGCGATCCTGTCGTTCGGCGAGAGCTGGCACAACCTGCACCACGCCGACCCCACCAGCGCGCGGCACGGCGTCCTGCGCGGTCAGGTGGACATCTCCGCACGCGTCATCTGGCTGTTCGAGAAGACCGGAGCGGCATCGCAGGTCCGCTGGCCGAAGCCGGAACGCATCGCGGCGAAGCTCGTGAAGCCTGTCCCACCGCAGTAAAGCGGGCGGTACTCCGGGGAGGCGCCTGGCAGGATGGCCGGGTGACCGAGCCAAGCGGGGGGACCGGGCGGCTCGGCGGACAGGGCCGGGCCCGCTCCGGGTACGGTCGCACGGCACGGCGGGCGGCGAAGCCGCCCGCCAGTGAGGCGACGATGTGAACGGGCACAACGGAGGGTCCATCCCACGGCAGGGCGTCACCGAGCGCCAGCGAGGTGGCGACATGCCTGAGGTAAGCGACGATGCCGGGGGCCGGCGCGCGGCTCCCGCGCCCAAACCCAAACCCGCCTCCCGGGTACGCATGTCGGCGGCCCAACGGCGGGAGCAGTTGATCGCGACGGGCCGTCAACTGTTCGCCGAACGCGGATTCGACGCCACCTCCATCGAGGAGGTGGCGGCCCGCGCCAAGGTCTCGAAGCCTGTCGTGTACGAGCACTTCGGCGGCAAGGAAGGGCTCTACGCGGTGGTGGTGGACCGGGAGGTCCGGGCCCTGCTGGACCGGATCACCACGGCGCTCACCGCAGGGCATCCGCGTGAGTTGCTGGAGCAGGCGGCGATGGCCCTGCTGGGCTACATCGAGGAAGAGACAAGCGGTTTCCGGGTGCTGGTCCGCGAGTCGCCGCTGATGTCCGGCACTGCCAACTTCAGCAGCGTGATGAACGACGTGGCCCACCAGGTCGAGCACATACTGGGTGCCGAGTTCAAGAGCCGGGGCTACGACCCGAAGTTGGCCGAGTTGTACTCCCAGGCGCTTGTGGGCATGGTCGCGTTGACCGGCCGCTGGTGGATGGAGGTTCGTAAGCCGCGCAAGGAGATGGTGGCGGCGCACCTGGTCAACCTGGCCTGGAACGGCTTGTCGCACCTGGAGGCCAAGCCGGGCCTGATCACCGCGCGGCGTCGCTGACCGGGTCGGCGAGGGCTGCTGACCCGAGAGGTCAGCGGCGGTGCACCTCGGCCACCGGGTGGCTACGCCTCTGGCGTTCCGTCTCGGCGTGCTCCTCGGACCCGACCTTGTCGTAGAGGCCGGTGCCCAGCAGGATCAGGCCGAACACCATCGACACGATCACTGTGGACATCGAGAAGTTGAGGAAGTTCGCCTCGGTCTGCAGCACCGACATCATGAGGATGCTCGTCACGAGGAACACCGCGCCGGCGGTGAGGTTCATGTAGTGGCCGAGGTTGGTGCGCCGGGACGCCCCGATGATCAGGACAACTCCGAAGATCACCGAGGCGAGCGAGAAGGCCAGGTTGGTGCGCAGGCCGAGCGCCCAGTGGCTGCCCCTGTCGAAAAGCGGGTCACCGAGCGTCTCGGCGACACCCCACACGCCGAAGACCAGGATGTAGAGGCCGATCAGACCGGCGAGGACCCGGTAGAGCGGCCGTGCCGGATGGTTCACCGGAAAGTGCGCCATGCCTCGAACCCCCTGAATCGACCGTTTCAGGAGGATTGTCACCCGACGCGACAGAAGCTGTCCGCTGAACAGCCAAAGCGGAAGGTCCGCCGAAAGGCAGGACCAGGTCAGGTTCTCGCCGGAGCCCGAGCTGCGCAGGGATCAAGCCTGACCGCCCGGAGCAGCTCGGGCTCCGGCGAAAACCACAACAGCGAGCAAGGTCGGGCTCCGGCGAAAACCCACGGCCGCAACCAAGAGAAGCGACCAAAGGAACTCAGAGCACGAGGCGAGCCTTCTGGAACGCCTCCGCCTCCTCCTCCGACCCGACCTTGCCGTACATGCCGGCCATGAGCAGCACCATCGAGACCGTCAGCATGACGATCACGGTGAAGACGCTGAAGTTGAAGATGTTGGCATCGGTCCGGATGAACGCCAGGCTGCCCAGGCCGATCGCCATGAGGGCGTACGCGAGCCACTGGTTGATCGCCACGTCGATGTTGCGGCCGAGCACGGTGCCGACCAGCACGACGATCCCCAGAAGGACGCTGAGCAGCGAGAACCCGAAGTTCGTGCCCTGACCGAGCACGTGGGTGTCGTCCTGCGCGAAGAGCTCGTCGCCGGCGGTCGTGATGATGCCGAGCACACCGAAGACCACCAGGTACAGACCGGTCAGCCCGCCGATCGCCCGGTAGATCGGCCGCGCGGGGTGGTTGACGGGGGTGTGGGCCATGTCTGATCTCCAACGCCGTGGGTGAGGTGTCGCCGACGATTGTCCCGCATGTGGTGGTGTGACGCCGCACACGGCCCCCGGGCCGGCGTCTCCCACCCCGGTCAGCTCTCGGGCAGGTCCTCGGCGAGGGTCATCCAGGTCTCCTCGATCCGCTCCCGTTCGGCGCGCAGGTCCTTGAGCTGGGTGTCCAGTTCGGCGACCTTGGCGTAGTCGGTGGCGTCGGTGGCGAGCTGGTCGAGCAGGGTCGTCTCGCGCTGGTCGAGCTTGCCGAGCTGCCGTTCCAGCCGGGTCAGCTCCTTGCGCGCCTGGCGTACCTCGGCGGCGGACATGCCTCCGGCGGAGGGGCCGGCGGACGCTGTGGTCGAGGTGGCAGCTGCCCGGGGCGCGCCCGCCCGCTCGGCAGTCCGGGCAAGGTACTCGTCGATGCCGCCGGGCAGGTGCACGAGCCGGCCGTCGCCGAACATCCCGAACGCTGTCTCGGTGACACGCTCGATGAGGTAGCGGTCGTGGCTGGCCACGACGATCGTGCCGGGCCACGAGTCGAGCAGGTCCTCCAGCGCGGCCAGCGTGTCGGTGTCCAGGTCGTTCGTGGGCTCGTCGAAGAGCAGCACGTTGGGCTCACCGGCGAGCAGCCGCAGCATCTGCAACCGGCGGCGCTCGCCGCCGGACAGGTCGCTGACGGGCGTCCAGAGGCGGCGGTCGTCGAAGCCGAAGACCTCGGCGAGCTGGGCCGCGGAGACCTCCCGGTCGCCGAGCTGGACCCGGCGGGCGACCTCCTCGACGGCCTCGAGGACGCGCAGGTGCCCGGGCAGTTCGGCGAGCTCCTGGGACAGGAACGCGGGCTTGACAGTGGAGCCCGTGTTGAGGCGGCCACCATCGGGTCGGGTGATGCCGGCGAGCAGCCGCAGCAGCGTGGTCTTGCCGGCGCCGTTGGCGCCGAGGATGGCGATCCGGTCGCCGGGGCCGACCTGCCACGTGACGTCGCGCAGGATCTCCTTGGGGCCGGCGCGCAGCTCGACGTTCTCCAGGTCGTACACCTGCTTGCCGAGCCGGGAGGTGGCCATGCGCTGCAACGACATGGTGTCGCGGGCCGGCGGCACGTCGGCGATCAGGGCGTTCGCGGCGTCGATGCGGAACTGCGGCTTCGAGGTGCGGGCGGGCGGGCCACGGCGCAGCCAGGCGATCTCCTTGCGGAGCAGGTTCTGCCGGCGGGCCTCGGTGGCGGCGGCGACGCGTTCACGCTCGGCGCGGGCGAGGATCCAGGCGGCGAACCCACCCTCGTACGCCCGGACGGTCTGGTCGGCGACCTCCCAGGTGTTCGTGCAGACCGCGTCCAGGAACCACCGGTCGTGGGTGACCACCACGAGGGAGCCCTTGCGGCCGACCAGGTGCCGGGCCAGCCAGTCGACACCTGCGACGTCGAGGTGGTTGGTGGGCTCGTCGAGAATCAGCAGGTCGGAGTCGCGGACGAGCAGCGCGGCGAGCGCCACCCGGCGACGCTCGCCACCGGACATCGGGCCGACCGGCTGGTCGAGGCCGAGGTGTGGCATGCCGAGGCCGTCGAGGATGGCGCGCACTCCGGCGTCGCCGGCCCACTCGTGTTCGGCGCCCATGCCCTCGTCGAGCCAGGCGGTGCCGAGCACGACGTCCCGCACCGTGGAGTCGGGGGCGAGGGTGAGCTGCTGCGGCAGCCAGAGCACGCGCAGGTCGCGGCGGTGGGTCACCCGGCCGTCGTCGGGGTCCTCCTGCTTGGTGAGCAGCCGCAGCAGGGTGGACTTTCCGGCGCCGTTGAGGCCGACCACGCCGATCCGGTCGGCGTCGTCCAGACCGAGTGAGACGTCCGTGAGCAGCCGGCCGGCGGCGCCGTACCCCTTGGACACCCGGTCCAGATTGACGATGTTCGCCACGTTCCACCCTTCATGATCAAGGCGTCCCGGTGCCGGCGGGCACCTGGACGCCTGTCCCAAGGGTACGCGGACGTCCGCGAGAGCTTCGCCGCGCGCCCGCGGCCGACCGATGGACCACAGGGTTGACCCGCCGCGGGCAACCGACAAACCGCAGGTCGGAGCGCCGCAGCCGACCGACGGGCCGCCGGACGCGAGAGGTCAGCCGACGCGGCAGCCGGGCGAGAGGTCAGCCGACCCGGGCGCCGGCGACCGGGCCGTGCGCGACCCGCGCCAGTCTGCACACGCCGGCGGCGGCCAGGTCGGCGGCGATCCGTTCCGCGTTTGCCGCGTCGGCGGCGAGGAAGACGCAGGTCGGGCCGGAGCCGGAGACGATGCCGGCGAGCGCGCCGGCCGCCTCGCCAGCCTTGAGCGTGTCCGCCAGTGCCGGGCGCATGGCCAGTGCGGCGTCCTGAAGGTCGTTGCCCAGCGTACGGGCGAGGACCCGGGGGTCGCGTTGACGCAGCGCGCCGAGCAGGGCATCGGTGCTGCCCAGCGGAGTGCCGGCCGCGCCGGTGTCGCGGAGCCGGTCCAGCTCGCGGTAGGCAGCCGGGGTGGACAGGCCAACGTCGGCGATCGCCACGACCCAGTGCCAGGACGTCGGTCGGGCCAGCACGGGGCTGACGGCCTCGCCCCGGCCGGTGCCCAGCGCCGTGCCGCCGTAGATCAAAAACGGCACGTCGGAGCCGAGGTCGGCGGCGATCCCGGCCAACTCGTCACGGGACAGCCCGGTGCCCCACAGCGCGTCGCAGGCCACAAGCGCGGCGGCCGCGTCGGCGCTGCCGCCGGCCAGACCACCGGCGAGCGGGATCTGCTTGCGCAGGTGCAGCCGGGCGTGCGGCAACACTCCCGCGTACCCGGCGAGGGCGTGCGCTGCGCGGATCACGAGGTTCGTGTCGTCCAGCGCCAGCTCGCCGGTGCCCTCGCCCTCCATGGTGAGCGCGAGGGTGTCGCCCCGGCGCGCGGTCAGCTCGTCGTAGATCGAGATCGCGTGGTAGACGGTGTTCAGCTCGTGGTAGCCGTCGCGGCGCAGCGGGCCCACCCCGAGGTGCAGGTTGATCTTCGCGGGGACTCGCACCTTGACCGGCCCGAGGGCACCACGCCGCTCGTCCTCGTCGTCCGGTCGCCAGGCCTCGGTCACGGGGTGCCGGTCCGCGTACGCAGGCGGATGTCGAATGGCTTGGCCACGATCAGCACCTCGACGGAGTGAGCGGAGTGGGCGGGCATCGCGTCAGCCTACTTCGCGGCCGGCGTACCGACCGGAGCCGACGCGGCGATCGCGGCGAACTGCTCCACGGTCAGCGACTCGCCCCGGGCGCCGGGGTCGACACCCGCGGCAGTGAGCGCGGCCGCGGCCCGGTCCGCGCCGCCGGCCCAACCGGCCAGCGCGGCGCGCAGGGTCTTGCGACGCTGCGCGAAGGCCGCGTCCACCACTGCGAAAACCCGTTCCCGGGGTACGTCGGCGCGCGGTGGCTGGCGGCACGTGAAGGCGACCAGGCCGGAGTCGACGTTGGGTACCGGCCAGAACACGTTCGGCGGCACCCGACCGGCACCTCGGGCCTGGGCATACCAGGCGAGCTTTACCGACGGAATGCCGTACACCTTGGAGCCGGGACCGGCGACCAGCCGGTCGGCGACCTCCTTCTGCACCATCACGAGGCCATGGCGCAGGCTCGGCAGCTCGGCGAGCAGGTGCAGCACCACAGGCACTGCCACGTTGTAGGGCAGGTTCGCCACCAGCGCGGTCGGCGCGGGGTCGGCGAGTTCGTCGGCGCGGATGCGCAGCGCGTCGGCCCGATGCACGGTGAGCCTGTCGGCGTCCGGGCCGGCGTACCGCGCGGCGGTGTCCGGCAGCGCCCCGGCGAGCACCGTGTCGATCTCGACGGCGTGCACGTGCCCGGCGACGGGCAGCAGCCCCAGTGTGAGCGAGCCGAGCCCGGGGCCGACCTCCAGGGCCACGTCGTCGGGGCTCAGACCGGCGGCCGTGACGATCCGACGCACTGTGTTCGGGTCGTGCACGAAGTTCTGGCCCAGCTTCTTGGTGGGCGCGACGCCCAGCCGGGCGGCGAGTTCCCGGATCTCCGCCGGGCCGAGGAGACCGGTCATGGCTGGCAGCGTAACGGCGACGTCGGGACCGTCCGTGCGGCCGGGCTCACCACGGGCCGAAGACCCGGTCGCCGGTGGCGGAGATGGCCGTGCACAGCTCGTCCAGGTCGGTGCCGGTGGTAGCGGCGAGCGAGCGGACGGTGAGCGGGATCAGGTACGAGGCGTTCGGCCGGCCCCGGTGCGGCATCGGGGTGAGGTAGGGCGCGTCGGTTTCCACAAGGATCTGGTCCACCGGGGTCAGCGCGGCCGCCTCGCGCAGGGCACCCGCGCTGCCGAACGTGACGGTGCCGGCGAAGCTGAGCAGGAAGCCACGGCGGACGCACTCGCGGGCGAAGTCGGCGTCGCCGGAGAAGCAGTGCAACACCACCGTGTCCGGTGCGCCCTCGTCGTCGAGGATCCGCAGCACGTCGGCGTGTGCGTCCCGGTCGTGGACGACGAGCGCCTTGCCGTGCCGCTTGGCGATGGCGATGTGCGCCCGGAAGCTCTCCTCCTGCGCGGCGCGCCCCTCGTCGCCGGTACGGAAGAAGTCCATCCCGGTCTCGCCGATCCCCCGGACCCGTTCCCGGGCGGCCAACGACTCGATCTCCCGAAGCGCCTCGTCGAGGTCGGCCAACCGGGGTGCCTCGTTGGGGTGCAGCGCCACGGTGGCCAGCACGGCCGGGTGACGCTCGGCGACGTCCGCGCCCCACACTGAGGACGCCACGTCGACGCCGACCTGGACCAGCCGATCCACGCCGACCTCGGCGGCCACGGCGACCGCCGAGCCGATCGGGTCGTCGGTCGACCCTCCGCCGGGTACGCCGGCCTCGCTGACGGTGATGTCCAGGTGGGTGTGGCTGTCCAGCACCGGCCGGGGCAGTGGTTCGGGGGCGGGTGGGAACTCTCCGGCCCTCCGGGCGGCACGCTCGCGGCGGGTTTCAGTGGGCTCGCTCATCAGCGACAGCATCACACACCGGGGCTGTCCATCCGCCCGCCACCCGGCGTTCACCTCGACTACACCGCGCGGCGGCGGCCCACCGTCGCCGCGCGGCGTTCGAAGCCCGGCCCGGACGGTCACTCGGCCAGGCGGGCCAGCTCCTCGTCGACGATCGACGGGTCGAGCTTGCGGAACACCGGCTTCGGCGGTGCCAGCGGCCGGCCGGCCTCCAGCGGCACCGACTCCCAGCGCGCGCCGAGGGTGTAGTCCCCGGTCAGCACCGGGTACGACGGACCGCCGTCCAGGTCGTCGACCTGCTCGATGACCGGCATGGGCGCGTGTACGCCGGTGCCGCCCAGCAGCTCGTGCACCTGCTGCGCGGAGTGCGGCAGGAACGGGGTGAGCAGCGTGTTGGCGTCGCTGACCACCTGAAGGGCGACGTGCAGGATGGTGCCCTGGCGGGGCTTGTCGGCCTCGGTCTTGAGCTTCCACGGCGCCTGCTCGGACAGGTACCTGTTGGCCTCGGCGACCACCTTCATGGCCTCGCCGATGGCCTGCTTCTGCCGGTGCCGGCCGATCAGGTCACCGACCGTGGCGAAGCCGGCCCGGGCCACCGCGAGCAGCGCCTCGTCGGCCTCGGTGAGTCCTGCCGGGTCGACCGGCGGGATGGCGCCGAAGTTCTTCGCCGCCATCGAGACGGACCTGTTGACCAGGTTGCCCCAGCCGGCGACCAGCTCGTCGTTGTTGCGGCGGAGGAACTCGGCCCAGGTGAAGTCCGTGTCGTTGCTCTCCGGGCCGGCGGCGGCGATGAAGTAGCGCAGCGCGTCGGCGTCGTAGCGCTCCAGGAAGTCGCGGACGTAGATGACCACCTTGCGGGACGAGGAGAACTTGCGCCCCTCCATGGTCAGGTACTCGCTGGAGACCACCTCGGTGGGCAGGTTGAGCCGGCCCAGCTGGCCGGGCTCACCGTCGCGGGAGCCCTCGCCGGAGTAGCCGGAGAGCAGCGCCGGCCAGATCACCGAGTGGAAGACGATGTTGTCCTTGCCCATGAAGTAGTACGACCGCGCGTCCTTGCCCTCGCCGTCGGTCGACCACCACCTGCGCCACGCCTCCGGGTCGCCGGAGCGGCGGGCCCACTCGATCGAGGCGGACAGGTAACCGATCACCGCGTCGAACCAGACGTAGATCCGCTTGTCGGGCCGGTCCCGCCAGTCGTCCAACGGAATGGGTACGCCCCACTCCAGGTCCCGGGTGATCGCCCGCGGCTGGAGGTCGTCGAGCAGGTTGCGGGAGAACCGCAGCACGTTGGGCCGCCACCCGTCGCGGGTGTCCAGCCACTGCCGCAGCACCTCGGCCAGCGCGGGCAGGTCCAGGAAGAAGTGCTCGGTCTCGACGAACTTCGGGGTTTCCCCGTTGATCCGCGACTTCGGGTCGATCAGGTCGATCGGGTCGAGCTGGTTGCCGCAGTTGTCGCACTGGTCGCCGCGCGCGCTGTCGTACCCGCAGATCGGGCAGGTGCCCTCGATGTAGCGGTCGGGAAGGGTGCGCCCGGTGGACGGCGAGATGGCGCCCATGGTGGTCTTCGGCACGATGTAGCCGTTGCGGTACATCCCCTCGAACAGTTCCTGCACCACCGCGTAGTGGTTGCGGGTGGTGGTGCGGGTGAACAGGTCGTAGGAGAGCCCGAGGCCGTGCAGGTCCTCGACGATCACCCTGTTGTACCGGTCGGCCAGCTCGCGCGGGGTGACCCCGTCGGCGTCGGCCTGCACCTGGATGGGGGTGCCGTGCTCGTCGGTGCCGGAGACCATGAGCACGTCGTGGCCGGCCATCCGCATGTACCGGGCGAAGACGTCGGAGGGAACGCCGAAACCGGAGACGTGGCCGATGTGGCGGGGGCCGTTGGCGTACGGCCAGGCCACTGCCGCGAGAACGTGACTCATGAGCAGCAAGCCTAGTGACCCGTCCGGGAGCCCCGCGAACCAATAGGGGGTGCCGGCCCGGCGGACTGGGCCGACCACCCCGGCCATTGGTCCGATTTGTTCCCGACACGCTGTCGACCTGCCCGTTCCGCCCCCGTGACCGGTGTGCAATGGTCGTCGTGACTGGCAGACGAACGGCGCGGGACCACGACGACCGTCCCACCGGGCCGGTGGCCGGCGACGAGCCCGTCCAGACGCCTGACCCGGCCCGAGGCGCCCGGGTGGCACCTGGCGCGTCCCGGGGTGCCGGGGTCGCGCCGCAGCCCCGGCCGGTGCCGGGCGTCGGCAGGGGGCCGGCCAACGGCGCGGCGCTCGATGTGGAGCCGGTTCACGGGCCGGCGGACGACCCGGAGCCGGCCGGCGCAGCGCCAGTCGAGGTGGAGCCGACCACCGGGGCGCCTGTGGACGCGGTGCCACGACGGGTGCCGGTCCGCCAGCAGAGCCGCTGGCACCGAGGTGCCCGGCGGCTCGACGCCGACGCGCCTGACGACGAGGACGGTGCCTTCTGGGCGCCGATCGAGCAGGTGCACTGGGACGGCACCCCGGTCCGGCAGGACACCGAGCCCCAGCGCGACCGGCGGGTCGCACGCCGCGCCCCGCCCCGGACGGCAGCGCTGCCGGACCCGCTGCCCGGGCTTGCCGCGCTGGTGCTGCTGAGCCTGGTCACGGCCTTCTTCGCCTGGGTCAGCGCGGGGCCGTTCTGGCTCGCGGTCGGGCACGCCCGCACCGGCACAGTGGTGATCGACGAGTGCACCGGCGACGGGCTCACCCAGCGGTGCCGGGGCGTCTTCAGCGCGGACGACGGGCAGTTCCTGGCCCATGGCGTACGGGTCAGCGGTGTACCGGCCGGACGGGACGCGCGGGGGACGACGCTGCCCGCTCGGATGACCGGCCCGGACAGCGGCACCGCGTACGCCGACACCGGTGCCGGCCGACACCTGCGCTGGCTGCCAGGCCTGCTGGTGGTGGCCGGCTGCGCGGCCGGCATCGCCCGCTGGACCGGCGCGACCCGGTTGCCCGGCCGGAGGCACCGCCTCTGGGCGGTCACCGCCGCACTTGCCGGCCCGGCGCTGATCACCATCGGTTTCCTCGCCGCCGCGTGGTGAATCCACCGCCTCGTGGTGAATCTGCGCGTGGTGATTCCACCGCCGCGTGGTGAGCCCAGCGCCGCGCGGAGGAGTCGGCGGGCCGGTTCAGCTGTGCACGATCGTGTAGACGTCGCGGCGGCGTAGGGCGTACTCGGTGGCGACCTCGGTGATCGCGTCCCGGCGGGACAGGCCGGCCGCCTCCCGCTCGGCGACCGCCGCGCGCAGTGTGTCGTCGTCGGGACGTTCCGCTGCGGTCACCGGCGCCCCGGCGACCACAAGGGTGATCTCCCCGCGCGGGTCGCCATCGGCGGCCCAGCGGGCCAGTTCACCGAGAGGGCGGCGGAGCACCTCCTCGTAGGTCTTCGTGAGCTCCCGGCAGAGCGCGGCCGGCCGATCCGCGCCGAACGTCTCGGCCAGGTCGGTGAGCGCCGCGCCGATCCGGTGTGGGGCCTCGAAGAAGACGAGGGTGCGTTCCTCGGCGGCGAGCGCCCGCAGACGGGACCGGCGAGCGCCGGGCGTCCGAGGTAGGAACCCCTCGAAGCAGAACCGGTCGCAGGGCAGCCCGGAGACGGCGAGGGCGGTGGTGACCGCGCTGGGCCCGGGGGCGACGGTGACCGGCGCCCCGGCGTCCAGCGCGGCCCTGACCAGTCGGTAGCCGGGGTCGGAGACGCTCGGCATGCCTCCGTCGGTGACCAGAGCAACCGTGTAGCCGCCGAGGATCACCTCGACCAGTTCCGGGGTCCGGCGCTCCTCGTTGCCCTCGAAATACGACACGATCCGACCACCGACGGTGATGTCGAGGTCACGGGCCAGCCGGGTCAGGCGGCGCGTGTCCTCGGCGGCCACCACATCGGCGCTGGCCAGTACCTCCCGGAGCCGGGCCGACGCGTCGGCGGGGTTTCCGAGCGGGGCACCGAGCAGAATGAGGCGCCCAGCCTCGGACATTTCACCCACGACATCGTCTCCTTCATCGACAATCCATACCGCTATCGGGGACGACGGGCGCCACCGGGCACCTTGGCAGCCTACGATCGCCGGGTGACGAGTGCGTCGACAGCGCAGAGCCCGAGCGCCGACCCGGCAGACACGGTCGAGGTGACCGGCGAGCCCGGCCCCACGGCGGATCCACCGGCACCCCGCGTGGAGGGCGGCGGCGCTGCCGCTGTGATCCGCCGCCGGTTCGCCACAGTCGACGCCCGGGCGGACCGGTTCTCGTGGCTCGCCACAGCAGTCGTGGTGGCCATCGCGGCGATCCTACGTTTCCTCGGCCTGTCCAGCCCCGGCGGCAAGATCTTCGACGAGACGTACTACGCCAAGGACGCGTACGGGCTGATCAGCCGCGGCGTCGAGTGGAACTACAAGGACAACGTCGCCTCGTACGTGGTGCACCCGCCGCTGGGCAAGTGGTTGATCGGCCTCGGCGAGTGGGCCTTCGGCTATCAGGACGCCGATTCGAAGGTCTCCGTTCCCGGGCACCTGATCACCACCTCGCCGGAGTTCGGCTGGCGGTTCTCGGCGGCCGTCATCGGCACCCTGTCGGTGCTCCTGCTGGTCCGGATCGGCCGACGGATGTTCCGCTCGACGGTCCTGGGGTGCGCTGCCGGTCTGCTGCTCGCCCTGGACGGCTTCCACCTGGTGCTGTCCCGCGCGGCGCTGCTCGACATCTTCCTGCTGTTCTTCGTGCTTGCCGCGTTCGGCGCGTTGGTGCTCGACCGCGACGCCAGCCGCCGACGCTGGGCGCGCGCTCTCGACGACGGGCTCGACACGAGCCGGCCGGGTCGGGCCGGCCGACCGCCGACGGGCTGGCGTACGTGGCCGTGGTGGCGCCTGGCCGCCGGGGTGCTGATCGGCTGCGCCTGCGCGGTGAAGTGGAGCGCTGTCTACTTCGTGCCCGCGTTCGCGCTGCTGGTGATCCTCTGGGAGGTCGGGGTCCGCCGGTCCGCGGGCGTCCGCCGGCCCTGGCGGGACACCGTGCTCGACGAGCTGCCGTGGCTGGTGCTGGCCGGCGTGCTGATCGTGGTCACCTACATCGCCACCTGGTCGGGGTGGCTGCTCTCCGACGACGGCTACTACCGGCTGGCGTCGTCGACGGCGTACCCGACCGACAAGCTCAGTGAGGCCCCGGTGATCGGCCCGCTGATCAACCTCTTCGAATACCACCGCGCTGCGTACGGCTTCCACGCCCAACTCGACGATCCCCACAAGTACCAGTCGTGGCCGTGGCAGTGGCTGCTGCTCGGCCGTCCGGTGGCGTTCCACTACGCGACCGACGGGGCGTGCGGCGCACCGAGCTGCGCCTCGGAGATCCTGCTGCTGGGCACCCCGCTGCTGTGGTGGTCGTTCCTGCCCGCCCTGGTGGCGCTGGTGTGGCTGGGTGTGGCACGGCGCGACTGGCGGGCCGGCGCGATCCTGCTCAGCGTGGCGGCCGGGCTGCTGCCCTGGTTCGTGCTCGCCCTCGACGGCCGGACGATGTTCTCGTTCTACACCGCGCCGGTGCTGCCCTTCCTGGTGCTGGCCGTGGTCTACGTGCTGGGTGCGCTCATCGCACCGGCCGGGGGCGAGGTGGGCGAGGTGACTCGGCTGACGCCCGGCGACCCGGCGTACGAGCGGCGGCTGGTGGGCAGTGTCGCGGCCGGCGCCTACGTGCTGCTGGTGGGGCTGTGCTTCGCGTACTTCTATCCGATTTTCGTGGGCAAGGTGATTCCGTACTCGGATTGGCTGTCGCGAATGTGGCTCGACGGTCGGTGGATATAGGCACCGGCAGGCGACGCGCCGCACAGCGCGACGCAGACGGGCCCGCACGCTTGAAGCGTGCGGGCCCGTCTGGACAAAGGCGCGCGCCCCGATCGCCTGCCACGGGGGAAGCGGGCGATTGGGGCGCGCATGAAGAGCTTAACCACCCCGCACCACCGGCACAACGGGTCGACTTGGGTCAGATTCCCGACCATACTCACCGCGTCCAGCACATTCCTTCGATAGTTGACCGAGGGTGACCCGTCGTGGACCCTGCGCCTCGATGGGCTGCTTCGATGTTCATGCGACGCCGCGCGGCTGACGCGGGCGTCCAGTTCCGTGCCGCACCGGGCCTGTGCGGCGATCGTGACAGGAGGCGGGGCGCTGTGGAGTTACTGGCCCGGGTCCGGGAGATCTGCCTGGCCCTGCCCGAGGTGACCGAGCGACCCAGTCACGGGTCACCGACCTGGTTCGTCCGGGACAAGAGCGTCTTCGTCACCCTGCACGCCGACGGGCACCACCAGAACGACTTCCCACACCTCTGGTGCGCGGCCCCGCCGGGCGCGCAGGCGGAGCTGACCGCCGCCGACCCGGAACGCTTCTTCCGCCCTCCCTACGTGGGTGGTCGGGGGTGGCTCGGCGTACGGCTCGACGGCACGGTCGACTGGGTCGAGATCGACGAGTTGTGCCGGGACGCTTACCGGGAGATCGCGCCGAAGGGGCTTGTCGCCCTGCTCGACGCGTCCGCCTGACCCCCGTCCCGCCGCGGTGATCATCGGGCGGTCACCCGGATGATCGTCCAAAGTGGATCTCACTACACTGCGGGCCGTGATCAACTTCAGACGATCGACGGCCGTCCTCCTTGGACTGCTGGCGACCACCGCGCTGACCGGGCCGGTCCCGGCGAGAGCCGGCGAGGAGCCGGTGACCGAACCTCCCCGCGTCGAACTCGTGCTCGACGTGAGCGGCTCGATGCGCGCCGCCGACATCGACGGACGCAGTCGGATCTCGGTAGCCCAGCAGGCGTTCAACGAGGTGGTGGACGCGCTGCCGGAGGAGACGCAGCTCGGCATCCGGGTGCTCGGCGCGACCTACCGGGGCAAGGACAAGAAGGTCGGCTGCCAGGACACCCAGCAGATCGTGCCTGTCGGGCCGGTGGACCGTGCCCGGGCCAAGGACGCGGTGGCGACACTCCGTCCGACCGGGTTCACGCCGGTCGGGCTCGCCCTGCGCTCCGCCGCGCAGGATCTGGGCAGCGGTTCCACCACCCGACGCATCGTGCTGATCACCGACGGGGAGGACACCTGCGCCCCGCCGGACCCGTGCGAGGTGGCCCGGGAGTTGGCCGCGCAGGGCACCAGCCTCGTCGTCGACACGCTCGGTCTCGCGCCCGACGAGAAGGTCCGCCGGCAACTGCTGTGCATCGCCAGCGCGACCGGCGGCACGTACACCGCGGCGCAGAGCGCTGAAGAGCTGACCGGACGGATCAAGCAGCTCGTCGAGCGGGCCGCCGACACCCACACGCGGGCACCGACAGTCGTCGGCGGTACCAGCGCCTGTGACTCGGCACCGCTGCTCGCCCCCGGTGTCTACGCAGACCGGGAGGCGTTCTCCGAGCACCGCTACTACCGCGTTCCGGTACGCCCCGGGCAGGAGCTGCGTGCCTCGGTGAGCATGGCGCTGGACCGGCCCGTGAACCGGGACTACGGGGTGCTGCTGCGGGCCACCGCCTCCGACGGCCGGGAACTCGTCCGGGGCGCCGACGCCGGCAGCGGACGCGCCGACGTGCTCTCCGCCGGGCTGCGCTGGTCGGCCACCGCCGACGACGAGGACGACACGGTGGCCGAGCAGAGTGCGGCGCCCGTCGTCGAGCCCACCACCGTCTGCCTTGTGGTGAGCAATTCGTTCGCCCCCCGCCCCGGAACGGCCGCGACGCCCGGCATGCCTGTGGAGCTGACCATCGACGTGGTCGCCGCCGCTCCCGGCCCGGACGGCCCCGACCTCGGCCGGGGCTGGGTGCTGCTCGCCCTGCTCACCGTCGCCGGACTGCTCACCGGCCTGATCGCCGGTCTGCTCACCCGCTGGTGGGTCGCCACCTGGAGGGAGAACTGATGCGTACACCGCTGTTCCGCTCGCTCGTCGCGCTGCTCGCCGCCGGTGGGGCCACGCTGCTGCCCGCGGCGGCCGCCGCCGCCCCCACGCCGTCGCCGGGCGCCACCCCGGTGACCCGCGCCGGCACCTCGTTCCTCACCGCCACCCCGATCACCGCCGGGCAGCCGGTACGGGTGGACGCCTCGGTCGGCGACCACCTGTACTGGTCGTTCCCTGCCACCGCCGGGCAGGTGCACGAGATCAGTGCCACCGTCACCTTCCCGAAGGCACGCTCCGGCGCGTCCACCTGGACCGTCGACGTCTTCGACGGGCTGCGGCGGCGGCAGGCCTGCACCGCCGGGGCGCAGTCCCCGACGGTGGACGCGAAGGCGTCGAGCGTGGCGCTGGGCTGCACACTGCGCGAGGTGCGGCCCTGGGCGGAGCCGTGGTCGGCCGACCCGCTGCCCGGCACGTACGTCGTCCGGCTCTCCGTTGTGGAACTGCCCGAGCCGGACCTCGGCGCGCCCATCGACGTGGACCTGCTCGTCGGAGTCGTCGCCGACCGGGGCTCCTCGGCCGAGGACGGTGAGCTGGCCGCGCCACTTGTGGCGAACACCAAGGCGGGGACAGTGCTCACCGCCGTACCCACGGAGGACCCGGAGGCCGACGACGAAGGTGACTCGCTGGCGGCCTGGCTGCCGGATCTCGGCTCGCGCTGGATCTGGACCGGCGTGGGCGGCGTGCTCGCCGCCGTGGCCGGCGTGGTCGGCTTCGCCCTGACGCGGCGTCCCCGACGCGCCTGAAACCCGCGCGACAAGTCGGTGGTCCCGCCGTCGGGCGGGGCCACCGACTGCGGGGCATTTTCGGCGGCCCGGCCGTTCACCTGCGGCGCGGGATCCAGCCGATGAAGCGATCCTGGAGGGACATGACCGGGGCGGTACGCAGATCCTCCGTGGCGGCGGCGAGGCACGAACCCAGGTAGACGCTCAGCATCGCCCGGTCACCCCCGTACTCCGCCAGCAGCCGGCCGCGTTTCGTCGCGCACGGCCACTCCTCACCGCAGGAACCGCAATTCCAGCCAGGGGTCGTCGGGGCATGCTCGTCAGCCCGCACTCCCGGCCGTTCCGCACCATCGGTCATCGCATAGTCCTCTCCAGATGTCCACGGGACTGGCGGCCGCGCGCGGCCAGCTTTGATGGTGGTCCCTCCGGAGCCATCAGGGAGGGAGCGACGCGTCCCTCCGGTGATACATCTTTGCGGTACCTTCTCCCCTCGTGAGAGTCAGAAAGTTGACGGTCGGCCGGTTATCGGCGCTCAACGTCCGTTTCTACCGATTGGTAGGCGACAACGATGCGTGACCTGCTGCCCCCGACGGTGGCCGTGGCCGTCGCCGGCCCCGACGACTGGGCCGGGAAGCTGCTCGCCGCCGAGCAGGAATGCCTCGGCGAACGGGCGGTACAGGCCCGTCGCCGGGACTTCACCGCCGGCCGCGTCTGCGCCCGCCGGGCACTGACCGACCTCGGCCTGCCGGCGACGGCGGTACCGGCCGCCGCCGACCGCGCGCCCGTCTGGCCTGCCGGCGTCGTCGGCAGCATCACCCACACCAGCGGCTACTGCGCCGCCGCCGCAGCCCGCGCCACCGACCTCCGGTCCGTCGGTATGGACGCCGAGCGGCACCGCGAAATCAACACCGGGGTACGCCGACTCGTGCTGCTGCCCGAGGAGGAGGAGAACTGCGCCCGGCTGCCCGCCGGCACCTCCTGGCCGGTCGTCTACTTCAGCGCCAAGGAGACCGTCTACAAGGTCTGGTACCCGGTCGTCGGCAGCTGGTTGGACTTCCACGACGCCCACCTGAGCATCGACCCGGACGCCGGTACGTTCACCGCACGGATCGCACCCTCCCGGGTGGACGCCGCCGACGTCGTCGACCCGCCCGCCACGATCGCCGGGCGGTTCGTTGTCGCCGACGGCCTGGTCCGTACCGCCGCCGTCCTCCCGCTCAGCTGAGTCGCGTCGTCCACACTGGTCGGACGGAAGTGCCGGTCCGGCGCATCGACAGGACCCTCGACAGGGCACGGTAACGTCGGCGGGTTCCCGAAGCCGCAACTGACGAGGTGCCAAGGAGTACGTTGACCCACCCCCAGCCCCCCAGCGGGCCGCAGGACCCTCAACAGCCGAACCCGGAGCCGCCGCCCCAGCCGAACCCGGAGCCACCGGCCCAGCCGAACCCGGCGACACCTCCGCAGACCGCCGCCGAGCCGACCGCCCCGACGGCGCCCGAATCGCCCAGCCCGTGGTCGCCACCTCCACCGCTGGTGTTCGGCGCGCAGCAGCCTGCCGCGCCCCAGCCCTCCCACGGCGGTGAGCCGCAGCAGCCGTCCGTCAGCGAGCAGCCCCCGCCGTTCTCCAGCGCACCGCAGCCGCCGTTCGCCAGCGACCAGCAGCCACCGCCGTTCTCGAGCCCGCCGCAGCCGCCGTTCACCGGCGCACCGCAGCCGCCGTTCGCTAGCGACCAGCCGCCGTTCACCGGCGCACCGCAGCCGACCCCGCCGTACTCCTCCCCGCCGTACTCGTCCCCGCCGGGTCCGCACTGGCAGCAGCAGGCGCCGTTCGCAGCCGGTGGGTACCCGCCCGCCGGCGGCGGTGGTTATCCGCCGCCGGCCGGGCCGGGCTACCCGCCGCCGACCGGGCCGGGCTATCCGCCCGGCATGCCGCCGCCCGCGACGGGGGCGAACTCCACGAAGACCGTGCTGATCATCGTGGTCATCGCAGCCGTGCTCGCCCTGCTGTGCTGCGTGGGCGGCATCGTGACGATGGTCGTCGGTGCGAACCGCACCGCGAACGAGACGATCGAGTCCATACCCGAACTCGGGGGGCCGGCGCCCGCCCCGTCGTCCACCGGCGGCCCGTCGATGAACATGCCGGCGGGGAACTCCGCGCAGATCGACGACGACCGGGGCGTCATGAAGGTCACCGTGACCAAGTTCAGCACCGCCACCGAACCGTGCAGGACGAGCGGCCTCAAGCCCGACAAGGGTATGTACCTGATCGCCGACGTGACCGTGTCGATCGTCGAGGGCACCGGCACGATCAACCAGCTGTACTTCTGGTGGATCGCCGCCGACGGCACCAAGACCAGCGCGATCGCCGGGGTCCTGTCCGGCTGCGGTACGTCGCTGCGGGCCGGCACCAACCTGCCCGCCGGCACCACCCACACCGGCACCATCGTATTCAACGTGCCAGACACCAACGGCACCCTGGAGTACCAGCACAGGTTCAGGACCGCCGCCAGCTGGAAGCCGTGACGCTGTGACGTGGGGCCGGCCCGTCGGGGCCGGCCCCAGCTCGAACAGGTTGGCCGCCTCGTCCCGGCGGCCCGACTGCCGTACTCCCCGCGCCGACTTCGGCCCAAGCAGCCTGCCGTACTCCCCGCGCCGACTTCGGCCCGAGCAGGCAGTCGTTCCCGGTGGTCACCAAGCCCTACCAACTGGAGGGCGCGGCCGCCCGGCTCCGCCGCCGTGCCGGCACCCTTTGGCGGCCTTGTCGCGCGCTAGCTGTCGCCGCCGAAGAGGGAGAGATAGCGGCCGAGATAGAGCGACCATCCGGCGTCGCTGTCGACTCCGTCTCGAACGGACTCCCAGCCAGGGCCGTGCCGCTCAAGATGCCGGTGTTCCAGCTCGATCCGGGTCCGGCCCGGTGCCTCGACGATGAAGGCGACTTCGACCTCGCTGGCGAGGTCCGGGTCGGGTTCGGGTTGCCAGGTCGGCCCGATGTCCCAGCTGAAGACGACGCGGGTCGGCGGCTCGTACGCGAGGATGCGCGCCCACCGGCATTCACTGCCGTCGACACCCCGGTCGTAGATGTGCCCGCCGACCCTCGGCTCGAACACTGTCGCGGCGATGGGGACCGTGAGCAGGTTGTGCTCGCGGGGCTTGAAGTCGCCGAACCGCTCGACGAATACGGTGAAAGCCTGCTCGATGGGCGCATCGACGACGATTTGCCGGCGCACCACCGCCGTAGCTGCTTGCGTCATGGACGCTCCTCGGTCTCTTCGACGATGTCCTGATAGCCGTCCAGCGCCCGTCGCCAGAACGTGTCGAGCTGGTCCCGTAGTGCGGCCAGCCCATCCGGACTCAGCCGGTAGACGCGACGGGTTCCCATCGGGTGGTCGACCACCAGGCCCGCGCTCTTGAGCACCTTGAGGTGCTGCGACACGGCTGGTCGACTGATGGGCAGCTCGTCTGCCAGCTCCCCCACGGCGCAGGGTCTCTCGGCCAGGCGCTGAACGATGGCGAGCCTGCTGGGATCACCCAGCGCCTCCCAGCCTGGATGCACTCCGTAAGTCACCACGAACGTAAGCTACGACTTACCGATGCTGGCGTCAAGGCGAGAATTGAACGCCTCGACGCCCCGACAGCCTGCGGATCACCTGAAACCGGCGCGCTACTGGTGGCCGAAGAATGGCCCTGAGGGGCAATCATCAGCGGCGCTCCGCGATACGCGCGCCCAAACGAAAACAGGGCCCGAAGGCCCTGGATTCTCGCTGATCTGCGCCCGCTGATCTTGCCTGCGGGCCCCCCTGGTCGTACGTGTTGCTGGTGGAGCTGAGGGGATTTGAACCCCTGACCCCCTCGATGCGAACGAGGTGCGCTACCAGTCTGCGCCACAGCCCCCCACCGGCGAACCGGCTTCGGTCCCACCCGGCTTACACCGGGCGGGCCGGCAGCAAGGCTAACAGGTCGCCGGCCTCCACCGCGAATCCGCCCCCGCCGCCGCGCCGCCATCAAGCCGACGCCGCGCCAACGCCGCACCGAAGATCGACTCGGCTTCCTTGAAACCGGGGCATCCGGGACGCCACGACACCGCGATTTCCAGGAAACCGAGTCGATCAAGAGCAAGCGCCGCCCGACCAAGAGCCTCAGGCTCCTCGGCCCGCCTCATAGGGGCGGCCACGTAGCCCGCCGGAGCGTCGGTACGACACCGAGCCACCGTTGACGGCCGCCGGCAGGTCTCCGGGGCGGTCGAGGCCCATGGCGGCTCGGCGTACCCCTTCGCGCTGGGCCGCCAGGCGGCGTTGCGCCTCGCGGCGGGCAGCGGCACGGCGGGCCTGTTCACGGCGGACCTCGGCCTGGCGGGCGGCCAACCAGGCCGCTTCGCGGGCCCGGGCGCGGCGTCGGCGGCGACCGGCCAGGGCCTGACCGCGCAGGTGGACGACGTACATGGCAAGCAGCAGGAAGGTGACCGAGAAGCTGATCCAGAAGCCGGGGCTGACGAACAGCACGCCGATCAACTCGACGAAGTTGAGCAGCAGCAGGGCGGCGAGTACGCGGCGGCGGCGGTACACGGCGGGGGTGTGCTGTCGGCGCGGCGGCGGGCGGCGACGGGACCGCTTGGGGGCCGGCGGTACGGCGCGCAGCCGGCCGGAGCGGCGGGCTGCCGGGGGCGCGGAGACCGGCGCGGCCAACCTACCTGTAGTCGCGTCCTCACTCAGGGTGATGGTGAGGGAGCGCGGAGGGTGGACGGGTCGCCGTCCGGGCACAGTGCGGCGCCGTCGGCGGCGCTGGAGCACCCGCGCCGTCGACTGCGCCCGCTCCGCCACCAGCCGCTCGGTGGCGTCGTACCGGCGAACCAGCGCCGGGGCCAGGGCGAGCAGGCCGGCGGCGGCGAGGACGGCGAGGAGCACCGAGGTCGGCACCCTCACCCCTCCCGTCACCAATTCGGAGCAACCGCCACCCGACCGCAGGATCTTCCACCGATCGCGCCTGGGTGCGTAGATCGTCCGGGTGGGGGAACGCTTGCCACAGCTTGCAGTTACTTGAGGTTACGGCTCGCCGACCGGGATGCCACCGCGCCGCGCCGATCCCGTGCGTGGGACGGCTCACCGGGCGTTTGCGCGTACCCGATGCCAGCGGGCCAAAAGACCGCCCTCGGCGGCGATCTCCTCGCTCGTCATCGCGTATCCGATGTGGTCCCGCCAGGCGCCGTCGATGTGCATGTAGCGCACGTGGTACGCCTCCTCGCGGAAGCCGAGTTTTTCCACAACCCGCCGGGAGGGCCGGTTCTCCGGTCGGATGTTGACCTCCACCCGGTGCAGCCCGCCCGGCCCGAACGCGTGGTCCACGGCGAGCGCCAGCGCCGTCGGGATCACGCCCTGACCGGCGACCCGGGCGTCCACCCAGTAGCCGACGTATCCGGAGCAGAAGGCACGCCGGACGATGCTGCCAACGTTGATGTGCCCGACCAGTCGATCCCGGTCGCCCTCACGCAGACAGACCGCGAACGGCATGCCTTCGCCCTCCCGGGCGGACCGGCGCTGGTCGCGGTGCACCCAGCGGAACGCGGCAGGCGAGTTCAGCTCGTCCCAACTTCCGGGCAGCGACGACTCCCAGGGCGCCAGCCAGGCCCGGTTGGCCCGGCGTACCTCAGACCAGGCCGCCGCGTCGGAGCGCCGGTAGGGACGCAGCAGCACCGGGCCGTCGGCCAGCACCGCCGGCCAGCCGGGTGCCCGCACGGGTCCGAAGAGACTCACACGCACAGTCTCCCGCGCGGGACCCTGTCGCGCGCAAGTAGACCCGCGATGAACCGCTGACCGCCCATCGTGGGAGCGGACCGCGAGCGGGCAGATAGGGCAACCGTCACCGACGGCGGTCGAGCAGCAGTACGTCCACGGTGGAGCCGGCGGCGGCGGTGGTGACCCGCTCCCCGAGCACCAGCAGCCCGTTCGCCTCGGCCAGTCCGGACAGGGTGAACGGCCCGCCGCTGAGCGGCTGCACCGTGTACCCGCCGCCACGCCGCTCGGCGACGTGCGCGGGCCGGAACTCCCGCAGCCCGCCCGGGGACGACACGGTCTCCAACAGGTGCGCGCGGACGCTGGGACGGAACACCGGCTCGGCGCCGGCAAGCAGTTGGATGGCGGGACGCGCCAGCACCTCGAAGCCGATCAGCGCGGCACCGGGATCGCCGGGCAGGCAGACCACCGGCACCTCCTCGGCGCCGACAGTGCCGAAGCCGAGCGCGGTGCCCGGGTAGAGCGCCACATCGGTGAAGGTGACCGGGCCGGCCCGGCCGCCCTCGCGGCGGGACAGGATCCGGCGCACCATGTCGCCGGGGCCGGTGCCGGTACCGCCCGTCGTGATGATCAGGTCGGCGCGCAGGGTCTGGTCCTCCAGAAGCCCGCGCAGCCCTTCCGGGTCGTCGTCGCAGATACCCACCCGGTACGCCAGCGCGCCCACCTCGGCCGCGGCTGCGGTCAAGGCGTGCGAGTTGGCGTCCACCACCTGCCCAGGCTGGCTGCCCCGGCCGACGTCGACAAGTTCGTCGCCGGTGGCCACGATGACGACCCGTGGGCTGGGCCGGACCACCACGTGCCCGATGCCAGTGGCGGCGAAGACGGCGACCAGCGCCGGGGAGACGTATGTGCCGGCACGGGCGAGCAGGGTGCCGACGGCCAACTCCTCACCGGCGCGGCGCACCCCGTACCCCCGCTTGGGGGCGCGGAAGATCTCCACGGCGGCCATGCCCTGGTCGGTCCATTCGACAGGGACCACGACGTCGGCGGCGACCGGCAGCGGCGCCCCGGCGGCCACCGAGAAGCACGAGCCCGGGGTGAGCCGCACCGGTCGCCAACTCGCCGCGCCCAGGTCGCCCACCACGTTGAGCCGGATGGTCCGCCCACCGGGCGTACCCGATGGGGCCGGGACGTAGCTCGGGCCCCGGCCCCCTCCGGAGATGTCCTCCCAGCGTGCCGCGTACCCGTCCACGGCCGCCTGATCGAAGGCCGGGAAGGCGTGCGGCGCGACGACGTCCTCGGCGAGGACGTTGCCGTGCGCCTGGGTGAGGTCGAGGTCGAGTGGCGGCAGCGCTCGTAACCTGCGCAGCACGCTGCCCAGGTAGTCGGCGAGCGGCGTCAACTCGTTCGCGGCCGCCTCGGCGTCGGCCGTAGCTGTCATGTACCAGATCCGCCTGCCGCGTCGGCCTTCACGAACTCGGCCAGCCAGGAACGGAACTCGGTGCCGAGGTCCTCGCGCTCGGCGGCGATCTGCACGACCGTCTGGAGGTAGCCGAGCGGCATGCCGGTGTCGTAGCGGGTGCCCCGGTAGACGATCGCGTGCACCGGCGTGCCCTCGGTACGCAGCAACTCCATGGCGTCGGTCAGCTGGATCTCGCCGCCGCTGCCCGGCTTGGTCCGCCGGATCGCGTCGAAGATCTTCCCCGGCAGGACGTACCGGCCGAGCACGGCGAGGTTGCTCGGGGCGTCCTCCGGCTGCGGCTTCTCCACCATGCCCGTCACCTTGACGACCTCGCCGATGTCGGTGAGCTCCGACTCGGCGGGCTCGACGGAGGCGATGCCGTACCGCTTGGTGTCGGCCGGGTCGACCTCGAAGAAGGCGAGCACCACGCCGCCGGTGCGGGCCTGCAACTCCAACATGGCCGGCAGCAGCGGCTCGGACGGCTTGACGAACTCGTCGCCGAGCAACACAGCGAACGGCTGGTCGCCGACGTGCGACTCGGCATACCCGACGGCGTGACCGAGCCCGAGCTGCTCCGGCTGCCGGACGGTGTAGATCTCGGCCAGCTCACTGGGCCGGCGTACGGCGGCCAACCGCTCGGCGTCGCCCTTCTCCTCAAGCCTGGCCTCCAGGTCGGGGCGACGGTCGAAGTGGTCCACCATCGACGTCTTACCCCGTCCGGTGATCAGCAACACGTCGCCGATGCCGGCCTGGGTCGCCTCCTCGACGATGTACTGCAACACCGGCCGGTCCACCACCGGTAGCAGTTCCTTGGGCACCGCCTTGGTGGCCGGCAGGAAGCGGGTGGCCAGTCCGGCGGCCGGGATGACGGCCTTGACCGCCAGGGGACGGCCGGTTGCGGCGACCGTCGATGAGGGGTTCGCTGAGTGCTCCGACATGCCGCGAGACTATCGGCCACGGCTCTGCCGCGGCGGGTGTGGCCCAGAAGACGCGCCGCCGCCCGGCCCCGGCCGCCCGGCGTCCGGGCCGGCCCGCGAGCCGTCCCCGGTGGTGGCGGCCGCGTCGTCGGTCGGCTCCGGCCGGGCGTGCGCCGGCCCCGGCGGGTCCGATTCGGGTACGCCCGCAGCCGACTCCGACCGGGCGGGCCCGCCCGGCTCCCGTTGGGCGTGCACGGGCCGGCCGGCGCGCGGCAGCCCGTCGGGTGGGCTGACGGCACCCGAGGGCACCGGGATCTCGCACATCGGCACGTCGGGGCGGATCTCGGCGACCCGATAGGTGTCCCGACCGGCCGCCTTGGCCGCGTAGAGGGCGTCGTCGGCGGCTTCCAGCACCTCCCGGCCGGTGGTGCCGTGGTGCGGGTAGACGGCGATGCCCACCGACACGGTCACCACGATCGGCCCGGCGTACGCCTCGACGACCACCGGCGTCTCCCGTACCGCCGCGCCCAGCCGTTCCGCGACGATCGCCGCGCCCCGGGCGTCGGTCTCCGGCAGGAGCAGCACGAACTCCTCGCCGCCCTGGCGAAAGGCGAGGTCCACCTCGCGGATCTCGCCGCGCATCCGCTGGGCGAACTCGGCGAGCACCGTGTCCCCGGCCGCGTGCCCGTACGTGTCGTTGACGTCCTTGAAGCGATCCAGGTCGAGGGCGAGCACGCTGAGCATCCGGCCGAACCGGCTGGCCCTCTCCACCTCCCGCCGGATCGACTCGCTCAGGTAGCGGTAGTTCCACAGCCCCGTGAGCGGGTCGGTGAGGGAGAGCCGCTGCGCCTCCTCGTGCACCCGGACGTTGTCCACCGCCACTGCCGCGTGCCCGGCGAAGGTCCGCAGGGTGACGAGGTCGTCGTCGTCGAACTCGTCGGCGCCCAGCCGGTCGTAGAGGGCCAGCACTCCCAGCGCCGCCGCCGGCGCGCCGGCCTCGTCGGCCTCCGCCGTTCCACCCGAACCGGCAGTGGTCCCGCCGCCCACGGCGGTCCCGCTGCCGCCGAGGGTCGCTGTGCCGCCACCGGGGATGACTGTGCCGCCGCCCACGGCGGTCGTGCCGCCGGGGGTTGCTGGTCCGCCGCCGGGGGTGGCGAACGGCACCGCGACGTACGTGCGGCAGCGTGGCTCCCCCGTCGGGATCTCCGTCGCCTCCACGCGTCCCCGCTGCGGCACACCGGTTGCGGCCACCGCGCCCACCACGCCGACGCCCACCGGCACCCGCAGCGGCTCCGGGCCGTCCTGGTCCCCCGCCGGCCAGCGCCCGTCCAGCCCTTCGCTGCACTGCGCGACGAGCACCCCGCCGGACTCCACAAGCAGCACCGCGCCGGCCCGCGCACCGGTGGCCGCGATGGCGCTGTGCAGGATCACCCGCAGGATGCGTTGCAGGTCATGGGTGCTGGCCAGGGTGTCGCCGAGCACCGCCAGGTGCCCGCGTAACTGGTCGCGGCTGCTGGTGAGCGCCGCGACGTACGACCCGGTCTCCCGGGTCATCCGGTTGAACGCGACGGCCAGGCGGCCCAGTTCGTCCCGGCTGCGCACCGGCACCCGGGCGGTCAGGTCTCCGTGCGCCACCCGGTCCACGGCACCGGCCAGCTCCACAAGCGGTCGGGTGGTCACCCGGGCGAGTCGCCAGGCGGCCAGCACGGCGAGCAGCCCGGCCAGCACGACCGCGCCGGCAAGCGTGGCGGGCAGACCGGGTGGCCGCTCGCTGGGCACCGAGAGCACCAACGGCAGCGGCTGCCCGCTGGACGGCCCGATCCGCCGCACGTACCGACCGTCGGTGGTCTCCGTGACCCGTTCGCCGTGGGTGGCGTTGGCGGCGGCAAGCACCGCGTCGCGTACCTCGCGGGACTCGGTGGTGTGGGTGAACCTGGCGGCACTCGCACCCCCGTCGAGCAGCGTGACGGCCACCCCGGTGACCGCCGCGAGCCGGGCCACGAAGGCGGGGTCGACCAGCTGCGCGGCGGCCACCGTACCCACAAGGGCCCCGGCCCGGTCGTGCAGGTCGACCCGGGCGGCCAGCGCGCGGACCGGGCCGGGCGACGCGGCGGCCGGGCCGGAGCAGTCCCGCCACGGCATCGGCGGCGCGCCTGGTGAGGCGTAGGTGACCTGACCGGTCACGTCGGTGATCAGGACGGCGGCGGCCAGTCCTCGGCCGACGAGCTGGCCGGCGGCGACGGCGGGTTCGCCGGTGAGGGCGACCGCGTCGGCCGTGGCACGTAGCTGCTGGCAGAGGGCGTCGACCGAGGTACGCACCGTGGATGCGGCGACCGCGAGGCGCTCAATTGATCGACTGTGGTCGACGGTCGCGACGGTGGAGGCGACGAAGAAGGCCCCGAGCAGGACCGGTCCGAGCACCACAACGAGGAAGGCTCCCGTCAGCCGTCCGCGTAGCGTCACTCGGTCCCCCCGGAAGTTCCGCCTCCGTTGCTTGCGATGCTGACACAGAGCGACCGTGGTAGTGGTGTTGCGTCAGGAGTGTTGCGTGCCGGAATTTTCGGATGAAGCGGAAGCGGCCCGAGAGGCCAAGCGGAAGACCCGCGTCGACCTGCTCGCCCGCCGCCGGACCCTGCCCGGTCCGACGCGGGCCGCCGCAGCCGGGCGCGTCCAGGCTGAACTGGTCACACTGGTACGCCGGCTGCGCCCCCACCGGATGACGGCGTACGTGCCGGTCGGCTCCGAGCCGGGCGGCGCCGACCTGCCGGAGGTGCTGCGGGCGGCGCTGCCCGCCGACGCAGAGTTGCTGCTGCCGGTGCTCCGCGACGACCTGGATCTGGACTGGGCGGCGTACACCGGGCCCGACGCTCTGGTGGCGGCCGGCCGGGGCATCCGCGAGCCGGTCGGGCCACGGCTCGGGGTGGACGCGGTGGCCCGCGCGGAGCTGGTGGTCGTACCGGCGCTCGCCGTCGACCTGCGCGGCCGGCGGCTGGGCCGGGGCGGCGGCTCGTACGACAGGGCGCTGGCACGGGTGCCGACCACCGCGCTGACCGTTGTGCCACTGCACGACGGAGAGCTGGTCGAGACGATTCCCGCCGAGGCGCACGACCTTCCGGTCCGAGCGGTCGTCACCCCGGCCGACGGGGTGCGTACGCTTGATGACGGCCCGGGTAGAGCGCATGGTGTCGCGCCCCACACGTCCGCTGGACGAACCCGGGGCGAATGACGCACCATTGGCACTCGAATACGTCGAGTGCCAACTGGCCCGAGCCCGATACCGGAGGAGAACGTGCCTACGTACCAGTACGCCTGCACCGCGTGCGGTCACCAACTCGAGGCGGTGCAGTCCTTCTCCGACGAGCCGCTGACCGAGTGCCCGACGTGCCAGGGGCGGCTGCGCAAGGTCTTCAACTCCGTCGGCATCGTCTTCAAGGGCTCGGGCTTCTACCGCACCGACTCCCGCGCGGCCGGCTCCGAAGGTGCGACCGCCGGCACGGCGAGCAAGACCGAGTCGTCCTCGTCGACCTCGGGTGGGGATTCCGGCTCGTCGAGCTCGTCCTCGGGCGCGTCGTCGTCCGGGTCCTCGTCTGGCGGGTCCTCGTCCGGATCGTCTTCGTCTGGCGGGTCTTCGTCCGGATCGTCTTCCTCGTCCGGGTCGTCTTCGTCCGGCGGGTCGAGTGGCGGGAAGGCCCCGGCGGGCAGCTCCGCCTCCTGACCCACGCGAGTCACGCGAACCTCTTGAGGCGCGAACCTCTTGAGGCGCGCGAACCTCTTCAGGCGCACCAGCCTCTTGATCGACTCGGGTTCCTGGAAAGCGGCCTTTCCGAGCCGCTCGGATACCCCGATTTCCAGGAACCCGAGTGGATCAGCGCCGGCGGAGCTTCTCGCGCCATAGCAGGTCTGGCCGTTGGATGGGCGTTGTCCACAGGCCGGCGGGTTATCCACAGGCACCCGCGCAGGGGCGGATCTGGCGGCCACGACCGGCCTAACCTGCCGTCCACGGGTGCCACCGCGGCGCCCGGGACGGGAGGCGCCAGATGGCGACAGGCGATCCGGGTTCGGCGCGGGCACTGCGCCCGCTGCGTCGGCTGGCCCTACCCGGCGGGCGTACCCTGCTCCGGGCCGCGCTCGTCGCCGCGCTGCTGGGCTTGGCCGCCGCCGTCCTGCACACCCCGCCCACCTGCCCGCCAACCGATGCCGCCGACCGGTCCCCAGGGCGCTCCGGCGGGGCCAACGCGGGACCACTCTCGTCGAACGGGCCGGCCGGCACGGGCCACGGCCGGGCCGGTACGGGTGACGACCAGCCCGGCACCGACCAGAACGGGAACGGTCAGACCGGCACTGGGCAGCCCGGAACAGAACAGAACGGCACGGATCAGAACGGCACCGGGCAAACCGGCTCCGGGCAGGGGCGGAGCGGCACTGCCGAGGGCGGCACGCACCCGTCCTCGGGTCCCCTACCGCTGCCCAGCGGCGCGGTAGGGGTACCGATCCGGCTGGCCGAGCCGGCAGCCCTGGCAGTGGTCCGGCCCGGTGCCCGGGTCGACCTGCTGGCCGCGCCGCCCGGCGGGGCTGGTGCCGCCGAGGCGACAGTGCTGGCACCGGGTGCCCTGGTCCTGGACGTACTGGGTGCCGGTGCGACCGACGGCTCCGCTGCGCTGTATTTGGCACTTCGCCCCGACCAGGCACAACGCGCTGTCGGGTTGCCCGAGGGCAGCCGCTTCGCGATCGTCGTACGCGGCTGACCGCACAGCTCGAACGAGGCCCGAGGTAGACGGACGCCGAACCGGGTGCTGACCACAAGCCGGCGGCAGCGGCTGGCGGAAAGGCGGGAGTCAGTCCCAGTGCGGGGGGCGCTGCGCGAGAAGCCAGTCGTCGTTGCCGCTGGCCCGCTCGCCCCAGCCCTGATCGGTGTCGTCCGAGGTCTGCTCGGGCAGCACCACGAAGTCGTCGCTCAGGTCGACAGTGCGGTCGTCGTCGCCGCGCGTGCCCTGCGTACCGGGGTCGGTGCTCACGAGCGGCAAGACTAGCGCAGCCGGCGGGCAGCGAACCGTACGCCGACATCCGCGCTGACCAGGAAGCAACGGACCAATGGGCGCGGAGGCACGAGGCCCGGTCAGCGGAGGCACTCCAACGGGCAACCGGACCAAGCGGGCCACACCGGCCAGAAGTGACCGGACCGACCGCCACGTTGGTAGCGTCGGACGGCGTGACGACCCCCAGCGGTGGCAGCACTCCGGACGACTACTGGCGTCGACCCGAAACCGGTGACGGCGAACAGACGGGCCGACCACCCGCCGCGCCCGCCAGTGCCTCCCCGAGCGCCTACCCGGGGCCACCGCCGAGCGTGCCGCCTCCGGCTGGCTGGCGCCCTCCCGTTCACCTTCAGCCGGCACCGCCCCGACGGCTGCCTCAGCAGGACATGGCCGACCTGGACGCCGCCGAGCAGCGCTCGCAGCGGGTCACCTACGGCTTCGGCGCGGCGGCCGGCGTGGTGCTTGTGGTACTCGTCTGCCTGCTCTGCTCGCGGGTCATCTTCTGATCCCCTGGCCGCGCCGCCACCGCGCCCGAGGAGGCAGCCCGGCACCACGGCCCAGCCAAAGAGCAGGGCCGATCAGAGGGTCGTGCCCCAGACCGCCTCGGCGCCCGAGTGGCCGGTCAGGTAGACGTACACCAGGGCGCCGATGGACAACGCGACCACCGCCACCGCGAGCACCGGCGTCACCAGGTTCGGCAGCTGCGGCACCCGGGGATGCCCGCTGGTCACCACGAGCAGCAGGATGGCCACGATCCCGAGCGGCAGAACGATGCGGAACAGGATGTCGCCGTACCGGGAGTGCTCGAAGATCTGGTTGAGAATCTGGCCCTGGTAACCGCGGGCCACCAGCGCATCGGTGAACGCCTCGCCGGACTTGACGGCCACGAAGGCGGTCACCGGCGCGGTCACGGCGAGGATGCCCAGCGCCCAGTCCAACCGGTGCCGCCAACGCGGCAGTCCCACGTACCCGATGGCCAGCACCGCGAGCAGCGGTACGAAGACGACCACCGCGTGTACGACGAGGACGTGAGCCGGTAGACCCAGGATCTCCTCGAACATCGACTCCTCCTGGTGAATCACGGTCACGGGACCGCAAACGGACCGCGGGTTGTTCCCGGGCTCTCTTCTGAAGGACACGTGCGGTGCGGCCATCGGGTTCAGCGCGACATGGTCCTGCGCCGGGAATCCCAGGTTGTGTCGGTGACCACGGCGACGGGCGGACGGTTGTCGATGCCGACCGCGCGTGCTGTCATTGGGCTCATGTCCGGTGCCGAGGAGCAACTGCGATCGAAGGGTCTGCGGGTCACCCGACCGCGCCTCGCGGTGCTCGACGTGCTCGCCGGTGGTGGTCACCTGGACGTCGACGAGATCACGCGGCGGGTCCGCGAACGCCTCGACTCCGTCTCCACCCAGGCGGTGTACGACGTGCTGGGGGCGCTGTCGAGGGCGGGCCTGTCCCGCCGGATCGAGCCGGCTGGCAGTCCGGCCCGGTACGAGGCACGTGCCGGCGACAACCACCACCACGTGGTCTGCCGGGGCTGTGGCGAGATCGCCGACGTCGATTGCGCGGTGGGCAGCGCGCCGTGCCTGGAGCCGGGCGTCGCACACGCCTTCGAGGTGGACGAGGCGGAGGTGACCTTCTGGGGTCTCTGCCCGGCCTGCCAGTCCCGCCGCTCCGCCGACAGCTGACAGGCGACCACCCGCCTCCACCTCCGCGCGAGGGGCACCGTCGGGCGGGCCGTGGCACTCTTGGTCGGTGGACTCCGATGACCTCGGCCTCTTCGGTCCGGGTTCGGTCACGTGGAAGGTGCACGAGGAGCCGATCCTGATCGTCGCCGGCCTGCGCTCGCTCTACCTCCAGGCGTTGCACCCCCGAGCCATGGCCGGGGTCGCGCAGAACAGCAACTACCGCACCGACGCCTGGGGACGTCTGGTCCGCACTGCCACCTACGTGGCGACCACCGTCTACGGGACGACTGCCGAGGCGGAGGCCGCCGGGGCGCGGCTGCGCCGGCTGCACGCCCGGATGCGGGCCACCGACCAGCTCACCGGCGAGGAGTTCCGGGTCGACGAACCTGACCTGCTGCGCTGGGTGCACGTCACCGAGGTCGAGTCGTTCCTCAGCACCGCCCGGCGGGCGGGCCTGCCGCTCACCGACGACGAGGTGGACGGCTACTACACCGAGCAGCGCCGCTCGGCCGCTCTCGTCGGCCTGGACCCGGCCACTGTGCCGGGAACGGCCGCCGAGGTGGAGGCGTACTACCAAGAGGTACGGCCGGAGCTGCGGATGACCCGGGAGGCCGCCGAGACGGCGCTGTTCCTCACCGCACCGCCGCTGCCGTGGAAGCTCAGCCTGCCGGCCCGGCTGGGGCTGACACTGGGTCCACCGCGCTGGGCGTACCTGGGGATCGCCGGCACCGCGCTGGCCCTGCTGCCGGCGTGGGCCCGCCGGTTGTACGGCGGCTTGGGGCTGCCGACCACCGCGCTGTCGGCGGATCTGACCGTGCGCGCCCTGAGGCTGGGGCTCGGCGCGGTGCCCCGCCGCTATCTGGAGGGGCCGCTGTTGCAGGCCGCCAAGGAGCGGGCGGCACGGCTCCCAGTGACGTCGCAGGCCGGCTGACCACGACGGCCGCCGGGTCAGCCTTCGGCCGGCCGGTCCACGGCCGCCCACGGCTCCTTGCCCGGCGTTTGCGCCCCTGTCGGGCAGTGCCGCCGGAAGTCGCACCAGCCGCAGCGCGGGCCGGGCGCCACCGGAAACGCCTCGTCGGCGTCGCCGCCGTCGGCGACCACCCGCTCGGCGGCCATGATGTCGCGTGCTGTCTCTTCCGCACGGGTCAGCTGCCGGGCCAGCGACTCGACTGTGTGGTCGTGGCCGGCGACCGTGCCGGTCGGCAGGTGGTGCAGCTCCACCCGTCGGCACGGCCTGCGGAAAACCCGCTCGGCCGCGTACGCGTAGAGCGCCAGCGCCTGCGAGCCTCGGGCGTCGTCGGTGTCGAGCCCGGTGCGGCCGGTCTTGTAGTCGACGATGACCAGCTCCGGACCGTCCGGACCGGGGCGGGAGTCGATGCGGTCGGCCCGGCCGTTGAAGGCGAGAACGGCGGTCTTGACCGCCACCACCCGCTCCACACCGAGCGGGTCGGCGTCCGGCTCCAGCGTCTCGACGTACGACTCCAGCCAGCCCAACGCCCGCCGGTAGGCGGCCCGCTCCTGCTCGTCGTCGCGGTAGCCCTCGCGGACCCAGGTGCCCTTGAGCAGGACGGCCAGCGCCTCGGGGCGGCGGCGGTCGGCGGGCAGCGCGTACCAGTTCTTCAGGGCGGTGTGCACGCTGGCGCCGAGCGAGTTGTGCGCCCACGGCGGGCCCTTCGGCGGGGCGGGCCGGTCGACGTAGGAGTAGCGATAGCGGCGGGGGCAGTCGGCGTACGCGCCGAGTTTGCTCGGCGTGCAGACGAACAGCCGCTCCGGCATGCCCTCGAAGCCGAGCTGCTCGGCGCCACCCGGGCGTTGTCGGGGGGCCCTGCCGCCTGCGGCGGGTCGTCCGGCTGAAGAGGCTCGTCGCACGCCTGCGATCCTGCCATCCACCTCCGACATCCGGAGGTACCGGTCAGGCCATGTTCACGTACTGCCTGACGAAGGCGGCCACCGCGTCGGCGATGAGCTGCACGGCGATCGCGGCGAGCAGCAGGCCGGCGATCCGGGTCAGCACCTCGATGCCGCCGGGGCGCAGGACCTTCACGATGCCGCCGGAGAAACGCAGCACGATCCAGACAGTGACCATCACGGCGAGGATCGCGGCGGCGATGGCGCTGAAGTCGCCAATCCCGTCGGCCTGCTGGACGAAGAGCATTGTGGCCACGATGGCGCCCGGGCCGGCCAGCAGTGGGGTACCCAGCGGCACCAGCGCGATGTTCGAGGTGACCTGTTTGCTGGGGTCGTCGGCCTTGCCGGTGAGCAGTTCCAGGGCAACCAGCACGAGCAGCAGGCCACCCGCGGCCTGGAGGGCTGGCAGGTCGACGTGCAGGTAGTCGAGCAGGGTCTGCCCGGCCACCGCGAAGATCACGATGACGCCGAGCGCCAGCGCGACGGCTTGCCAGGCCGCCCGGTGGCGGTCGCGGGCGGGCAGGGGGCCGGTCAGCGCCAGGAAGATCGGCATCATGCCCGGCGGGTCGGTGATCACCAGCAGGGTCACGAAAACCTCGCCGAACAGCTTCAGATCCACGTGATCAACCTAGCCCTGCCGATGCGGGCCGAACCTCGGATCAGATCGAAGCGACATCCGTCACCCCCTCGGCCACGATCCGCTCGTACGCCTCGACGCTTGTGGTGAACGCGCCGAGCCCGACGGTCTTGTGGGTGCCGTGGAAGTCCGAGGAACCGGTTACCAGCAGCCCCAGTTCGCCGGCGAGCGCCCGGACGTGCGAGCGCTCGGCGGGGCTGTGGTCCTCGTGGTCGGCCTCCAGCCCGGCCAGCCCGGCTGTGGCCAGCTCGGCGATCAGCTCGTCGGAAACGATCGGCCCGCGCCGGCTGGCGCGGGGATGGGCGAAGACCGGTACGCCGCCGGCCGCCCGGACCAGCCGGATCGCCCGGAAGATGTCGATGTCCTCCTTCGGCAGCCGGTAGCGCTCGCCCAGCCAGTCCGGGCCGAACGCCTCCCGGGTGCTGCCGACCAGACCGGCCCGGATCAACGCCTGCGCGATGTGCGGACGCCCCACCGTGCCGCCGCCCGCGCCGGAGAGGATCTCGGTCCAGCTCACGTCGACGCCGTCGGCGCGCAGCAACGTCACGATCCGCTCGCCGCGCTCCTCCCGGGCAGCGCGCAGCCGGGTCAGCTCGGCGACCAGCTCCGGGTGGTCCGGGTCGAACAGGTAGGCCAGCAGGTGCAGGGACACCTCCCGATGCGCGCCGGTCCAACGGCAGGAGAGTTCCGCGCCCCGGACCAGGCACAGCCTCGGGGGCAGCGCCCGCAGGGCCGACGCCCAGCCGGCGGTGGTGTCGTGGTCGGTGATGGCCACCACGTCCAGCCTCGCGTCGGCGGCGGCGCGGACCAGCTCCGCCGGGCTCATCGTGCCGTCGCTGGCAGTGGAGTGGGTGTGCAGGTCGATTCGTGGCGCGGGGCCGGTACGCGAGGTCACCACCCCGACGCTACCGAGGACCGCCGGCCGCGGTCGCCAGGCCCGCCGATCGGCCGGCCCCGCGCGACTCCCGGCAGGCGACCGCCCTCCCGGTCACCGCAAAGGGTCAGCAGCACCGGTACGTCGCGAACAGGCAAGGTAGCGCGACCGAGACGTACGGTCAGGAGCCGGTGACCAGGACCGGCCGGTCGCCGGGTTGCAGGCCGGGCACGGGACTCGTCTCGGCCGACTTTCCGGCCAACGCCCGTTTCACGTCGACCCGGACGAGGTTTCCGGAGCTGTCGACGTAGGAAGCTTCCGATTCGGTGCGCCAGGCGACAGCACCGGTTGCCGGCGGGCCGGCTGGCACGACGGTCAGTGGCGTCTCGAGCCGGTGCAGGTCGACAAGGAGCGCCTTGTCGGTCTTGCCGAGCGACCCGTTCACCAGCAGCCATCGCGCATCGGCGGAGATTTCGCCGACGCCGTCCCGGCTCAACTGCGGGCCACAGGCGGTTCGTACCGGCTTCAGGCCCCGGTCCGGGTCGAGCACGGCCAGGCAGGCGCCGCGCGGGTCACTCGTGGTGACCTGACCGACCAGCCGTCCGTCCGGCAGCGCGCCGTAGACGTTCAGGGTGCTCCGCTCGGAGCCCACAACCAGGTCGCCGGTGCCGGGGCGCCACAGGACGTGGCCGGGACTGCTCGGGTCGAGCCGGACCAGGACGTGGTCGCCGACGAACCGGACGGGCTCCGCGCCGTCCGGTGCGGGAGTGCGCACCGTCCCGATGAGCTGGGTGCCGACCACGCCCGCCACCAGCAGGTCTGCGCCGTCGCGCCAGGCGACCTGGGTGCCGTCGGGTGCCAGGACGATCTGGCTCGCGCCGGCCAGCAGCACCTGCACCAGCCCGTCGTTCTGGGTGACCCACAGGGAACGGCCCGCTGTGGTTTCCGCGCCGACCACAAGCAGACCCCCGCCGTTCGGCAGCGGGTGGGCCCGTTCCGCCGGGCCGACGGTGTGCTGGGCCAGCCGCTTCCCGTCCGCGGTGATCAGGACCCCGGCGAGGAGCCGACCAGCGGACGGTGCGGTGGTGGGGGCAACGGGGGTGGCCGAGGGGATCGACCGGTCCGACGGGTCGGGGTCGCCGATAACGACGATGGGTGGACCCTGCCGGCTGGTGTCCTCGGCGAGCTGCGCCATGCCGCTGCTGATCAGCACTGTGGTGGCGACCCCGAGGGCGAGACCGACACCTGCACGCCGCCGCCGGATCCGGTTCGCCCGGCGGATGGCCTGCCCGGCGGGGTCGGCGCTGAGTGGGTGGGCGACAGCGACCTGGTGCGAGAGGGTCTCCCGCACCGCACCTTCCAGCTCGTCACGTCGCACCTGGTTAGGACGCTCCGGCCCGCCGTTCAGGTTGTCCGACGAGCGGGGGAATGCGCTCACTGCCGGTCCCCGGGGCCGGTGCCGACGGGCACGGCTGCCGGGGCGGTGGGCAGGTCGGCGGCCAGGGCGGCCGGACGGGGTACGGCCGGGCGGGGCGCAGCCCGGTCGATCGCGTCGGGCCGAGGTCGGGCTGCCGCGTCGGCTCTGGACCGGGCTGCCGCGTCAACTCTTGGCGTCGCTGCGGGAATCCGCCTGCCCGGGGCATCCCCGCCACCCGTACGGCCGGTGCCGGTGCGGGCCGTACGGCCGGTGCCGGCAGCCTCGCCCCGAGCCGGCCTGGCAGCGTCGCCCTGAGCCTGCCTGGCAGCGTCGTCGACCAGATCGGGTGTGGCGGAACCGATCCGCCGGCGCAGCGTGGCAAGCGCCCGGGATGCCTGGCTCTTCACGGTGCCGGGCGAGATGTCCAGCATCGCGGCGGTCTGAGCCTCCGACATGTCCTCGTAGTAGCGCAGCACGAGCACCGCCCGCTGCCGGTTGGGCAGCTCCTTGAGGTGTCGCCAGAGCAGATCGCGGTCGAGTTGCTGCTCGATCTCGTCGACGCCGGCCCGCTCCGGCAGCACCTCGGTGGGGCGTTCACCGTGCCAGCGACGCCGCCACCAGCTCGTGGACGTGTTGACCATCACACGCCTGGCGTACGGCTCGACGGCCTCGATTCCGCCGAGCCGCTTCCACGCGAGGTAGGTCTTTGTCAGTGCGGTCTGGAGCAGATCCTCGGCCGTGGCCCAGTCGCCGGTGAGCAGATAGGCGGTGCGGAGCAGGGCGGCGGAGCGAGCCGCGACGAACTCGCGAAACTCCTCCTCCAACGGGTCCCTGCTCGCCACCACGCACCTCCGCGCCCAAAGCTGTCCTGGCAGAGTGCCACGTCAGAGGCGTTCCGGTCCATGACGAAAGGTGCGCACTTCCTCCGATGTTCGGACGAAAACTTTCACGCCCCGTCGTCGGCCTTGGCCTCGTCGGCCTCCTTGCCGAGCCGCGCCTCGACTGCCTGCGGCTCGTACATCTCTTCGACGACGCGCAGGTAGAGCTCGTTCGGGTTGGGCAGATTCTTGATCTCGCGCAGCGCCTGCTCCTGGCCCGCGGACTCCAGCACGAAGGTGCCGTAGTTGAGCGCGCGACCGGTCGGACTCTGCTCGTACTTCATGTCGGTGACCCGGACCAGCGGCATCATGGCGACCCGCCGGGTGATGATGCCGTTGACCACCATGACCCGCTTGTTGGTCAGGATGAAACGGTCATACCACCAGTCGGCGACCTTCCAGGCCACCCATCCCATCACCGCGAACCAGAGCAGCACGGCGATGGTGGTCAATGCGCCCACATTTTGCCCGGCGAGGAAACCGGACAGGTAGCCGAGCACGAAGGTCGCCCCGATGCCGATCAACAGCGGGGTGGTGAGGTGGATCCAGTGCCGCTTCCACTCACCCCGGTAACGCTCGGTGGGGAAGAGGTAACGGGCGACAAGTGAGCTGGGCTCGTCCTCCAGCGGAAGGACCCGACGGGGGGTCGAGCCGGTCGCGTCGGCACGCAGCCCCGCTAGCTCGTCCTCGGAGATCTGGGGTGGCTGATAGGCAGCCTCCGGATCACGGATCCAGGCCCGACCGGACCGACCTTCGCCGGCATAGCCGGGCCCAGCGCCGTAGCCGACGTCGTCCGAAAGGGACGGACCGTCCGACAGGCCAGGGCCAGCTCCGTAGCCCGGGCCGTCATCGGGGTCGATCCGCGGGATCGGCTCGGTGTCGCGCTCGCGGCGTTCCCGGTCAGGGTCGTCCGGGTCGAAGGGTGGTCCGGAGGGGCTTCCCATCGACGGCTAGGCGACGAGGCTGGTGAAGAAGTCGCCGAACCCCTGGGCGATGTCCATGATCCCGCCGCCCAGCGACTTGAACACGTCAGCCGCAGAGTTTGGCCTATAGGCGACGAAGAAGATCAAGAATGCGATTCCGGCCCAGGTGAGGACCTTCTTGACCATGGCGGGCCATCCTCTCGCGCGGCGCCGGGTCCCATTACCGCAGCGGCACCCAGAGTATCAGTGTGGTGTCGTACAGTGAATATCTGCGTCCGTTCTCCGTCAATCCGTAGGGGTTGTCAAGCCCTGCCGGGTAGGTACGGGGACGGTGCGCCGTACACGAGCTCGGGGGGAGTCCACTCGGTCAGGTCGTGTAGCACGACTTCTTCCGCGAGCAGGTGACCCGCACTCGCCGGCCAGGCTATCGCATGCAGCCACATTCCCCGAGCTTCGCCGGCGTACGCACTTCGATCCGTCGGCGAATTGACCAACCACAGTGGAGTCGGATGACCGCCCACACGGATCCTGGCCTGCCCAACATGCTCCGGATGCCCCGGCCCGGGGTCGCTCAACGCGTCGGCCAACTCCGGCCCCGGGTCCGGCCCGGACAGACCGGCAAGTCTGGTGCCCAGGCCGACGCCGGGCTCCTCGGCCACGAAGACAAGGTCCGCCGGCCCACCACCGAGCGGCGCGGGGCCGGCGCAGGCCACCGCCGTCGCCCGCACTCCGGTGCGGTCGTCCCCGGCGTACGCCACTCCGGTGAGAGTCCAGCCTGGCGGCAGCGGCCACGGGCACCACAGCGGCGTCCCGGGTGGACCGGCTGTCGCGGTGATCCGCTCCACCACGCTCGCGACGATCTCCGCTCCGATGTGCTCGGGTACGTGCAGTGGCGGCACCGGGCCACAGCGCAGGCACCTCGACTCGGTGTGCATCAGATCCGGCGCCCGTACCGGGCCTCCGCATCTCGGACAACTCACCGCGACACTCACATCCCCACCGTCACCCCGGACCGTCGGCACGTCAAGTCGGATCGTCCGATTGCGTCGGCGTGGCGCGGTTTCAGTCCGGCGGCGGCCCAGCGTGGGTACGGATCCACGCGTGCATGGCGATGCCGCTCGCCACCCCCGCGTTGATCGACCTTGTCGAGCCGTACTGGGCGATGGAGTAGAGCTGGTCGCACGCGTGGCGCGCGGGTTCGGAGAGGCCGGGTCCCTCCTGACCGAACAGCAGTACGCACTCCCGCGGCAGGGTGCCCGTCTCCAGCGGCCGGGAGCCGGGCAGGTTGTCGATGCCGACCACGGGCAGCCGCCGTCCGGCGGCCCAGTCGACGAACTCCTCGATCGTCTCGTGGTGCCGCACGTGCTGGTAGCGGTCGGTCACCATCGCGCCGCGCCGGTTCCACCGTCGCCGTCCGACGATGTGCACCTCGGCGGCGTTGAAGGCGTTGGCGTTGCGCACCACGGTGCCGATGTTGAAGTCGTGCTGCCAGTTCTCGATGGCGACGTGGAAGCCGTGCCGGTGCTGGTCCAGGTCGGCGACGATCGCCTCGTGCCGCCAGTAGCGGTAGCGGTCGACCACGTTGCGCCGGTCCCCCTCGGCCAGCAACTGCGGGTCGTAGAGCGGGTCCTGCGGCGGGTCCCCCGGCCAGGGACCCACACCCACCTCAAGCTGGTCGTCGGTCACGGTCATCAGAGGGTACGGCCCCGCGCGGCGACCACCGCGACGGCCTGCCCGGCCCGGGGCGAGGGTCCGGCGGGAGAGCCGGCCGGTCAGCCCAGTCCGAGCGCGCCACCGAGCCGGTCCAGGAAGCGCCGGTCCGCCGGGCTGGCCGCAACGCCGTCGGGCGCGGGCGCGGCCCGGCAGACGCGGCCCGCGACGGACTGCACCCACTGGCGGTACGCGGCCGAGTCGGCCGGGTCGGCGCGCCGCTGGAGGACCCGCACCGCAGCCCGGCAAGCGGCCAGCAGATCCACCATGTCGGTGAGGCGTTCGGTGGGCGCAGGTGCGCCGTCGTGGCGGGCGTAGATGGCGGCGACGACCGCCCGGACCAGATCGCTGTCGAACCCACGGCCGGCGGCCACGGCGTCGAGGCCGGCCAGGCCCGCCTGCACCCCGCGTTCGGGACGGCCGGGACCGGGTGCCGTGGCGGCCACGAGGACGCGACCGGGCAGGCCGGTGAGCAGGTCCCATTCGGCGGCGGAGTAGACAGCGGTGGTCAACGGCGCGGCGCGGCGCCCGGTTGCTGGCGGCTCTCCGGCGACGGAGTGGCTCATCGGCACCTCCGGCGTCAGCATAAGCCGCGAAACGGGAGCAGGGCCCCTTTCCCCAACAGATACTGCTGCCGGAAAGAGGCCCTGCTCGGCGGAGTGGCTCCGCTTCGATGCTCAGCGCGGGTCGGGGAAGCTGGGCCGCTCCGGGTCCACTCCCTCGGCGACGGCGCTCGCCGCGTACTCCCGCTTGGGGACCATGACCTTGCGGCGGAAGACGCAGACCATGGTGCCGTCCTGGTTGTAGCCGCGGGTCTCCACCGACACCACGCCCCGGTCGGGCTTGGAGCCGGACTCCCGCTTGTCCAGGACTGTGGTCTCGCCGTAGATGGTGTCGCCGTGGAAGGTGGGCGCCACGTGCCGCAGCGACTCGACCTCCAGGTTGGCGATGGCCTTGCCGCTGACGTCCGGCACCGACATGCCGAGCAGGAGCGAGTAGATGTAGTTGCCGACCACGACGTTGCGCTTGAACTGGCTGGCCGTCTCGGCGTAGTGCGCGTCCATGTGCAGCGGGTGGTGGTTCATGGTGAGCAGGCAGAAGAGGTGGTCGTCGTACTCGGTGACGGTCTTGCCCGGCCAGTGCCGGTAGACCGCGCCGACCTCGAACTCCTCGTAGTAGCGGCCGAACTGCATGCTGGTCCCCTCCGACGGGCGGCGATGGAGTTCGGGACAGCATGCCTTACCGGTGGTTAAGGCGACCGGCGGGGCGCGACCTCGGCGGAAATGTCACACCGGTCACTCGCACGGGGGGAGACGCAATGAGCGGCGGGGCCCTCCCCGGCACCCGCCGCCCACGCTCTGATGCGGTGAATTCTGCCCTACGGTGGCGTAGGTCCGACAGAGATCGAGGTCACATTTATCTTTTCGTAACATTACTGTGGGTGATGAAATGTGGGTTGATCAGCGATCTCCGCAGGCTGGATACGTCCTCGTCAGAGCTCAAGTTACCGATTCGTAGAGCTCAATCGAGTGGATCTCTCTGGAAACGCTCCCATCACGGCAGGTCACGCAAGTGCACCGTGCACTTGCGATCCGCCAGGACCGAGATGAACAGATGTTTGTCGATGACCCTTCGTGATCCCGGGGTAGCCCGGAGCACGTTTCGTGCCCCACCGCCCGGGAATTCGATACGGTCAGCCCTGGTTCTACGGGACGTAGGTAAACCGCGGTGATCGGAGAGTGCAATGGCAACCGTTGAGCTGACCTCGGCGAACTTCGACGAGGTGACCGGCAACGACGGCATCGTCCTGGTCGACTTCTGGGCCGACTGGTGTGGTCCGTGCAAGCGGTTCGCCCCGGTCTACGAGCGTTCCTCGGAGAAGCACCAGAACATCGTCTTCGGAAAGGTCGACACCGAGGCTCAGCAGGAGCTGGGCGCGAAGTTCGACATCCGATCGATCCCGACGATCATGGCGATCCGTGACGGCGTCATCGTCTTCGCCCAGCCGGGCGCTCTGCCCGAGTCCGCGCTGGAAAACCTGATCGAGCAGGTCGAGGCGCTGGACATGGACGACGTCCGCAAGCAGCTGGCCGAGCACAACCACTGATCAATCCGTCCTGCGACGGCACGAAAGGCCGGGCCCGGTTCGGGCCCGGCCTTCGTCGTGTCCGGCCACCCCATGATCACCGCCTGGGCAGCCGGAACTGGCCATCAGTCGGACCCGGCACGGCCGGTACATCCCGTATCGTCACGACCCGATGGAGAATCTGACCACCCGCGGGCGCGTGACCCGGCTGGGCGCAACCGCGCTCGGCCTCGTCCTGGTCCTCGTCGGCACGTTCTGGGGCAGCGACGATGACTTTCCGTTCGGCCCGTTCCGGATGTACTCCACATCCAACCCGCCGAACGCGCCAGCGCCCGACACCCGCGTCGAAGGTGTGAACAGCGACGGCGACGTGATCGACCTCGACCAGAACGCGACGGGCATCCGCCGCGCCGAGATCGAGGGCCAGCAGTCCCGGTACGTCGACGACCCGACGCTGCTCACGCAGATCGCCGACGCGTACGCCGAACGCCACCCGGACGCCGCCGAACTGGTCGAGGTCCGCATCGTCATCCGCTGGCACGGCATCCGCGCCGGTCGCCCCACCGGGCAGCACATCGACCAGACGGTGGTCCGCTGGCAGGCCCTCCCATGAGCCGCTGGCTGACCGAGGCGGTGCCGCGCGGCCGGATCGCCGCCTTCCGGACCCTGATCTACCTCTTCGTCGCCGCCGACCTGGTGATCTTCACTCCCTGGGTCCGCACCCGGGCCAGCGTGCCCGGCGATCTGTACCAGCCGCTGCTGATCGGCCGGATCCTTCCACTGCCCACACCGACGCCGACGCTGGTGGCGGTGATCTTCTGGGTGCTGCTGCTCGTCGCCCTGGTGGCCGCGACCGGCAGGGCACCCCGGCTGCTCGGCTGGACGGTCTGCGCGCTGTACCTGGAGTGGATGATCATCGCGATGAGCTACGGAAAGGTGGACCACGACAGGTTCGCCCTGCTCGTCGCGCTCGCCGTGCTGCCGACCGCCGGCCGCGCCCGGCACGGCGACACCACCCGCACCGAGGCCGGCGGCTGGGCGCTGCGGGTCACCCAGATCGCGGTGATCTGCACGTACTTCCTAGCCGCCTTCGCCAAGCTGCGCTTCGGCGGGTTGGACTGGCTGACCGGCTCGGTACTGGCGAGGGCCATCATCCGACGCGGCACCGACCTGGCGGACCTGATCGCCCAGGTGCCGTACCTGCTGATCGTCGCCCAGTTCGGCATCGTGGCCTTCGAACTGCTCAGCCCCGTGGTCTTCCTCCTGCGGGAGCGCTGGCGGCTGGCCATGGTCGGCTTCTTCTACTCGTTCCACGCGGTGACCATCGCGACCATCACCATCTCGTTCGCGCCCCACCTGGCCGCGATGGCCAGCTTCCTGCCGCTGGAGCGGGTCCGACCACTGGTCTGGGCGCGCCGTCTCGTCGGCCGCGAAGCTCGCGGGTCAGCGACGGCCGGCCCGGAGCCGGCGCGCGTCGACGTCGAACCGACGCCGCCCGACCCTGCTTCGGTGGGAGCCGGTGCGGAGCCGGTGCCGCCCGGAGGTCAGGCCCCGGTGGTCGGGCGGCCCGCCGGGCCGTAGAGCCGCTCCCTGGCCTCCTGCGGCAGCGAGCAGGCCGCCGTACCGCCGGGGAGTCGGTGCCGGTTGCGCGCCACCCAGCGGTACGTCGGCCAGGCCACCGCGCGCACGGGAGGGACCCGCAGCACGGCGCCGGCAGCCCGCCAGAGGGGACCGCTGGCGGCGAGCAGCTTTGCGATGGCGTCCGGGCCGGCCGCGCGGGAGTCGTCCGCGCCCACCCACTGCACGGCCTCCTCGCACTCCGCGGTCGTGAGGCCGAGCGCGTCCAGGTCGGCGAACTGCCAGGGCACCACCCGTGCGGCGGTGGGGATCCGGCGTTCGATGAACTCCGCACAGGTCGTGCAGAACGCGCAGTCCCCGTCGTAGACGAATGTCGACGTCTCCATGCCGTCCATCCTCCCCCTCCGGCCTGCGGATTGGGCGCGGGTGTCCGGCGGGTCACTTGCGCCATGCTCGTACACGTGTTCGAATAGTCCCCATGCGCTGGGACAACCTCACCGCTCCCCCGGTCGAGGGAGACCCCGAGCGGGCAGCGCCAGCGACGCCACCCCTGCCGCTGGCGCTGCCCGGCGCCATCGCCCGCACCTTCGACACCCCCGAGTTTGCCGGGATGACGTTCTACGAGGTGCAGGCCAAATCCATCCTGAACCGGGTGCCCGGGCAGTCCCGCGTCCCGTTCGAGTGGACCATCAACCCGTACCGGGGCTGCTCCCATGCATGCGTTTACTGTTTCGCGAGAAACACTCACACTTACCTGGACCTCGACTCCGGAGCGGACTTCGATCGCAAGGTGATCGTCAAGGTCAACGCCGGCGAGCTGGTCCGGCGGGAGCTTGCCGCGCGTACGTGGCGGGGTGCGCACGTCGCGATGGGCACCAACGTGGACTGTTACCAGCGGGCCGAGGGGCGCTACCGGCTGATGCCGCAGATCATCGCGGCTCTGCGCGACTTCGCCAATCCATTCTCGATCCTCACCAAGGGCACGCTGATCCTGCGGGACCTGCCACTGCTGCGCGAGGCCGCCGAGGTGACAACTGTCGGCATCTCCTACTCCGTGGGCTTCGTCGACGAACAGCTCTGGCGTGCCGTCGAGCCGGGCACACCGCACCCGCATCGCCGACTGGACGCGGTCCGTGCGCTCGCCGACGCCGGTTTCTCCGTCGGAGTGCTGATGGCGCCGATCCTGCCCGGACTGAGCGACAGCGACGAGTCGATCGACGCCACAGTGTCGGCGATCGCCGCCGCCGGGGCGACAAGCGTGACTCCGCTGGCCCTGCACCTGCGTCCCGGCGCCCGGGAGTGGTACGCGCAGTGGCTGGCCCGGGAGTACCCGCACCTCGTGCCCCGCTACCGCGAGCTCTACCGGGCGGGCTCCTACGCGCCGCAGGCGTACCAGCGGGAGCTGACAGCGCGGGTGCGCATCGCGGCCCGCCGGCACGGGCTGCACCGTGGTGAGCTGAGCGACAACCGTCGCGTGCCCGAGCCGCCTCCACCACCGGCCGCCGAGCAGCTGACCCTGCTGTAGCCGGAGGTCGGAGCTACAGTCGGCGGGTGCGTACAGCTCAGCAGATCCTCGCCGACTCCGCCGTGATCGCCGTCGTGGGCGCGTCCCGCGACCCATCGAAGGCCGCCCATCGCGTGCCGTTGCAGATGCAGCAGTACGGCTGGCGGATCATCCCGGTCAACCCGACAGTCGACGAACTCTTCGGGGAGCGGGCGTACAAGACGCTCGCCGACATCCCGCACCCCGTCGACATGGTGGACGTGTTCCGGCCGGCCGCCGACGCCGTGCAGGTGGTTCGGGAAGCGGCGGCGATCGGCGCCCCGGCGGTCTGGCTGCAACTGGGCATCGTCTCGGCGGAAGCGCGCCAGATAGCCGAAGAAGCCGGAATGGACTACGTAGAAGACCGCTGCCTAGCCGTCGAACGAGCCGCAGCAGCCCTAACCCGCCTGCCCTAACCGCTCCCTGATCCCGCCTGCTGATCCGTCGATCATGGAGTTGTGGTGCCGAGGTTAGTAGGATTTGTCGCCCGAATCCCCCACCACAACTCCATGATCGACGGGCAAAAAGGGGGACGGGTTAGAGCTTGTACTCCTTTAGGAGGCCTCGGCTGATGATGGTCTTCTGGATCTCCGAGGTGCCTTCCCCGATCAGCAGGAACGGGGCTTCCCGCATCAGGCGCTCGATCTCGTACTCCTTGGAGTAGCCGTAGCCGCCGTGGATGCGGAACGCCTCCTGGACGACCTCGGCGCAGTATTCCGAGGCGAGCAGCTTGGCCATCCCGGCCTCGACGTCGTTGCGCTGGCCGGCGTCCTTGAGTCGGGCGGCGTTGACCATCAGGGCGTGCGCGGCCTCGATTTTCGTACCCATCTCGGCGAGCTTGAAGGCGATGGCCTGGTGCTTGGCGAGCGGCTGGCCGAAGGTCTTGCGCTGCTGCGCGTAGCCGACTGCCAACTCGAAGGCGCGGATGGAGATGCCGCAGGCGCGGGCGGCCACGTTGACGCGGCCCACCTCGATGCCGTCCATCATCTGGTAGAAGCCGCGGCCCACCTTGTCGGTACCGCCGAGGATTGCCGAGTCGGGCACCGTCACGCCGTCGAGCACCATCTCGGTGGTCTCGACGCCCTTGTAGCCCATCTTGTCGATCTTGCCGGGGATGGTGAGGCCGGGGGCCGTCTCGCCGAAGCCCGGCTCCTTCTCCAGCAGGAAGGTGCTCATGTTGCCGTACACAGACTCGGCGCCGGTGTCGGTCTTGACAAGGGTGGCCACCACGGAGGAGTACGCCCCGTTCGTCAGCCACATCTTCTGCCCGTTGAGCACGTAGCTGTCGCCGTCGCGGACCGCGCGGGACTTGATCGCCGACACGTCGGAGCCCGTCTCCGGCTCCGACATCGAGAACGCGCCGCGCACCTCGCCGGTGGCCATCTTCGGCAGCAGCCGGGCCTTCTGCTCGGCGGAGCCGTGCTGGGAGATCAGGTACGCCACGATGAAGTGCGTGTTGACGATGCCTGAGATCGACATCCAACCGCGGGACAGCTGCTCCACCACGAGCGCGTAGGTGAGCAGCGACTCGCCGAGCCCGCCGTACTCCTCGTCGATGGTGAGGCCGAACAGCCCCATCTCGCGCATCCCGTCGAGGATGTCGGTGGGGTACTCGTCGGCGTGCTCAAGCCGCTGCGCGTGCGGAATGATCTCCTTGTCGGCGAACTCGCGGACGGTCTCCAGGATCGATTGCTGCACATCGGTCAGGCCGGGCGTCTGGGCGAGTCGGGCCATCTCAGCCTCCGGGGATCAGCGCACTACTCATGGGTAACTGAACGCTCGGTCAGTATCGACCTCCGGGCCGGCAAGGCCAAGGTGACCAGTCCACACAACCGCTGTGAAAAGGTTCACCGCTGCGGGTAGCGTCCGGCAAGAGGGACTTTTCCGGCACCGGCAGGAGGAGCACGGCTGTGACCTACCCGCCACCGTCGGGACCATCCGGCGACGAGCCGCCACCGTCACCCTACGAGCCGCCTCCGGACCAGTCGCCGTACGCGCCGCCGCCGGCCGGTCAGACGCCGTACCCGCCACCGCCCGACCAGTCTTCCTTCGGGTCGCCGGAACGCTCACCGTACGGGCCACCCGCCGACGAGCCGTCACCGTACGAGCAGCAGGGACAGCACCAGTCGGCGCACTGGGGGCAGCAGCCGCCGTACCCTCCGCAGGGCCCCTACGGCCAGTACGGCCCGCCGACGCCCGGACCGAGCCGGCCCACGAACCTGCTGGCGATCCTGTCGCTGGTGTTCGCCTTCGTGTTCCCACCGGCCGGCGCTGTCCTCGGCCACGTGGCCAAGCGCCAGATCCGCACCAGCGGCGAGGAGGGCGGCCAGCTCGCCACCTGGGGAATGATCCTCGGGTACGTCTTCACAGGGCTGACACTGCTGGCCTGCTGCGGCTGGCTGGCCCTCGTCATCATCGGCAGCAACAGCAACAACGGCAGCTACTGAGCGACAGTGGACCGGTCAGCGGAACCGGGCCTCCCGGACACTGTTGCCGCCGTCGACCACGAGCATCTGCCCAGTGATGTACGAGGCAGCCGGTGAGCAGAGGAAACTGATGGCCGCCGCGACCTCGTCCGGGGTGCCCGGTCGGCCGACAGGAGTGCCCAGCCCCTGCTTGATCTCGGCCATCGTGGACGCCGCCGTGTAGATGGTGCCGGGCGCCACCGCGTTCACCGTCACCCCGTCGGCGATCATCTCCATGGCAAGCGCCCGCGTCAGCCCCACCACGCCGGCCTTCGCCGCCGCGTACGCGGCCTCGGTGGGCAGGGCGTTCACCGGCCCGGCGGTGGCCGCCAGGTTGACGATCCGCCCCCAGCCCCGCTCGGCCATCCCGCCGATGAACGCCCGACTGCACAGGAACGCTGTGGACAGGTTGCGGTCGATCTCGCCACGCCACTCGTCGTAGGTCAACTGCGCGACCGGCCGCAGCACCCCCTGGCTGGCACGACTCGCCAGGCCCGCGTTGTTGACAAGCACCTCGACGTCGCCCAACTGCTCAGCGACCGCGTCGGCGAGCGCGCCGACCTCCGACTCGTCGGTCAGGTCGGCGACGAAGCCGGTCACTCCCAGTTCGCCGGCCCGCTCGTGGATGCGGCGGGTCGTGGAGACGATCGCGACCCGCGCCCCCAGGTCGGCGAGCCGCCGGGCGGTCGCGTACCCGATGCCGTCCGGGCTGCCCGCCCCCGTCACCAGGGCGACACGCCCGTCGAGCCGCATGGTCACCGGGTCGGGGAGCGCGACCGGCTCGTCGGCGCCGACCCCGCTGCCCGGCGTGGTCGCACGGCCGCGCCGAGCCGCACCCGGCCGGCTGACGTCCCGTCTCGGTCGGCTTCCGGAACGGTCCGCGGCACGCGATTCGATTGCCATGCCAGGGATCCTGCCCGTTACGACCGACCTGGGCAACGCGGCACCCGGGAGCGGGGGCGTCGGGTTTGGTCACCCCTGGCTACCCTGACGGCGCCAACCAAGCCGACGGAGAGTACGCATGACCAATCCCCCGCCCCCCGGCGACTGGAACGACCCCACGAGGTCGGCTCAGCCGGCGAGTTCACCGCTGGATCCGACAATGGTGTCCAGCCCGCCGGTGCCAACCCAGCCCGGCCCCTCCGACCCGTACTCGCCGGCCGACCCGTACGCCGGCGGGCAGGCGGCCCCGGGACAGCCGGTGGCGTACGCCCCGCCCGGCTATCCGCCGCCGTACCCCGGTTACGGCTACCCGCCGCCCCCGAAGAACAACGGGCTTGCCATCGCGTCGCTTGTGCTGAGCCTTGTCGGCCTCACGTCCTGTGGGATCACGGCGCCGATCGGGGCGATCCTCGGCCACGTGGCGCAGAGTCAGATCCGCACCAGCGGCGAGGCCGGTGAAGGTATGGCGAAGGCCGGCATCATCGTCGGCTGGATCGTCACCGCGCTGATGCTGCTCGGGATCGCCGCCTACGCCGCCATCATCATCTTCGCGGTCTCGAACGCCGACAGCAGCACCAGCAGCTACTGAGAGGGCGGCCGGGTCGACGTACCAACGGCTTTGTCGGGCCGGGCCGACAGCCTGCGGCTGTCGACCCGGCCCGACCACTCACTCCGCCGGTGGGGTGAACGACGAGGTACGGCTCATTCCGGCGGCCCGGCCCTTGGCGGCGACCACAAGCGCCATCTTGCGGGACGCCTCGTCGATCATTTCGTCGCCGAGCATCACCGCGCCGAGCTTGCCGCCGGCCTCCGAGGTGTAGTGCTCGTAGGCGTCGAGGATCAGCTCGGCGTGGTCGTAGTCGGCCTGCGCCGGCTGGTAGACCTCGTTCGCGGCGTCGATCTGGCCCGGGTGCAGCACCCACTTGCCGTCGAACCCCAGCGCCGCCGACCGCTTGGCCACCTCACGGAAGCCGTCCACGTCCCGGATCTGCAGGAACGGCCCGTCGATTGCCTGCTTGTCGTGCATTCGGGCGGCCATCAGGATGCGCATCAGGATGTAGTGGTACGGGTCGCCCGGGTAGTCCGGGATCAGCGCACCGACAACGAGCGACTTCATGTTGATCGAGGCCATGAAGTCGGCCGGGCCGAAGATGATCGTCTCCACCCGGGGCGAGGCGCCCGCGATGGCGTCGACGTTGACCAGGCCCGCGGCGTTCTCGATCTGCGCCTCGATGCCGATCCGTCCGACCTCCAGGCCCAGCGTCTTCTCGATCTGGGTGAGCAGCAGGTCCAGCCACTGCACCTGGGCGGCGTCCTGCACCTTGGGCAGCATGATGCAGTCCAGGTTCGCGCCAGCGCCCTCGACGACCTCGATGACATCCCGGTAGGTCCACGGGGTGGTCAGGTCGTTGACCCGTACCACGCGGGTCTTGCCGGCCCAGTCACCGTCGTTGAGCGCGGCCACGATGTTCTTGCGCGCGTCCGGCTTGGCCAGCGGGGCGACGGCGTCCTCCAGGTCGAGGAAGACCTGGTCGGCCGGGAGGCCCTGCGCCTTGCCGAGCATCTTGACGCTGGAACCCGGTACGGCGAGACAGGATCGGCGAGGACGACCGACTGCGGCCATGGATGAACTCCTTCCAGCGTTCGGCGGGCACGCCGACGCCACCTGACGACAGATCCGAGAAAACTTAACGATCCCAAAGGGGCGTGTTGACGCCACGGTAACCTCGTGCCGTGACCGGGGTGAATGGACCTGTGGAAGATCTCACTGGGCGTCGACTCGTGGTGGTGACCGGGGCCAGCTCCGGGATCGGGCTGGCCGCCGCCGTGCACCTCGCCTGCCGCGGCGACCAGGTGGTGCTCGTCGGGCGGGACCCTGCCCGCCTCCAGGCCGCCGCCGAACGGGTACGGGAGACCTCGGGTGAGCGCCCGGAGCTGTTCCGCGCCGACTTCGCGGTGCTCGACGACGTCCGACGGCTCGCCGAAGGGCTGCGCGCCGCGTACGACCGGATCGACGTGCTCGTCAACAACGCAGGAGCGATCGCGCTCCAGCCTCTCACCACCGTCGACGGTTTCGAGCTGTCGATCCAGGCCAACCACCTGGCCCCGTTCCTGCTGACCAACCTGCTCGCCGACCGGGTCGGCCGGATCGTGGTCACCGGCTCCGGTGCGCACCGCTTCGGCACGCTCGATCCGGACGACCTGAACGCGGCACTGCGCCGTTACCGGCCGCTGGGCGCGTACGGCACCAGCAAGCAGGCGAACATCCTGTTCACCGCCGAGGCGGCCCGCCGCTGGCCGGGAATCCCCGCACACAGCTTCCACCCGGGAGTGGTGCGCACCCGGTTCGGCAACGACAGCAGGGTTGTCGCGTTCGGCATGCGGGTGCTGCCGTTCCGCAGCCCGGAGAAGGCCGCCGAGACGCTGGTCTGGCTCGCCAACCAGGACCCGGCCCGGTTGGTCGGCGGCGGGTACTACTACAACAGGCGGTTGCGCCGGCCGTACCGCAAGGCGGCCGACCCACGGCTCGCCGCCCGGCTCTGGTCGGCAAGCGCCGCCGCCGTGGGCATCGACGGGTAGCGTTGCCACCGTGCTCACTCTCGTGGCGATCGTCGAGTTTCCCACCGGGGCCGAGTCCGATGGCCAGCGCTACGAGGACGACGTCCTTGCCCTGCTCGACAGGCACGGCGGCGAACTGGAACGACGGCTGCGCAGCACCGCTGGGCGAAGCGAGGTGCACGTGATCCGGTTCGCGGATCGGGCCGGCTACGAGTCGTTCCTCGTCGACCCGCAGCGGGCGGCACTGCGTACCGCCCTCGGCGAAGCCGCACCGACCACCCGCGTCATCGAGGTGCACGAGGTCTGAGCGTCAGTCGGTCAGCGGCGCCGGGTCGGCCGGCAACGCCGTGGTCGTGGCGCGACGGCCGGCGCGGGCGCCGCCGAGCACCACCACTGCCACCCCGACCAGCAGCAACGACATGCCCAGCAGCGCGTACGCGCGAGGCACCTGGCCCAGCCAGACCCAGGCCAGCAGGGCGGCGCCGGGCACCTCCAGCAGGATCAACACGCTTACCGTCGTCGCCGGGATCCGGTGCAGGACGTAGTTGAACATCGAGTGCCCGAGCAGTTGCGCGCCAGCCACCAACGCCAGGATGGCCAGCCAGGTACGCCCGTCGAAGCCGGTAAGCCGCACCCCGCCGAGCAGGCAGATCACCAGCAGGATCAGCGCGCAGATCCCGTAGCAGATGGTCGTGTAGGTGGTGGTGCTGATGCTGGCCCGCGCACGCTCACCGAACGCGGTGTAGACGGCGCCGAACACGCCACCGGCCACCGCCAGCAGGTCACCGACTACCGCCCTCGCGGAGATGCCCACGTCCGCGCCCGTGGCGATCACCGCGCCGCCGACCGTCACCGCGATGCCGACCCAGACCACCGGTGGGAGCCTGCGACCCTGCGCTCGGGCGATCAGCCCCTGCCAGACCGGCTGGGTGGCGACCAGAGCCGTTGCCGCAGCCACCGATGTGAGCTGGACGCTCGGCATCCAGGCGGCGAAGTGCGCGGCCAGCGCCACACCGGAGAGGACGCAGAACAGCCCCTCCCGCCGACCTGCCAGCCCGACCAGGGCGCGGAACTCGGCGCGACGTCGGGCCAGCGAGAACGGGCTCAGCACGGCCACCGCCAGCACGTTGCGCCAGAACGCGATGGCCAGCGCCGGTGCGGCCGCGTACGCGATCAGCGGCGCTGACGACGACACCGCGACCACGGCGAGGCCCACCGCGCCGGTGGTCAGCGGATCCAACGTCGGGCGGCGCGAATCAGGGGGCACGGGAAGCAATCTTCACACGATCACCATGGACACAGAACGTCATCACTCCGTTACGATCGGGCAGCGTCGCGCCAGCGGCCGTCGATCGCCCGGAGGCGCGCCAGATGCCCAGCTACCAGGCTGTGCTGTTCGACTTCTTCGGCACGCTCACCCACTCGGTCCAACGCGGCGCCGCGCACCTCCGCACCGCCGAACTGCTCGGCTGCCCCATCGACACGCTCAACGAGGTGCTCAATCGCACCTACTACGCGCGTGCCACCGGTCGGCTCGGCAGCGCGGAGGCGACACTGCGCTGGGTCTGCGCCCTGGCGGGCGTACACCCCAGCGACCATGCGCTGCGGGCGGCCGTGGCATCCCGGCACCGGGCGGTCCGCGCGGACACCCGGCTGCGGGCCGACGCGGTGCCGGTGCTCGCGGCGCTGCGCCACTGCGGCCTGCGCACCGGCGTGATCAGCGACTGTACGCACGAACTGCCGGCCTTCCTGCCGCAGCTCCCGATCGCCCCACTGCTCGACGTGCGGGTCTTCTCCGTCCAGGTCGGACGATGCAAGCCCGAACCGGAGCTCTACCTGACCGCCTGTCAGCGGCTGGGGCTCGCACCGGCCGACTGCCTGTACGTCGGCGACGGTGGCAGCCAGGAGCTGACCGGCGCCGAGCGGGCCGGGATGACAGCGGTCCGGCTGGCCGCACCCGATCTGGCCGAGCACATGGTGTTCAACGCCGACCGGGAATGGCGCGGCCGGACCGTGGGCAGCCTGCGCGAGGTGCTCGACGTCGTGAGCGCAACGAACCTCGCGGACGCCGATCTGGCGCGCACCGGGGTCGGCGGGATGTGCGCGGCCGGCAGGGCGGGCGGTCCGGCGGGCTGACCAACGGGCGGTCGGCGGGTCAGCGGCGGCGCACGGGCGGCCGACGGATCAGCGGCGGCGGACCCGGTGCAGGCGGAACGGCTTGCGGGTGGCGCGGACCGCCGGGGTCTCCCGGGGCTCCTCCGTCTGCGCGTCGGACGGCAGGTCGGCGCCGGAGAGCGGCTCGCCCGCGGGGGCGAGCCGATTCACCGCACAGCCGTCGGCGGCCCACCGCGCCACCAGGTCCGCCGTCGGGCCGGGCGCGTTCAGGCGCTTGCCCGCCACAAGCGGCGCCGTGGTCTCCCACGCCTCGCTGCCCGGCGACAGCCTGGTCACCCGGGCCGGCCAGGTGACGATGCGGCCGCCGTGATCACCGCGCAGCGTGACCTGCGCCTCGGTGGCGTCGGCCAACCCGGGAGCGGCCTGCTCGCCCGGCCCGCTCACCACGTAGAGCGCGCCTTCCAGCGGGGCGCACCAGAGCGCGAGCGCCGGCCCGCCGGACACGCTGACCCAGGCCACGGCGGCCTTCTTCATCGCCTCGTCGACAAGCGGCGTCGAGGTGTGCGCGTCGTCAGTCACCCTCGTATCCTCCCGTACGTCGACCGGCGACGCGTGGACCGCCGGTCGATCGCCTGCCGCCCGTCCACCCAGGGCCTGCGCGGCTCAGCCCACGAAGGGCGGCACGGCGATCTCGCCCCGGGCCACCGGCATCACCTGGCCGGCGACGGTAGCGCCGACGGCCGTGCCGCTCTCCGCCGTCACAGTGCAGGTCAACGCAGAGGGACGGCCCATCTCCACACCCTGGCGCACCGCGTACCGGGACAGTCCGTCCCCCGGCAGCAGGCCCGTGGCCACCAGCCAGACGCCCAGCCCGAGCGCCGCCGAACCGGTCGCCGGATCCTCCGGGACACCGAGCCCCGGCACGAAAACCCGAGCGTGCGCGGTTTGCGTGGCGGGGTCCCAGGAGAAGACGCTCACGTGATCCACGCCGTACCGCTCCGCCGCCACCGGGTTCAGCCGGGCCCGGGCCACCGAATCCGGGAACACCGGCAGGTACGGGAACTCCAGCCCGCAGCCCGCCACCCGAGGCGCCGGCCCACTGCTGTCGTAGTCGGCCTCGACCAGCCCGGCGATCTCCAGCAGCGGCTCCGGGTCCAACTCGGGGCCGAGCGTGGGGCTGCTGCCGGTGAGCGTCGCGCCGGTTGCGGTCACGTCGATCGGCAGCACCCCGGCACCGCACTCCTGGGTGACCTGCCCCACGTCGAACATCCCGCGCCGACTGGCGGTGACCGCCGCGCCGACGCTCGGGTGCCCGGCGAACGGCAACTCCTCGGCAGGGGTGAAGATGCGGGCCCGGTACGTCGCGCCGACCTGGGTAGGTGGCAGCACGAACACCGTCTCGGACAGGTTGAACTCCAGTGCGAGCGCCTGCATCTGCTCGGTGGCCAGCGCCTCCGCGCCGAACACCACGGCCAGCGGGTTGCCACTGAACGGGCGGTCGGTGAAGACGTCCACGATCTCGTAGGCCAAGGTCGACATGTTGCTAAACACTAGGCGCTTAGGCTGGTGCCCGTGAGCACGCCGACCCGGATCTACATCGCCCGCCTCGCCGGAGTGGCCGTTTTCGATCCAAACGGTGACCAGGTGGGCCGTGTCCGTGACGCGGTGGCCCGGCTGCGGGCGACCGGCCGTCCGCCGGAGGTCGTGGGTCTGGTCGCCGAGATGCCGATGCGCCGGAGGATCTTCCTGTCCATCAACCGGATCACCTCGATCGACGCGGACGCTGTCGTGCTCGGCTCCGGCACCCTCAACCTGCGGCGCTTCGAGAAGCGCCTGAACGAGCTGCTTGTGCTCCAGGAACTCCTGGACCGGCGGGTGCAGCTCGAACCCGGCGGCCAGCCCGGCACCGTGGTGGACGTCGCCATGGAGTGCGCTCGCGGCGGCGAGTGGTCACTCACCCGCGTCGCGGTCCGCGAGCAGACCGGCCGGATCACCCGGCGGGGCCATCTGCACCAGGTCGAGTGGGACCGCGTGCGCGGGCTCAGCGGCATCGCCGACAACCGGGGTACGGCGAATCTGCTCGCCGTCCTGGAGGACATGCGCCCGGCGGACCTTGCCAACGCCCTCCAGGACCTGCCCGACACGCGGCGCAACGAGGTCGCTGCGGCGCTGAACGACGAGCGGCTGGCCGACGTGCTCAGTGAGCTGCCCGAACACGACCAGGTGGAGATCCTCGCCGCGCTGGACCGGGAGCGGGCCGCTGACGTGTTGGAGGAGATGGACCCGGACGACGCTGCGGACCTGCTCAACGAACTGCCGCCGCCGGAACAGGACGTGCTGCTGGACCTCATGGAGCCGGACGAGGCCGACCCGGTGCGGCAGTTGCTCAACTACACCCCCGGCACGGCGGGCAGCGTGATGACGTCCGAGCCGGTCATCCTGCCGCCGGACGCGACAGTCGCCGAGGCGTTGGCCCGGATCCGGGAGCCGCAGCTCTCCCCCGCCGTCGCCGCGCAGGTCTTCGTGACCCGGGCGCCGCAGAACACCCCGACCGGGCGGTACCTGGGCATGGTGCACTTCCAGGCGTTACTGCGTGAATCGCCTGCCGATCTGCTGGGCAAGGTGGTGGTCAACGACATCGACCCGCTGCGCCCCACCACGCCGTTGCCAGAGATCACCCGCCGGATGGCCACCTACGATCTGGTCGCCATGCCCGTGATCGACAGGAACAACCGGCTGGTCGGTGCCGTGACGGTCGACGACGTACTGGACCACTCGTTGCCCCGGGACTGGCGGGACCGGGGTGTCCTCGGTGCCGCGGGCACCACCGACGCGGTGCTGGACGGCGCTGATGGCTGAGCAGCGGCGTACGGAGCGTCTCGACCAGCCGCGCGAGCCCCGGGGAATCAAGCTGCCCCGATTCGACGCGGAGGCGTTCGGCCGCTGGTCGGAGGGCATCGCCCGGGGCATGGGCACCGCGAACTTCCTGGTCGTCATGACTGTGGTGATCGCCATCTGGTTCGGCTGGAACACTCTCGCCCCGGCCGAGATGCGTTTCGACCCGTACACCTTCACGTTCCTCACGCTGGTGCTGTCGTTGCAGGCCAGCTACGCGGCGCCGCTGATCCTGCTGGCGCAGAACCGGCAGGCGGATCGCGACCGGGTGGCGTTGGAGGAGGACCGGCGGCGCGCCACGGCGCAGAAGGCGGACACCGAGTACCTGGCACGGGAGATCGCCGCCCTGCGGATCGCGTTGGGCGAGGTGGCCACCCGCGACTTCCTCCGCTCCGAACTGACCCGACTGGCCGAGGAGCTGGACGAGGCGGGGCAGCGGCGGCAGCGGCTGGAGCGCCGCCAGCAGGAGCGGGACAGCCGGCAGGAGAAGCGCACCCAGCGGGCGACCGACGGCGGAGCGCTTGACGAGCCGCGCGACGACCTGGACGGCGACTTCTCCCGGAGCGCCCGCTCGGACGGCACCGGCCCCCGCGGCCAGGACGGCTGATGAGCCGGATCGATTGGCTCACACCGGTCCCGGTCAACGGTCGGAGCGGATGCCCCGCGACGTAGCATTGCGGGCATGTCAGCACCCGTCAGCACCGTCGAGGACGCGATCCAGGCCGCCCTGGCCACCGTCAACGACCCGGAGATCCGCCGGCCCATCACCGATCTGGGCATGGTCCGCTCCGCCACGATCGGCGCCGACGGCGTCGTACGGGTCGAGCTGCTGCTCACCGTCGCCGGCTGCCCGCTCAAGGACAAGCTGCGTACGGACATCACCGCCGCCGTGGCCGCGGTGCCCGGTGTCACCGGCGTGGAGATCGACTTCGGTGTGATGAGCCCCGAGCAGCGGCAGTCGTTGCAGGCGCAGCTGCGCGGCGGCGGCGCCAGCGAGGAGCCGGTCATCCCGTTCGCCCAGCCGGGCTCCCGCACCCGTGTGTACGCGGTGGCCAGCGGCAAGGGCGGTGTCGGCAAGTCCAGCGTGACTGTCAACCTGGCGGCGGCGCTCGCCGCCCGTGGGCTCTCCGTCGGCGTGGTCGACGCCGACATCTACGGTCACTCGGTGCCCCGGATGCTCGGCGCGGACGGTCGACCGACCCGCGTCGAAGACATGATCATGCCGCCGCAGTCGCACGGCGTGAAGGTGATCTCGATCGGCATGTTCACCTCGGGCAACGCGGCTGTGGTGTGGCGTGGCCCGATGCTGCACCGGGCGTTGCAGCAGTTTTTGGCCGACGTCTACTGGGGCGACCTCGACGTACTCCTGCTCGACCTGCCCCCGGGCACCGGCGACGTGGCCATCTCGCTGGCCCAACTGCTGCCCAACTCGGAGATCCTGCTGGTCACCACCCCGCAGACCGCAGCCGCCGAGGTCGCGGAGCGGGCCGGTGCGATCGCCCTGCAGACCCACCAGCGGGTGGTCGGCGTCATCGAGAACATGTCCTGGCTCGAACTGCCGGACGGCTCCCGCATGGAGATCTTCGGCTCCGGCGGCGGTACGGCCGTCGCCGAGTCGCTGAGCCGGACGATCGGCGCGCAGGTGCCGCTGCTCGGGCAGATCCCGCTGGACACCCGCGTCCGCGAGGCCGGCGACGCCGGCAACCCGATCGTGCTGGCCGAGCCGGATTCCCCGGCCGCCCAGGCGCTCGGCACGATCGCCGACCGGCTCGCGCTGCGCCGTGAGTCGCTGCTCGGCAAGCCCCTCGGCCTCAAGCCCGCCGGCCGCTGAGCGGTCGCAACCGGCAGCCGGCGCGGGCGGAGCTTGCCCTGACACGCGCAGCCCGTGCTGCCCTTTGGAGCTGATGTCGCACGGATCTCCCGGCCCCGGCCGGGAGGACGTCGGCGATCCAGCTCCGAAGGGCAGCACGGGCGGTGTGATCCGGGGTCACCGAGCTGAGCGAGGCCAGGGGCCGGGGCTACAGGCAAGGGCCCAAGGGATGGAGCCTGAGCCTGAGCGAGGCTGACACAGGCCCGAGTGCCGCCGCACGGTCCGAGCGCTAGCGCTATGCCTGAGCGTGCCCGCAGGGCGGGTCAGGTGGCGTCGTCGTAGCTGGCCCGCGGGGCCGGTGCCGGTGAGGCGCTGGTGGCGGTGCTGGTGGTCGGCCGGGAGCCGTTCGACCGGAGGTCCGCGGCGTTGGCCACGTCCTTCAGCTCGTTGTGCACGCCGTTGACGTCGGCGCGCAGATCGTCGTAGACGCCCTGCAACGGCTTGCGGATCGCCGCCTCGTCCTCCTCGCTGAGGAGGTGCTTGCGGATGAAGGCCTTCGGGTGCAGATCCTCGAGCTGGATGTCGGTGCCCAACTCCCTGCTGAGGTCGCCCGTGGCGTTGCGGGCCATGTTGCGCAGATTGCGGACCATCCGCAGACCATCGTTGATCACGTTGGGCAACCGGTCCCCGAAGATCAACAGCGCCAGGAGCAGCAGCGCACCGATCTCCCACCAGTTCAGGTTGTCTAACATTCCGCAGGCCCCCTCTCGCCGTCAGCAGCAAGACTACGCACGTGAACCGGCTTTCGGGCAGGGGGTGACCCGCAGTTCACTTGGCGTCCGCCGCGAGGGTGACCGACGTGTTCTGCCGGTCGGCACCTCGCCGGAACTCGACAGTCACCACCGAGCCGGGTGCGAACTTGCGGACCAGGGCGATCAGGTCCGTCGGTTCGGTCATCGGTCGGCCGTTGAGCTTCATGATCACGTCGCCGGCCTTCAGCCCGGCATCAGCCGCTGGGCCGGAAGGTTCCACGGCGGCCAGGCGTACGCCCCCGCCGGCTCCCGCGCCCGGGCCACCGACCTGGGCGCCGATCACCGTACGCCGGGCCTTGCCGGTGCCGATGATGTCCTGGGTCACCCGCTTGGCCTGGTTGATCGGGATGGCGAAGGCGAGCCCGATGTTGCCGGCCTCCTGCCCCTCGGCGACCAGCGACTTGATCGTGGAGTTGACCCCGACCACCCGCCCGGCGCCGTCGACAAGCGGCCCGCCGGAGTTGCCGTGGTTGACAGCGGCGTCGGTCTGGATGGCCGCGTAGTAGCGCACCGGGCCGCCCGGCTCTCCAGCCTGCATCGTCCGGTCCAGGGCGCTCACGATGCCTGCGGTGACCGTGTTGGCCAGCGAGAGCGGTGAGCCGATGGCGAGCACCGGGTCACCGACGGCCAGCCCTTCGGAGTCGCCGAACTCCACAGGCCGTAGCCCGGTCCGGTTGACCTTGATCACCGCGATGTCCGACTCCGGGTCCTGACCGATGACAGTCGCCGGAGCGGTCGAGCCGTCGTTGAAGACCACCGAGGCTTTGCCGCTGCCGCCGGCCACCACGTGATCGTTGGTGATCACGTGCCCGTCGGCGCTGGCGATGAAGCCCGAGCCCTCGCTGGTCCCGCCGAGGCTGCTCACCCGCACGGTGACCACGCTGGGCAGGACCCGGCCGGCGACCCCGGCCAGTGACTCCGGCTTGCGCTGGGCAAGCGCTGGCGGATCCACCGGCTCGGCGCCGAGCACCGTGCCGCCGCCGGCACCGCCGCGAACCGCGAACGCGTAGCCCAGCGCGCCACCCAGGGTTCCGGCCAGCAGCGCGGTGATCACCGGGATGAGCAGCAGGTGGCGCAGCGACGGCCGGCCGGGCGCGTCCGGGTCGATGACCGGCTCGGGCTCGGTGCCGGCGGCGACCACCCCGGGCACCACCACGGCAGCCGGTGCCGCCGGGTCGCGCCACGGGTCGCCGAGGGCGTCGGACCACCAGGGCGAGGCGCCGGTCGCGCCGGAGCCGCCCGCGGGCGGCGCCGGCCCGGCGTACGGCACACCGGGCCGTGAGGCTCCTGGCGGTGGCCCTGCCGGAGGCGTGTAGCCGCTCCCCGGCCTGGCCGGCGGCCCCGCCGACGGGACTCCTGCCCCGGGCGGTCGCGCCGGAGCCGGAGTTTCACCGCCCCGGCGCCAATCCCAGCCGTCGGTCACGTCGGTGCCTCCCAGTCCGTCCCCGGATCCCGTGGCGGCGGCGCCCGGCCACGGCTCGGCGCGGTCGAGGCTCACGGAATACCGCTTCCAGGATTGCACGGATGCGCGCGGTGCAGTCAGCGGTTGCCGCCGGTGATCGAAAGGGACGGAGGCGCGGCTGCGCCTCTCGGCGGTCGCCTCTACGCTCACAGTGCCAACCCGCCCCCGCACCACGCACCGCCCGGAGGTGCCCCATCGCCACGGTCGCCGGTTCCGGCAGTTCGACGGCCCAGGCTCAGCAGTTCGCCGAGTCGTACGTGACCGAGGATCTCGTCCTGCGTACCGCCCGCAGCCTGGCTCACGAGGTGGGCCTCGAGGCGGTCACGCCCGGCGCGGGCGCGGCGCTGCGGCTGCTGGCTGCGGCCGGCAACGCCCGCGCGGTGGTGGAGATCGGCACCGGCACCGGGGTGAGCGGTGTCTGGCTGCTGCGCGGCATGCGTGCCGACGGTGTGCTCACCACCATCGACCTGGAGGTGGAGCACCAGCGGATCGCCCGCCGGATCTTCACCGAGGCGGGCTTCGCCGCGGGCCGTACCCGAATCATCACGGGTCGCGCGCTGGACGTCCTGCCCCGGCTCGCCGACGGGGCGTACGACCTCGTCTTCGTGGACGCCGAGGCGACCGGATTCCACGCCTGTGTCGAGGCAGCGCTGCGGCTGCTGCGTCCCGGGGGCGTACTGGCACTCAACGGCATGCTGGCCGGTGGCCGGATCGCCGACCCGGCCGCCCGGGACGCGGAGACGGTGACGGTCCGCGAGACGATCAAGGCGGTCCGGGAGTCGGAGCACTGGATCCCCGCGCTGCTCCCGGTCGGGCACGGGGTGCTCGCCGCCGTGAAGTGCTGACCCGCGGTCAGTCGATGCTGGCCAGCCAGCGCAGCAGCGAGCGTACGCCCCAGCCGGTCGCCCCCCGGGTGAGTTCCGCGTGGTCGCCGTCGGCCCAGGACGGTGCCGACATGTCCAGGTGCAGCCAGCGGTCCCGCATCTCGCCTGCGAACTCCCGCAGGTAGAGCGCGGCGAGCACCGATCCGGCGCCCTGGGTGGGCGCGCTGTAGAGGTCCGCGATCTCGCTGCCCAGGTACTCGACGTAGTCGTTGTTCAGCGGCATCCGCCAGGCCGCCTCGCCGGCGGCCTGGACCGCGGCGAGGACGTCGGCGGCCAGGGCGTCGTTCTCGCTGTACAGGGCGGCGGTGCGCTTGCCCAGCGCGACGGCGTTGGCACCGGTAAGGGTGGCCAGGTCGATCAGCAGGTCGGGCTTGAGCTGCCGCACCGCGTACGCCAGCGCGTCGGCGAGGACCAGGCGGCCCTCGGCGTCGGAGTTGGTCGTCTCGCTCGTCGTGCCGCCGTAGTGCCGGATGACGTCGCCCGGGCGGAACGCGGAGCCGCTGAGCATGTTCTCGGCGAGCGGGGTCAGCGTGGTGACCCGGACCGGCAGACGCAGCGCCGCAGCGCCGAGGGTGGCCGCGACGACGGCGGCAGCGCCGGCCATGTCCTTGCGCATCAGTTTCATCGCCGGAACCGGCTTGATCGAGATGCCGCCGGTGTCGAACGTGATGCCCTTGCCGATCAACACCACGTGGGTACGCGCGTCGGCCGGGTGCCAGTCCAACTCGAGCAGTCGCGGAGCGCTGGCCGAGCCGCCGCCCACTGCGAGGATCCCGCCGAAGCCCTCGGCTGCCAGCTCGTCCGGGCCACGGACCCGGAGGCGAAGGTCGGGCAGATCAGCTGTGGCGGAGATCACTTGGTCGGCGAACCACTGCGGGGTCTTCTGCGACGAGGGGGTGTTGGTGAGGTCGCGGGCGAGGCGCGTCATGGCGGCGGTGGTCCGGGCCGTGGCGACGGTGGCCTCGTGGGCGGTCGGGTCGGCGACCAGCAGGTCGACAGAGCTGAGCGCGGGCGCGTTGTCGGTCTGGGCGAGCCGGAACCGGTACGAGGCCAGCAGCAGGCCCTCGGTCAGCCCGCGAACCGCTTCGGGGCCGCTGTCGGTCGGCAGCGCGATAGTGATGTGCGTCTCATCTGAGGCGGACCGGGCCAGTGCCGCACCCGCGGACCGCCACGCCGACTCGCTGCCGTCACCGATTCCGAGCAGGAACAGTCGGCCAGGGCTGCGACCCGGACGCAACTGGGTGCGGATCTCGCCGGCCCGGCCACTGAGCCGGGCGGCCGGCACCAGCGCGGCGGCCTCCTCGGCGGTGCCGTCCGGAGGCGCCACGGCGGTGGGCGCCGGTGTCGCCGAGGCATCGCCGCCCGGTGCCTCATCGGAGGGACGGACGGGCAGGACGAGGACGTCGAGCCGGTCGGGCTCGGCGATCGGGCAGATGTCGAGCACGCGGAACCGTACCTCCAGGAAGTGTCGTGGAGCGGGAGCCGGGCCCGCCGATCGCACGGATGAAGACCCTGAGCCACCGGCACTGCCGGTGGCTCAGGGTCAAGGAACGGTCCGGACGACGTACGCCGCCCGGGTCGCTCCTCACTCAGCCGGCGGCTGCCTTCAGCGCGTCACCGAGCGCGTTGGCCTCGTCGGGAGTCATCTCGACAACGAGCCGGCCACCGCCTTCCAGCGGGACCCGCATGACGATGCCCCGGCCCTCCTTGGTGACTTCCAGCGGACCGTCGCCCGTCCGCGGCTTCATCGCCGCCATGTTGTCTCCCCTCAGACCTACACCAGGGTCGGTGGGTTGCCCCACAGCCACTTCTCACGCCACCCGCAACCGTCGCGGGGGTGTCGACCAACGATTTTCCCTGATGAACACCGCCGGACCCAAACCGGAGCAGCATTGATGTAACAGCATCTAGCTTATCTTGAGAAGGCCTGTCACAATGTGCGGTCATGCAGGCACGGTCGGCACTCTTCGACCTGTACGGCGACCACCTCCGACCGAGAGGTGGCCGCGCACCCGTTGCCGCCCTGGTCAAGCTACTGGCACCGTTGGGAATCGCGCCGCCCGCCGTTCGCACCGCCGTGTCCCGGATGGTGCGTCAAGGCTGGCTCGACCCGCTCCGGCTGGCCTCCGGACCGGGATATTCGATCACACCAAAAGCTGCTCGGCGACTCGACGAGGCGGCGGCCCGGATCTACCGGACGGGCCGGGTCACCTGGGACGGGCGATTCGATCTGCTCGTCCTGGAGGCCCCGGGCTCCCGACGGGACCGGCAACGCCTCGCCTCGAACCTCAGCTTCCTCGGCTACGGCACCCTCGACGAGCAGACCTGGGTGGCCACCCGGCCCGCCGAGGACGTCGACCTGCTGCTCGCCGAGGCGGGCATCCGGTTCGAGCGGTTCACCGCCGCACACTTCGCCGGCACCCCGGGGGCGATGGGTGTGGTCCGCCGCGCCTGGAACCTTGCGGAGATCGGCCAGGCCTACGAACAGTTCGTCGCCGACCAACGCCCCCTGCTCGCCACTGTCACCGTGCGCAGCAGCGACGAGGAGGCGTACGCGGCCCGGTTCCGGCTCGTGCACGCGTGGCGTACCTTCCTGTTCCGGGACCCGCAGCTGCCGCCGGCGCTGCTGCCCGAGCGTTGGCCCGGCACCGCCGCGGCCAGCTTCTTCGACCGGCACGCGGCACGCCTGCGTCCGGCCGCCGACCGGTACGTCGAGCAGTGCCTCGACGCCAGCAGCCGCATCGTCCGACAGAAGGGTCGTTAGACAGTGACCGAGCCGTTGCTCGTCGACCGGACCGACGCCGTCGTCACCCTCACCCTGAACCGGCCGCACGCGATGAACGCGCTGGACCTGGCGCTCAAGGAGGCGCTGCGGGACACGCTTGCCGAGTTGGAGACCGACAGGTCCTGCCGGGCGGTCGTGCTGACCGGGGCGGGTGGGGCGTTCAGCGCCGGCCAGGACCTGCGCGAGCACGTGGCGACGCTGGACAACTCGTCCGCCCCGCCGCTGGACACGGTTCGGGCGCACTACAACCCGATCGCCGCCCGGCTGGCCAACCTGCCCAAGCCGGTGGTGGCAGCGGTCCGTGGGATGGCCGCCGGTGCGGGCGCGTCGCTGGCCTTCCTCGCCGACATCCGGGTCGGCGGGCCGGGTACCAGCTTCCTGATGGCCTTCGCCAAGGTCGGTCTCGCCGCCGACACCGGAGCGTCCTGGACGCTGCCCCGGCTGGTCGGCCACGCCAAGGCCGTGGAGCTGCTGATGCTGGCCGAGCCGGTCCGTGCCGAGGAGGCCTGCCGGCTGGGGCTGATCACCCGGCTGACGGACGACGACGAGCAGGTGCTGCCGGCCGCGCAGGAGCTGGCCACACGGCTCGCCGCCGGCCCCACAGTCGCGTACGGGGCGATCAAGCGGCAGCTCTCCATCGCCGACGCCGGAACCCTCGCCGACGCCCTGGCGGCGGAGGCGCAGGCGCAGGCGATCTGCGGCGCCACTGCGGACCACAGGGCGGCCACCGAGGCGTTCGTGGCCAAGCAGAAGCCGGTCTTCGAGGGCCGCTGAGCTAGTCGTCCTCCTCCGGATCCTGGTTGGCCTCCGCACCCAGCACGAACGCCTGCATGGCCAGCTCGTCCCCGGACGGCGACACGAACGCGGGCAGCTCACGCGGCCCCAACTCCTGCACGTAGGCCCAGAACAGCCGGACCGCCTCGGCTGGCGTGCCCGCTTCGATCGGCAGGTCCAGGCTCACCAGCCAGGTGCGCCGCGCCGGAGGTGGACCGAGCTGGTCGGCGAGCGCCCGGAAGGCCGCCGGGGCGAGCGCGGTGAGCGGCCCGTCGACAGTCAACAGGTCGGCCGGCACCGGCTCGTCGAAGGCCCGCCGGGTGTACGCCACGACGAGCGTCCCGGGCTCGACCGGGGACTGCGGGTCGTCCGGGTCCTCCCGGTGCCGCAGCGACGGCGTGGTGACCCTGCCGAGGGCGACCAGTCGGGGTGGCTCGTCTGCGAGCACCGCCACCTGGTCGCCCGGGCGCGGCTGACCGACGTCGGTGAGCCCCGTCAACTCCAGCGTGTCGTGGTGCACGAGACGCTCGGCCTCGTAACGCTCGGCGGGCAGCAGAACGGCCCACGTGCCAGGCCCGTCGGCGTGGCCGGTCCCGCCGGCCCGGTGCGCGGTCTCGGTGGTCATGCCTGCCATCCCATCACGACGCCGTCGCGGGCGGGACGTGACAGCCGACGATGTGATCGTCGACCATCCCCGTTGCCTGCATGAGCGCGTACGCGGTGGTCGGCCCGACGAACCGGAAGCCGCGCTTCTTGAGCGCCTTGGCCATTGCCGTCGACTCGGGGGTGATCGGCGGCACCCCGGCGAACGAGGCAGGGCGGCTCGGCCGGGGCGGCGGCGCGAAGGACCAGAGCAGCGCGGACAGCCCGTCGGGCAATTCCAGCGCGGCGCGGGCGTTGGCGATCGCCGCTTCGATCTTGGCCCGGTTGCGGACGATGCCGGCGTCGGCGAGCAGCCGCGTCACGTCGCCGTCGCCGTACTCCGCGACGGTCGGGATCCGGAACTCGTCGAAGGCGAGCCGGAACGCCGGACGCTTGCGCAGGATGGTCAGCCAGGACAGGCCGGACTGGAACGCCTCAAGCGTCATCCGCTCGTAGAGCGCGTCGTCGCCGTGCAGCGGCCGTCCCCACTCGGTGTCGTGGTAGACGGCGTAGTCGGGGGTGCTGGCCCCCCAGGCGCAGCGGGCCAGCCCGTCGGCACCGATCAGCAGGTCAGTCACTCAGTACACGCTAGGCCATCACACCGACAGCCCACCGCCGCCGGACGGCCGGCGTGGTCAGGGCAGCCGGCCCTGCTCGACAAGCCTGCCGAACCTCTTCAGCGCCTGCGTGAGGCCGACCTTGGAGCCGGGCCAGAGCACCGGCCAGGCCAGCCGGCCGGCCCGGCCGCCGGGCAGGTGGAACCACTCGTGCCAGACCACCTGGGTACGCGCCCGATCCAGCTGGGTGCAGCGCAGCACGCCGGGACCCCGCAGCAGTTGGCCGCAGTGCACCACACCGATCTCGTACGGCTCGTCGACCCGGACGACCCGCATCTCGTCGCGCAGCACGGCCGGGCCGAGGGCGGTGACCGCCTCGATCCGGCTGCCCTCCCGCCCGTCGCCCTCGACCACCCGTACGCGGGTGAACGGAATCCAGTCGGACTGTCGTTCCCAGGCGAGCAGCGCGGCGAAGACCCGCTCCGCAGGTGCGTCGACGATCACGGTGGCGGTCACCTCGCCGGCACCGGGTTGAGCGACGTCCCCGAGATCGCTGGCGCCCTGCGGGTCGGTCACGCCGACTCCGACCGGACCGCCGGCCCGCGCTGTGCGGCACTGTCGGCCGCGTCGACGTCAGCCGGCTCACCGTCGGCTGGTGCGGCGTTGCCGGCCGGTGCCGCGTCGTCGCCCGGGGTCGCGTCGCCGGTCCGGGTCACGTCGTTCGGCGGGGTCACGTCGTCGGTCCGGGTCATGTCGTTCGACGGGGACACGTCGTTGGCCGGGGTCACACCGGCGGCCGGGGCCGCGCCGTCGGCGTCCGCCGGCGAGGAGGTGGCGTCCGGCGAGGAGGTGGCATCCGGCAACGGGCTCGCGTCGGTCGAGCCGGCCGGCGGCACTTCGACGCCCGCGTCGGCAGCGCCCGGCACCGCCGCGGCGGCCTGCTCGCGGGCCTGGCGCAGCACGTCCGCGTCGTCGGTGCGCCCCTCACGCAACGCGATGACCTCCGACTCCAGTACGCCGATCAGCTCCGACTTGTAGCCGATGTCGTAGGCGGCACGGCGCAGCGCCTGATCGACCTGGGCCATTCGATACCCCCGCAGCGCGGTGTCGAAGCGAACCGCACCCACATCGGATTCGCGCAGCGGCCGGGTGCCCGGCAGGGGCACGGCCTGCGAATCCGGCTCGGCCGGCACCAGGCCGGGATCGCGGCCGCTGATCAGCACCGTCACGCCGAACACCACCGCCGCGACGGTCAACGCGACAACCAGGAGGAGCAGAAGCTGACCCATGCACTGATCGTGGCACGAGCTTCGGCCCGGAGCGACCCCACACCCCGATCACGATCGACGTCCACGCCCGCTCCGCGTACCTGTCGATCGACCGGCTAGCGTCGGGAGCGGCCGGCGCGGCGGCGGCGGTGCGGACCCTCAGGAGGCGGCATGGCCGGGGCACTTCGGCTGGGCGGGCGGACGTTCAGGCCCGGTGAGCTGGTCGTGATGGCCATCGTCAACCGCACTCCCGACTCGTTCTACGACCGTGGCGCCACGTTCGCCGCCGACAGCGCGTTGCGTGCGGTCGAGCGGGCGGTGCACGAAGGTGCGGAGATCATCGACATCGGTGGAGTGAAGGCCGGCCCCGGTGCCGAGGTGGACGTCGCCGAGGAGATCCGACGCACGGTGGACACCATCGCCGCCGTACGGGCCGCGTTCCCGGAGGTGGTGATCTCCATCGACACCTGGCGTGCCGAGGTGGCGACGGAGGCTGTCGCGGCCGGCGCGGACCTGCTCAACGACACCTGGTCGGGTGCCGACCCGGCGCTGGCCCGGGTGGCGGCGGCCACCGGCGCCGGGCTGGTCTGTTCGCACGCCGGAGGGCTGGTCCCCCGGACCCGGCCGCACCGGGCCGCGTTCGACGACGTCGTGGCCGACGTGGTCGCGACGGTGACCGGGCTCGCCGACAGTGCGGTGGCCGCAGGGGTACGCCCCGACGGCATCCTCATCGACCCGGCCCACGACTTCGGCAAGAACACCAGGCACTCCCTGGAGATCACCCGTCGGCTCGGCGAGTTGACAGATACCGGCTGGCCGGTGCTCGTGGCGCTCTCCAACAAGGACTTCATCGGCGAGACGTTGGACCTGCCGGTGGCCGAGCGGTTGGAGGGCACGCTCGCCGCCACGGCGCTCTCCGCCTGGCTGGGTGCCCGTGTGTTCCGGGCCCACCAGGTCGGCCCGACCCGCCGGGTGCTGGACATGGTGGCGTCGATTCGTGGCGACCGGCCACCCACGGCGACCCGCCGGGGCCTGGCCTGACTGTCCGGTCGTTGGAGCGACCGACCGTTACCGGCCGGCGGACCGACACGATCGCCGGAGGTCGTGGCGGTCAGGTCCAGCGCAGGATGTTCCTACGCCAGGCGTAGAGGATGCCGAGCGCGAGCACCGCCACGAACACCGCCATCTCCACCACCGTCACGAGGCCGAAGCCCGGCCGGTCGAAGACCACCGCCCACGGGAAGAGGAACACCGCCTCGACCGCGAACAGCACGTACAGATAGGCGTACACGTAGTAGCGGATCTGCATCTGCGCCCAGTCCGCGCCGACCGGGTCGAGCCCACATTCGTAGGTGGCCCGCTTGCCGATCGGGTCGGCGGGACGAGCCGGACGTAACACTCGGTTGGCCGAGAACGCCGTTACGAAGAACAGGACGCTGACGAGCAGCAGGAGACCGAGCGTCGCGTACGAGCCGAGGTAACCGGTCACGCCGGGAGCCTACCGCTCGGCCGGAAGGCACGTCCCAAACACGTTACGGATTTGTTTCCAGCTGGGACTAGTGCACCAGGGCAACTGTTACCGAATATTGGACTTCCACCCATGACACCGGAGGTCAGATGGCCCGCGTGAAGGTTTCGCCCAGGCAACGGGCTGCGGGACGGCGTCCCCTTCCCCTGCTGGCGACCTCTCTCGCGGTCGGCCTGCTCGCGGCGCTGGCCTTGGCACCGGCGTGGGCCGGCGCGGCGACACCTGCCGTGCTGCCGGTCGCCGCCGTCACCGACCCGACCGCCGAACCCGGGCCGGCTCCGGAGACCAGCCCGGCGGAGGAACCCACCCCGACCGAGGAGCCGAGCGGCGCCCCCAGCCCGGTCATCCCGGCCCCGGAGACGACGGCGCCGCCGCCGATGACGACGCCGCCGGCACCGCAGACCACAGCACCCGACGTACCTCCGCCCGCAGCGACCACGGCTCCCGTGCCGGGAGGCACCACCCGGCCCGAGACGGCCGGCCCGCCGGTGCCCCCGGTACGGCCGTCGGCGCCGGGCGACACCCCGGCAGCGCCACCGAGCCCGCTCGGCGTGCAGGTCACCACCGAGGACGTCGTCCTGCCCGGGGCGTACTGGAACGCGGCCAGCACGACCACCACGCTGCGGGTGACGGTGGCAAACACCGGCACCGCCACGCAGCGGGTCCGACTCTCGTACACCCTGCCGCCCGGTGTGACCGACGCCGGCACGAAGGGGTGCGTCAGCGCGGGCGACGCGTACCGCTGTGGAGCCTGGACCGTCGAGGCGGGCGTCCGGTTCAGCAGTGTGCTCCGGTTGCGGGTCGCCGGCACCGCCTGGGAGCGCATGCCGCTCAGCGGCTCCGTGCGGGTCATCGGGGACGCTCCGGACGTGCCCGGAGAGGCGACCGACGACCAGGGCTTCGCGGTGCTCTTTCCGCCCGGCCCGCCGGTGCCTGGAATCGCGCTGTCGGCCGACGAGGTGGCGTTCGACATCAGCGGCGGGGCGAGTTCCCTCGTGGTCCGGCTGGGCAACACCGGCAAGGTGGACGCCGCCGGCTTGGTCGAGGTGGTCCTGCCGGCCGGGGTGAGTGTGCCGAACCCACCGGCCGGCTGCGCGGCGGCCGACGCGGGCCGCACCAGGTGTGACGTGGGGCCGCTGCCCGCGGGCGAGACCGGCGAAGTGCGGCTGCCGGTGGAGGCGACGCCGCAGGCGCAGAGAAACGCGCCGCTGTCGGGGGCGGCGATCGGTCAGCTCGACCCGCGCAGCGGTCCGACCCGTCGGGTGCAGATGAGCTTCCGCATCACCGCCGCTGCCGCGCTGGCCACACCCGTGGTGTCGCCTCCCGCGCCGACCGGCTCCCAGGGCGTACTCCCGGCGGGCGCCGCCGGGGACGACACAAAGATGACCTCGGTGCAGCGCACCGCGGCTCTTCTGGTGGCGGTCTCCGCGCTGCTGGTGGTGCTGGCCCTCGTGCTGGCCACCACCTCCCTGCGTCGGCGGTTCAGCGAGCCGGCGTCCGGGCCCGCCGCCGAGTCCGTCGACTGATCGATCAGCGACGACCCCGAAGCGACGTCCGGCCGGGGCGCCTCGTCTGGTGATCTGAATTACGGCGGGCGGTGCGAAAGCACATGAATCAGCTCATTTCATCCCCCGATCCGGTCCCAGTTGGCCTATCTACAGGAAGGCCCGAGGGCGCGTTGGACGTAGGCTCTCGGTGAGGAACGACAGCGGACCGAGCCCGCCCGGGCGGTGCGGTTCAGCGTTGCGTCAAGGAGGTCCCGTGACCGGGCAAGGCGAGGCCACCATCATGTTCAGCCGCACGCGCGACCGCGCGCAGCGAAGCGAGGTGCAGGCGTGAGTGCGAGGAACGAGCCGGTTCTGCGAGCTCCGCAGTCGCGAACGAAGGTGGCACAGTGACCAAGCAGATCCGTCAACTCGACCGGGTGGTCATCCGGTTCGCCGGTGACTCGGGCGACGGCATGCAGTTGACCGGCGACCGGTTCACCTCCGAAACGGCGCAGCTGGGCAACGACATATCCACGCTGCCCAACTTCCCCGCCGAGATCCGGGCACCCGCCGGCACCCTGCCCGGCGTGTCCAGCTTCCAGGTGCACTTCGCCGACTACGACATCCTCACCCCGGGTGACGCGCCGAACGTGCTGGTGGCGATGAACCCGGCGGCGCTCAAGGCCAACCTGGCCGACCTGCCGCGCGGCGCGGACATCATCGTCAACACCGACGAGTTCACCAAGCGCAACCTGGCCAAGGTCGGCTACCAGAGCAGCCCGCTCGACGACGACTCGCTGGCCGGCTACGTCGTGCACCCGGTGGCGCTGACCTCCATGACCGTCGGCGCGCTCGCCGACCTGGCGGTGCCCAAGAAGGACGCCGAGCGGTCGAAGAACATGTTCGCCCTCGGCCTGCTCTCCTGGATGTACTCCCGGCCCTACGAGTCGACGATGCGCTTCCTGGAGCGCAAGTTCGCGTCCCGGCCCGAACTGGTCGCCGCGAACGTGGCCGCGTTCCGGGCCGGCTGGAACTTCGGCGAGACCACCGAGGACTTCGCGGTCCGCTACGAAGTCAAGCCGGCGAAGATGCAGCCGGGCACCTACCGCAACATCACCGGCAACGCCGCGCTCTCGCTGGGTCTGGTCGCCGCCGGGGTCCGCTCCGGGCTGCCCGTCTTCCTCGGCGCGTACCCGATCACGCCGGCGTCGGACATCCTGCACGAGCTGAGCAAGCACAAGCGCTTCGGCGTGCTCACCATGCAGGCCGAGGACGAGATCGCCGCGGTCGGGGCGGCGCTGGGCGCGTCGTACGGTGGGTCGCTCGGCGTGACCACCACCAGCGGCCCGGGTGTGGCGCTCAAGAGCGAGACGATCTCCCTGGCCGTGGCCCTGGAGCTGCCGCTGGTGATCGTGGACGTGCAGCGCGCCGGCCCGTCGACAGGTATGCCCACCAAGACCGAGCAGGCCGACCTCAACATGGCGCTGTACGGCCGGCACGGCGAGGCACCCGTCGCGGTGATCGCGCCCCGGTCACCGTCGGACTGCTTCTTCGCCGCGCTGGAGGCGGCACGGATCGCGCTCACCTACCGCACCCCGGTGATCCTGCTGTCGGACAACTACGTCGCCAACGGCTCGGAGCCGTGGCTGCTGCCCGACGTGGAGTCGCTGCCCGACCTGCGGGTCGAGTTCGCCACAAAGCCCAACGGCGACGACGGCACCACCTTCCTGCCCTACCTGCGTGACCCGGAGACCCTGGCCCGGCCGTGGGCCATTCCCGGCACGGCGGGGCTGGAGCACCGGATCGGCGGTCTGGAGAAGGCCGACAAGACCGGCGACATCTCGTACGACCCGGCGAACCACGACTTCATGGTGCGTACCCGAGCGGCCCGGATCGAGACGATCCCGGTGCCGGACATCGAGGTGGAGGACCCGGACGGCGACGCCCGGGTGCTGGTGCTCGGCTGGGGCTCGACGTACGGGCCGATCGGGGCGGCGTGCCGTGGCGTCCGCCAGCGCGGCCTGTCCATCGCCCAGGCGCACCTGCGGCACCTGGCTCCGATGCCTGCCAACCTCGGCGAGGTGCTGCGCTCCTACGACCGGGTGGTCATCCCGGAGATGAACCTGGGCCAGCTCGCCCACGTCATCCGGGCCCGCTACCTGGTCGACGCCATCAGCTACAACCAGGTCCGCGGCCTGCCGTTCACGGCCAACGAGCTGGAGACGACGCTGGAAGAGGTCCTGAAGAATGTCTGAGCCCGTCGCCCTCAAGCTCACCGCGAAGGACTTCAAGTCCGACCAGGAGGTGCGCTGGTGCCCCGGCTGCGGTGACTACGCGATCCTGGCGGCCATCCAGCAGTTCATGCCGGAACTGAACATCCCCCGGGAGCGGACCGTCTTCGTCTCCGGTATCGGCTGCTCGTCGCGCTTCCCGTACTACATGAACACGTACGGGATGCACTCGATCCACGGCCGCGCGCCGGCGATCGCGACCGGCCTGTCGGTGTCCCGTCCGGACCTGTCGGTCTGGGTGGTCACCGGCGACGGCGACGCGCTCTCCATCGGCGGCAACCACCTGATCCACGCGCTGCGGCGCAACGTCAACCTCAAGATCCTGCTGTTCAACAACCGGATCTACGGTCTGACGAAGGGTCAGTACTCGCCCACCTCCGAGGTCGGCAAGATCACCAAGTCGACCCCTGCCGGTTCGGCGGACGCCCCGTTCAACCCGCTCTCGCTCGCCCTCGGCGCGGAGGCCAGCTTCGTGGGTCGGACCATCGACTCCGACCGCAAGCACCTGCAGTCGGTGCTGCGGGCCGCCGCCGAGCACGAGGGTTCGGCCTTCGTGGAGATCTACCAGAACTGCAACATCTTCAACGATGGCGCGTTCGACCAGCTCAAGGACCCCTCCACCCGGGACGACTACCTGATCCGCCTGGAGCACGGGCAGCCGATCACGTTCGGCGCCGACGGGCGGTTCTGCGTGGTGCACCCGCCGGGCGCTTTCGGCCTGGAGGTCCGGGAGACCAGCTCGGTCCGCCCGGAGGAGATCGTCGTGCACGACGCGACGGTCACCGACCCGGCGTACGCCTTCGCCCTGTCCCGGCTGCCCGCTCTGGACCTGCGCAACACCCCGATCGGTGTGTTCCGTTCCGTGGCCCGGCCGTCCTACGACAGCGTCGTGCAGGACCAGTTGGCAGCCGCGAAGGCGAAGGTCACCGAGACTCCCGAGCAGCAGCTCGCCGGCCTGCTGGGCAGCGGCGACACCTGGACGATCGTCTGACCCGTACGGCACAACGAAACGGCCGTCCCCGGAAGCGGGGCGGCCGTTTCGTTGTGGTCAGCGCTGGGCGGAGGCGGGCGCCCAGAGGTTGTCGATCTCCTTCTCGGCCGCCGCGAGGCTCGCCTCGTGCAGCGGGATCAGCTCGGCCAAGGCGGGGACCACGGGGGCCAGGCACAGCTCGGTGGTGATGAAGCGCGGCTTCATGCCGGTCAGGGACAGGCCGTGCGGGAGCCAGGGCTCGGCGTGGTCCCAACCGTTGCGCGGGGTGCCCTCGCCGTAGCCGCCGCCCCGGCTGGCCAGCACGATGAAATCGTGGTCGCCGAGCAGGCTCTGCCCGGTCGCCAGGTCGTAGGACAGGCCGGCCACGGTCAAGTGGTCGACCCATGCCTTGACGCTGCTTGGTGCGCCGTAGTTGTAGAGCGGCAGCCCGAGCAGCACGACGTCGGCCTGCTTCACCTCGTCGACAAGTCGCTGGCTGATCTCCCAGATTTCGCGCTGCGCCGGGGTGTGCTGGTCCGGCGGCGTGGTCTGGGCCTGGAAGGCCACCGGGTCCAGGTGTGGCAGCGGCTCGGCCCCAATATCGCGGTAGGTCAGCGTTCCGTCCGGGTGAGCCGCACGCCAGACGGCGGCGGCACGGGCGGTGAGCCGCCGGCTGATCGAGCGTTCACCCTGAATGCTCGAATCGATATGCAACAGATGCATGGCTTCCCTTTCAAGGATCGTCTGTGTTACGTCAACCATTTATAGCAGGTCGATGCTCCCTCATGTCGGTAGACTGGCTCACATGTCCGCCCCGCCCCTTGATCCCGCAGAGCACCGTTCGGGTGCCCTGCTGGACCATCTGGCCCGGCGGATGCGGCTGCGGTCGGAGTCGGTGCTGGCACCGTTGGGCCTGCGCCCCCGGCACCTCGTCGCGCTCACCGTGTTGCGCGACGGCGGCGGCACCAGTCAGCAGGCACTGGCCACCATCCTCGCGATGGACAGCACGAACATCGTCGGGCTGCTCAACGATCTCGAAGCCGAGCACCTGGTCGAGCGACGCCGCTCACCCGAGGACCGCCGCCGGCACGTCGTCGACCTCACCGAGGATGGGATGAAACGCCTCAACGAGGCGGAATGCGCCCTGGCGAGCGCCGAGGACGAGGTGCTGGGAGCACTGGATCCCGCCGAGCGGAAGACGCTCTACGAGTTGCTCCGGCGAGCCGCCAACACCTCGTCGGCCATCTGCACCGAAACGCTCCAGAGAGACCTCGACGCCTGCTGACGGCGGCGGTCAGGCCGTGGTGCTGGCCTGAGGGCGATCGTCGCGCACGTGCACAAGCATGTCGCCGGTCTCGATCACGGCGCCCGCCTGGTCGGCCAGGCTCACCACCTTGCCCCGGCGCACCAGGGCGATCACCAACGACTCCAGCTCGCGCGGCGAGCGGCCCACCTCGCTCCGCTCCGCCGAGCGCATCGCCAGCGCCATGCCCTGGCCCGGGGTTAGCAGATCCTCCACCACGTCGATAAGCGGCGGCGCCGAGGTGGACAGGCCGAGCAGCCGGCCCGCGGTCGCCGAGGAGACGATCACATGGTGGGCGCCGCTCTGCTTGAGCAGCGGGGCGTTCTCCGCCTCCCGGGCCGCCGCGATGATCCGGACCTGACCGGCGGTGAGCTGCCGTACGGTAAGCGCCACGAGCACGGAGGCGTCATCGCTGTCGGTCGCGATGATCACTGCCTTCGCGTTGCGGACGTGCGCCTCGTTGAGCACCGACGAGCGGGTGGCCGACCCCTCGATGGCCACCAACCCGGCGGAGGTGGCCTGCCGCAGGGCGGCGCCGTTGCGCTCCACCACCACGATCCTCGACCGGTCCAGCCCGTTCTCCATCAGGGCGTTGACCGCGCTGCGGCCCTTGGTGCCGTAGCCGCAGATGATGACGTGGTCCTTCACGGTTCTCCTCCACCGCGACAGGCGACGGCCGGTCCGGTACTGCTCGGTCAGGACTTCCAGAGTGGTGCCGACCAGGATGATCAGGAAGAGCACTCGGGCCGGGGTGATGAAGAGGACGTTGACCAGCCGGGCCGACGGCGACGCCGGCGTGATGTCGCCGTAGCCGGTGGTGGAGAGCGACACGACCGCGTAGTAGAACGAGTCGAGCAGGGTGAGGCCGTCCTCGTTGATGTCGCGGTAGCCGTCCCGGTCCAGATAGACGGCGGCGACCACGGCGAAGACGAGGCCCAGGGCGGCAGCGAGCCGCAGGCTCAGCGCACTGAGCGGGCCCCGCCGCTGAGCGGGAAAATGGATCACCGTCGAACCTGCTCCACCACCGTCGCCTGCACGACCACAACATAGCGGTTATGTCGTGATCCGCACGCCCCGGCTGCGCAGCGCGCAACCGGGCGCGCTCGACGAACCCGCACGGGGCGGTCGAGACGGCCGCGGACGGGCAGAATGGGGTCTGTTCCCCGACGACGACCGCGGAAGTGAGGCCGGCATGTCGTTGCTGCGACGAGTGATTGGCGGGGTGCTCCGCCGCCTACGCCAGAGCCAGGGCCGCACGCTGCGCGAGGTGGCCGCGTCCGCCGGCGTCTCGGTGCCCTACCTGTCCGAGGTCGAGCGGGGCCGCAAGGAAGCCTCCTCCGAGGTGCTCGCGGCGATCTGCCGAGCGCTCGGCATCCGCTTGTCCGACCTGCTGGAGCAGGCCCGCGACGACCTGCGCCGGGTCGAGCCGCGCATCCCGACCGCACCACGGGCCGCGCTGACGCGCCAGGGCCGCGTCGAGGTGGCCCGACGCGCCGCAGGCCAGCACACAGTGCGGACGGGCAGGCCGATCGTGGAGCACGGGCCCGGGGCGAACGGGCCGACCCTGCGTGTCGGGCCGACCGCCTCCGCTGGCGGCTTGCGCCCCGGCCCGCGTACCCCCGCTCGGTTGGGTTGGGCGTGCGCCGGGGCTGGCTCGCGGCGGCTGACCGTCGCGTAGGCCGCGTCGTTCTGCCGTCGGCGCATCTGCCGGCGGCAGAATCCCTGGGCCACGACGGTGCCCGGTCGCACGCTGGAGGGGCCGGTCCACCGGGCGGTCCCGCCGCCCGCCGGCAGCGGCGAAAGGCGGCGGCCAATGATGGGGTACGGCGTGCGAATGCTGGACGGTGCGCAACCGTCCTTCGGTGATCAGGTGTTCGAGCGGCTGCTGCGGGAGCGGATCATCTTCCTCGGCACCGAGGTGACCGAGGAGTCGGCCAACCGGGTCTGCGCGCAGATCCTGCTGCTCGCCGCCGAGGACGCCGACCGGGACATCTTCCTCTACATCAACTCGCCGGGCGGGTCGGTGAGTGCCGGGATGGCCGTTTACGACACGATGCGCTACGTCCGCAACGACGTCGCCACGCTGGCGCTTGGTTTCGCCGGCTCGATGGGGCAGTTCCTGCTCTGCGCGGGCGCGGCCGGCAAACGGTACGCGCTGCCACACTCGCGGATCATGATGCACCAGCCGTCCGGCGGGATGGGTGGCACCGCCTCGGACATCACCATCCAGGCGGAGAACATGCTGCACGTGAAGCGGACCATGCAGGAGCTGATCGCCCAGCACAGTGGACGGCCCCTCGACGACATCCAACGCGACTGGGACCGGGACCGCTGGTTCACTGCCGCTCAGGCCCGCGAGTACGGCCTCATCGACCAGGTGATCACCAGAGCTGATCAGATGTCGGCGCTCTGACTCGCGGTGGCGGCCGGCGATGGTCCCGCCGGCCGCCACCGCGACAAGCAACCCGCACCGGTCACGGCAGGTCAACGCGGGCCTGGCACCCAACCCGGAAGGTACGACGGTGAGCGTCGCCGATGCCGGACGCGACCCCCTCGATCCGCGTCCAACAGCTACTGACAGGCCTTCGCCGCCGGGCCCTCGATACCGACGACCCTATTCCCAGCGGCGGGAATGGGGCCTGCCATCGAGCCGCAGCGCATTTCCGCAAATTCCCGTTACACGCACGAACACGAATGCGAGAGGCACCGCCGATCCGGCCCGCGATCCCGCAGCCACGACACCTCAGGCGCCGGACCCGCGAAAATCCTGTGGCACCGCCCCGTTAGGGTCACGTCTATGCGTCGACTGATCCCAACCCTCTCGATTGCCATCACCGCCGCCCTCGTGGCCGGCTGCGGCACGACTTCCAGTGACACCGGAGGGTCCGCGCCTTCCGCCGCCGCCCCCGAGACGTCGAAGGTCGAGCCCGTCGCTGCCATCCGGCAGGGAATGGACCGCAGCCTCACCAACACGGTCACCATGGACGCCTCGGTCAAGGCTGGCAACCAGAACATCACCCTCAGCGGAAAGATGGACCCCACCGCCAAGGCGATCCAGGTCACCGGGAACGCCCCCGAGCCGGTCGAGGCCCGCCTGATCGGCGACGTCGCCTACATCAAGTCGGACTCGCTGGACGGCAGCAAGCCGTGGATGAAGATCGACCTCAACAAGCTCAAGCCGACCAGCACCATGCGCCAGTCGTTCGACCTCAAGGCGCAGACCGGCATCATCGGCGGCGTCGTGAGCGCCCAGGAGGTCAGCCCCGGCCGCTACACCGGTGTCGCCGACCTGAACAAGGCAGCCGAAACGGCAGGCTCGGACGGCGGGATGCGCGAGGGCCTCGAGGCGACCGCCAAACTGGCCAAGGACCCGGCGGCGATCCCGTTCGAGGCGACCCTCGACAGCGAGGGCCGGCTCACCGCGCTGTCCTACACCATCGCCACGAAGAGCGTCGGTGACCTCGTCACCGAGATGAAGATGAGTGGCTTCGGCGAACCGGTCACCGTGAAGGCCCCGCCGGCCAACGAGACCGAGGCGGCCTCCGAGGAGATGTACAAGTTCCTCTGATCAGACGGAAATGGTGCCCTCCGGATCTCACTCCGGAGGGCACCGTCGCGTCAGCAGGCTGTCGAGGCGCGATCAACCGCGCCGATCTGCTGGCTTGGGCGCGAGCCGCCCATTGGGCATGTGCACCACCCGGAGGAACGCGGGCAGCCGCCACGGCCTCGGCCCACCGATGACGACGTCGCGCCGCAGCACCGCCTGCGCGATGCTGATCCGGCCGAACATCATCAGGTTGAACCTGGCGGGACGGAATGTCACACGCGCGTCGAACGGGCCATCGGCCGGCGCGATCCACACCCTACGGTCGCCAAGCGTCAGCGTCGTGGTCGTCGTGTACGGCGAACGGAACTGCACGGACACGTGGTGGCGAGGCATCGGCAGCTCGGTGTTGAGCAACACCCCGTACGTGTCACGCAGCATGTCGAACATGAACAGATCCCAGTAGAGCGCGGCGTGCTCGTCCGGCATCGGCCACTGCCGACGCAATGCCCGTGCGATGTCCCAGCCGTGCACGAGCAGCTCGTTCGTCAGGTGGGCGAACAGACCACCGACCGTCACCCGCGCGTTGCCCAGCCAGCTCACCGTCGACTGCGGGTCAGCAGTCGTGGCCAGCAGACCGTCGACCGCCGCGTTCAACCGCGCCAGCAGTACCGCCGGGTCGCGCTCACGGAAATGGGCGAGCACGTGGGTGTTGACGTCGGCCACCGTGTCGACGTTCGTGACGGCCAGCATGTCCTCCAGGCCCGGCACCGGGATGGGGACCTCGGCGTCCTCCAGCCTTGCCACGTACAGCACCGCTATCGACACCACGTGCGCCGCCGTGTCCGCCACCGTCCAGTCGGCGGTCACCATGAGCTCTGGCGACGGCGCGGCGGCCACCAAATCGGTGAACCGATCGGTGGCCGCCCGCAGTGCCGTGTGGGCCAGGCGCCACCTGTCCGCAGCGCCTGCGCCAGTCACGTCGAACAACATCGAGCCCTCGCTTCATCGCTTGTGCCCCTGATGGCGCAGGTGTCAGTTGTAGAACATGGTCGGGAACCAGCCGAAGCCGAAGATGGCAGGCACCCGGATGTCCCAGTACACGACGGTGAAGACGCCGAGGGCGATGAGCAGGGCTGCGCTGAGCGCCGTGCTGCGCCGTACGTCGGAGGCGAGCCAGGTGATGAACCGACCCCGGGTGAGGAGGATCAGCAGCGCGAACAGCGCGGTGACCACGACGATGTTGCCGAGGGACTGGAGGACGAACGCGGCTGAGCCGTACAACGGGTTGCCGCTGTCGACCGCCCAGTGGAAGAGCTTGTTGAACAACGGATAGGGCCGGCCGATGAGGAACCCGCCGATGAGCGCGCCGAGGGTCACCACCCGCGCGACCGGACGATCGGCGAACAGGTCGGGCACCACCTTGATCGCGGCCAACCCGAGGTAGATGAGGGCCAACCCGATGAGGCCGAACACCACCGACGACTGGATGATGCGAACCGGCACCCCGCCTGCGGTCTCGGTCGACAACTGCGGAAGCCTGTCCCCCAGCAGGACTCCGACGAACCCGTACACCGCGGCGACGACGACCATCCCCAGGGTGAGGTAGGCGACCGGCCGCAACAGCAGACGGAGCCGGGCACTGGTGCCGCTACTGGCCGCGCTGAGCGGCCCGATCGACGCGATCATCGCGATGTTGCAGGCGGTGAACGTGCCCGCCAGGCCCGACACGAACGCGAAGATCAGGCCGGCGGCGGTACCGGCGATCGCGGTCTCCTTCGCGTCGTGACCGAGAAGGCCGCTGGCGACGTTGTCACCGATGACCGAGTCGACGAACTCGTAGGACCACAGCACCGCCAGCAGGACACCAGCCGCGACGCTGGCCGCGATGATGACGCCGTTGCGCTGGGGTCGAGGATCAACGGAGACGCTCGAAACCTGTTGGCTTGCTGTGGTGCGCGTTTCCGTCATCCATCTCTCCTTTGTCAGCCCCCTGATGACTGTGCGCGGTGATGATGTCACTCAAAGCGATTCCCGTGCATCTCCGAGAATGCTCAGTCGGCAGTGGACGGTCACGGCCGCGTTCCAGGATGTCAATCCATCTTGCTTTTCATCCCACCGCCTGTAATATCCCCATGTTTTGATCTGTAGCGGGGGAGGAAACACACATGCGATGGAAGACCCCGGCCAGCGCCTTATTAGCGCTGGCCTTTCTGATTCCGGCGGCACCGGCGGTGGCTCAAGCCCAATCGCCCGGGCTGGATGCGGCCTGCCAGACGGTCGAGCGCAAGGTGTACAAGGACATCCGCTCGCTTTACACAATCGACCTGGACACCGCCGCCATCGTGGAGGTGCGGCTGTTGGCCGCCCGAATCCTGCACGAGGCAGACACCAACAAGTTGACCGTTCTGCCTGGAGCACTGCAGGAGCGGCTCAACGGCACCTCAGATGATCTCCGCGCGTTCCTCAAGACGGACGCGCAGAGGATCTGGACAACGGATCTGCGGATCGGTGTGGGCCAGACGATGACGGGCGCTGGCGTCAACGTGCGGGCAGCCGCGCAGAAGACGCTCGACACGGGCACCGTCGAGGCCTTCCTGGCTTACCTGAACGACGGCGTGTACGCCGGACGTGCGCTTGACTGCGCGGCTCAGCCGACGCCAACGCCGACGTCCCAGCCGACGCCGACGCCATCCGCCTCACCGAGCGCCACGACGACCGTCGCACCGACCCCCTCGTCCTCCGACAGCGCGGGCGCCTCGGGCGGCGATGGCGGTGGGCTGCCTGTGACCGGTGCCGACACCGCGACCGTGGCCAGCGTTGGCGGCGCGCTTCTGCTCCTCGGAGGGGCGGGCTACCTCATCGGACGCCGACGCCGTTCCCGCTTCGTGGCATAGCCCAATCGACAGCGCCCGGCCCGATGCTTCGTGGGCCGGGCGCTGTGTTCGGCGGGGGTCGTTTCGTGTTTGCGCCGGGAACCGTGCCACGGTGACCGCCCTCGTCAATACGGCCGCCGGATCCCTCGCTCCGAGAGCGTCGCCTCGTAATAGCCGAGGAAGCCCTTCAGCTCTTCGATGGCGTAGTCCAGGTCGTCGAGAGCCTCGCCGTTACCGGGGTCCTCGCGCAGGGTACGAGCTGCGTCGGCCAGCTGCGTCCAGACCCCTGCGAACGTGTCGCCCTGCAGATGGATGCCGGGAAATGTTCGGCCCACCAGCTGCACGACTGCACAGTTGACACCACGGGTCAGCACCTGCGCTTGCTCCTGGCTCATCCGATCAGGATCCAGTACTGCCTGCAACGCAGCTAGCTGTCCGCCGGACCGGACCGTCCGCCTGCTCACCATCCGCTTCAGTGCAGTCACGCTCGGTAGAACAGCTTCACGGAAAATTGCATTTGGCAAGAGGTAGCACCGAAATTTTCTCGATATGATGCATCTGCTTGTCAGGTACCCGACAGTGAAATGTCGACTCTTGTGCTAGCCGTCCGCCGAGAGGATGCTCGAATCGTCGAACGGTACTGCGCCGCCTCACACAGAGGGCGGCGCCCGGCTGCCACCGGACGCCGCATTCGACTCCACCGCTGCAACGGAAGGAGTCACGTTGACTGTAATCCCTCGCGGGTCAGACTTCGAGACACCAGGGGACGAGGACGAACCCGTTGCCGAGCAGTCCGACAGGCACCGGATCATCCTGGCGTACGTCAAGACGCTCAGTCCGATCATCGCCGCCATCGTCGCCTGCATCGGGACGCTGGTGACAGCGCTGGTCCGCTGACCCGCCGGCCCCGCGCTCCCGCTTCGGCCGGGCGCGGGGCCGTCCCCGTCGGGCGCCCCGGCGGGAATCAGAGCAGGTCGGCGAGCGTACGCCAGATCTCGGTGGCCAGGTCGCGATAGCCCGCGTCCTGCGCCTGCGTGGCCAGGCTGCGGAGTTCAGTGATGGCGGCGGCCCGGTCTCCGCGGATCAGCCGCACCTGGTTACGCAGCAGGTCGAGCCGGATCCGGTCACGGAAGGACAGGTAGCGGGTCCGGCCGGCCAGTTCCTCGCTGCGCTCCCCCGCCACCTCCAGGTCGCCCTGATGGAAGGCGAGCAGCGCCTGGAGGAAGGCGAACTCCTCCGCGAGGCGGGGGGTGCCGACCAGGTCGAGGGCGCTCTCCGCCTGGGCCAGCCGGCACTGCGCCTCCTGGGTGGCGGGCTGGCGCATCTGCAGGTAGAGGGAAGCCGCGGCCAGTCGCAGCCGCAGCCACAGGGTGAGGTCGTCGCGGCTGTCGAGTTCGTCGAGAGCCCGCTCGATCAGCTCGGCGGATCCCTTGTGGTCGCCCTCCCTGGTGAGGGCCGAGGCCGTGGTCCACAACGCCTCCACGCGCAACACCACCGGCAGCTCCGGGATGATCGACTCCAGCATGGTGATGTGGACGTGGGCCTCGGCCGAGTGGCCGGACTCGGCCTCGATCGACACCAGGGTCATCAGCGTACGGGCCATGTCGGAGGCGGGGACCTCGTGCGCGGCGACCAGGGCGTGTGCCTGGAGCGCGTTGGCACGGGCCGCGGCGACGTCGCCGAGGGAGCGGTGACAGCGGGCCAACTGGTTGCGGGCCCGGATCTCCAGTTCCGGTGACGCCACCTCGGTGCTGAGCTCGGCCAGGGCCTCCAGGGTCTTGAGGGCCTCGGCGCGCCGTCCCTGCTTGATCTGGAGCCGGGCGAGGATCCACAGGGCGTGCCAGCGGGTGGCTGCCTGGGCCTGGCCGTCCGCCTGTACCGCCGACATGATCGGCTCCACGGTGTTGCCGTCCTCGCTGGAGGTGACGGTCGCCAGCACCGTGCTGAGGTCGTCGGACTGCTCGGCGCCGAACGCCGACGACGGCACCTTCAGCTTCTCGGCGAGGTACTGGATGGCCCGGGCGGTCGGCGGGCGGGCGCCGGACTCCAGCCGCGAGAGGTACGCCGCCGACATCCCCGGCCCGACCACGTCGGCCTGGGACAGGCCGCGTTCCCGGCGCAGCGCGCGCAGCCGCTGGCCGAACTCCGGTTGCTCCAGTGGGTCAGTCAACGTCTCACCTGCTTCTACCTGGCGTCTCCCCCTGCCGCTCTCGTGCTTGAAGTGTTGCCTAATTGGAAAGACCTTGTCAAAGGTCTGCCACCAGGACGGGTCGAGCGAAGGGCCGGCCGCACCATACCGCACATTTCCGAAGCGGCCGGCCCCGAAGTCGATCAAGGCCAGTCGATGTCGCCGTCGGCGACGCCGTCGGCGCCTGGATGGATCTGCACCACATCGACGGACGCGGCGGGCGCGGGCCGCACCGCGTGGGCGGCGGCGGCAGGGCCTGCGACTGCCAGCAGCAGAAGGAGGCAGAACATAAGGCCGATCGGCAGTTTCGGTGTCATGTGCTCCTCGCAATGTGGGTCGGCGGGACAACAGGCCGGCGGATCTGCCGGCCCGACCGGGGGTTGCCAAGCGCCACCGTAAGTCCACCCCCCGTGTCCGGCAAGCCGGAACGAAAAGAATCTTGACTCGCCTTGACTTGCTCATTGCCAAATGTTGACAAGGCGAAGCGACGGGGCCTAGCTTCCTATCCGAAGAGACGACCGCCGATCGATGCGGTCACCCGCAATCGCGTGATCCACCACGCGATCGTCACGGATGAGGAGTTCCCGTGCGAACAGACATCGTCGTCCAGGACGTGGCGTCCTTCCGCATCGATCCGGCGTTGCTGGCCCGCCCGCACCGGCGTCTCGCGCTGATCACCAGCCCGGTCAACCTCGACCGGCTGCGCCGCCGCAACCGATCGGACGTCTTCGCCCACATCGTCGTACCCGAACGGTTCGACACCGACGGTCTGACCGAGGCCGTCACCACTATCCGCGACGCGCTGGCACCCTCCGAACGGGACGACATTCGCCTGCTCTGCCATGACGAGTACTCACTTGGCACCGTCGCGCAGGTCCGGGCCCGGCTCGGCATCCCCGGCGATCTCCCGCACAACGTCCAGCCCTTCGTCGACAAGCTCGCCATGAAGGCCGCGCTCCGCGACGCCGGCGTACGCCTGCCCCGGCATGTGGCCTGGGACGCCGAGGCACACCGGGCTGACCCGCAGGCCCACCTCGACCACATCGTCAACCAGGTGGGTCTGCCCGCCTTCGTCAAGCCCACGAACGAGTCCGGCAGCGTCGGCACCCGCCGGATCGACACCCGCGCCGACCTCGCCCAGTGGGCCACCGAACGGCTCGGCGACGACGCCCCCGGCGGGTGGGAAATCGACGAGTTCGTCACCGGGACCCTCTACCACCTGGACAGCCTGGTCCAGGACGGCCGCATCCTGCACGTCGGGGTCAACGAGAACCTCTACCCCTGCTACGACTACATCGCCGGCAAACTGAGCTGCAGCTTCACCCTGCCCGAGGACGACCCGGCGTACGAGCCGCTGCTGGCATTCAACCGCCGGGTCCTCGACGCGCTGCCCGACAAGCCCGCCCGGGGCGTGTTCCACCACGAGGTGTTCCGGCAGCCCGACGGCGAGCTGGTCTTCCTCGAGATCGCAGCCCGGGCCCCCGCGGCCCTCATCCCCTTCACCAGTGAGATCCGCTACGGCGTCAACGTCGAGGAGGCGCTGTTCCGCCTGCAACGCGGCGAGCAGCTCAATGTGCCGACGCGCCGCGGCCCGTACGCCGCCTACGTGTACTTCCCGAAGCCCGGTGGGCGGGTGGTCGACAGGACTGCCGTCGACCTGGGCTCCGATCACCGCTGGACGTGGAATGTCGAGGTGGGCGAGCTCACCACGGCCGCCAGCGACATCCGTGACTTCGCCGCCTCCGTCCTGCTCTGGAACGACGACATCGAGGAACTGCGGAAGGACTTGTATCGCCTGGACAAACACCAGCCTCTCACCACTGCGGCTTGACCGCCCGAAGAGCCGACCCCACCCGACCCGGCCGCCGAGGCCGACACCTGACTGGGAGAACACCATGGCCGAGCCCGAATTCATCGACTACGACTTCGTCTTCACCCCGGCCGAGTCGGCCGGCCTGCACGACGCCCTGCGCGACGTGACGGCCAGCCCGTACGGCGACATCACCACCTACCTCGACGAGCTTGCCCGGCTCAAGGACGACACCCGGCTGCCCGCCCGATTCGTCGAATTCTGTGAAATGTCCATGCTGCGCGACTTCTCCCGCGAGCCGTTCGTCGTGCTCGGAAACGCGCCGATCGACAGGGACCTGCCGGTCTTCACCTCCGACGACCCGGTGTCCGAGAAGCGCAGCCGCAAGAAGACGTTTGTCGCGGAGGGCTTCCTGGGCCTGTACGCCGTGCTCACCCGCACCGAGATCATCGGTCACCTCAGCGTCAACGACGGCGACCTGTTCCACGACATCTACCCCAAGCAGTCCATGTACGACACCCAGTCGCAGAAGACGCTGGGCACCCTGCGATTCCACCGCGACTTCACCAACCACTTCGTCTGCCCCGACTTCGTCAACACGCTGACCCTGCGGGACACCCCGGAGAACGAGGTCTACTCCACCTTCACCGTCACCCGACACGCTGTCGAGGAGCTGACCGACAGGCAGGTCGAGATCCTTTCCTCACCGCGCTTCTACACCCCCTTCGACGACGTCTCCAAGCACAGCGCGAACGTCCGGCTCGGCCGAGCCAAGGACCACCCGGTGCTGATCGAGGGACAGGGCGCCAAGGTCTTCGAAGGGCGTACCGAGGGCCTGGACGAGGAGGCGCAGGCAGCGCTTGACGCATTCGTCGCCGCGCTGCACCGGCGCAAGAAGCTGCGGGTGTCCCGGCCCGGCGACTCGGTCACCTTCTCCAACCACCACGTCATCCACGGCCGCGAGGTACGCGAGATCCGCGACGTCGAGTCGCTGCGGCACCGGTGGCTGCTCAAGACCCACAACGTCTACAGCCTGCAGGCCTTCGAGGAGTTCTTCCTGGAGGACCGGTACGGCGTCGTGAACGGGTGAGTGAGGCCGACCATGCTCATCGTCACCGGTGCTGGGCGCGGGATCGGCGCAGCCGTGGCCCGGCGGGCCGCGAGCGCGGGAATGCCCGTCTGCATCAACTACCTGCGTAGTAGTGGGGCCGCCGAGGCGCTGGCCGCCGAGATCCGGGACAAGGGTGGCGACGCCGTCGCGGTCCGCGGCGACGTCTCCGTCGAAGAGGACGTACGCCGGCTCTTCGACACCGCCGTCGACCGGCTCGGGCCGCTGACTGCGCTCGTCAACAACGCCTCCAGCACCGGTGGCCTGGCCACCGTGATGGACCTGACGATGGACCAGGCCGACCTGGCGTACCGCACCGTGCTGCGCAGCGTGCTGCTGTGCACCCGTGAGGCGGCCCGCCGGATGGCCGTCAGCCGAGGTGGTGTCGGCGGCCGCATCGTCAACGTCTCCTCCACCGGCGCCCGTACCGGTGGAACGGGGGAATGGGTCCACTACGCCGCACTCAAGGCGGCTGTCAACGCACACACCTGGGGCGCGGCGCGGGAACTCGCCGAGGAACGGATCCGGATCAACGCGGTCGCCCCCGGCCTGATCGACACCGACCTGCACCGGGACAACGGTGTGCCGCAGCGGCCGGAACTGCTGCGCCCCACCGTGCCCCTGGGCCGCATCGGCACACCGGACGAGGTAGCCGAGGCGGTCTGGTTCCTCCTATCCGACGCCTCTTCTTACGTCACCGGTTCCGTGCTGGAGGTCGGCGGCGGTCGCTGACCGCCCGCCGACTCCCCGCCTCCCGACAGGAGTGTCATGAGCGAATCCTTCGGTGCCACCATGCTGGAACCGCACACCCCCGTGCACCTGCCCTCCGCACCCCACGTCATCACCCGCGGCGAGGGCGTCACCGTCTGGGACACCGACGGCCGCGCATACCTCGACGGCGTCGCCGGCCTGTGGTGCGTGACGCTGGGCTACAGCGAGCCGCGGCTCGTGGAGGCCGCCACCCGGCAGTTGTCCCGACTCCCCTTCTACGGCTCGTTCAACCACCGCACCAACGACGTCGCGCTCGCCCTCGCCGAGGACATCGCCGACATCGCCCCGATCCCGATGGGACGCACCTTCTTCGCCAACTCCGGATCCGAGGCCAACGACAGCGCCATCAAGTTCGCCTGGTACTACCACCAGGCGTTGGGACGGCGGCAACGCCGCAAGATCCTGTCGCACCGGTGCGGCTACCACGGCACCACCACGGCCGCCGCCTCCGCCACCGGGCTCAGCCACATCCACGCCGGATTCGGCACCCCGATTCCCGGCTTCCTCCGGGTGCACTGCCCGGACCCGCTCTCGCCGGTCGCCCGGGACCTCGGCCCGGAACGCCACGTCGACTGGCTGGTCCAGGAGCTCGAGGAGCTGATCGCCGAGGAGGGACCGGAGACCATCGCCGCGTTCATCGGCGAACCCATCCTCGGCGCGGGCGGCCTGATCATCCCCCCGGCCGGCTACTACCAGCGGGTACAGGAGGTCCTCGCCCGCCACGACATCCTGTTCATCGCCGACGAGGTGATCACCGGCTTCGGCCGTACCGGCTCGATGTTCGCCACCACCGAGTTCGACCTGCGCCCGGACCTGATCACCGTAGCCAAAGGGCTCTCCTCGGCGTACCTGCCGATCTCGGCGGTGCTGGTCGGCGAGCGGGTCTGCGCCGCGCTCGCCGAAGGCTCGCAGGAGTTCCAATCCTTCGGGCATGGCTTCACCTACTCCGGCCACCCGGTCGCCGCGGCCGTCGCCCGGGAGACGATCGCCATCCTCCGCGAGCGGGACATCCCCAGCCGGGTCCGGGCCGCCGGCGCGGTCCTGGCCAACGCGCTGGACAAGTTCCGGGGCGCCGACGGCATCCGCGACGTCCGCGCGTACGGGCTGCTCGGCGCCGTCGAGGTCGATCCGGCGTTCTTCGGCCTCGGCACCGGGCAGGTCGGGCCGGCGCTGTTGGAGGCCGCCGCCGCCGAAGGGGTGCTGCTGCGGGCCATGGGCGACACCATGGTCTTCGCCCCGCCGCTGATCAGCTCCGACGACGAACTGGAACGCATGGTCGACCGGCTGGCCACCGCGTACGAGCGGTTCCGCCGGGCCCGCCACGTCGAGCCCGCGGGTGCGGCGGAGTAGGGGCGGGCATGGGCATCGGCATCCTGGGCACGGGCGCGTACCTGCCCGAGCAGGTCGTCACCAACGACGACCTGGCGCGAATCGTCGACACCAGCGACGAATGGATCGTCTCGCACACCGGCATCCGGCAACGCCGCCGCGCCACGACCGACACCAGCAGTTCCGACCTGGGCATCCTGGCCGCCCGGCGTGCCGTGTCGGCGGCTGGTCTGAGCACCGAACAGATCGACGGCCTCGTCGTCGCCACCTCCTCGCCCGACCAGGTTCAGCCGGCCACCGCGTGCCGGGTGCAGGCGGAACTGGGTCTGATGACCGGGCCGGCGTTCGACGTCTCGGCGGTCTGCGCCGGGTTCGTCTACGGGGTGGCCGTCGCCCATGGCCTGATGTGCGCCTCCGCCCAGTACCGGCGGATGCTCGTCACCGGCTGCGAGGTCTACAGCAAGATCCTGGACTACCAGGACCGCACCTCGTGCGTGTTCTTCGGCGACGGTGCCGGTGCCGTCGTCCTCGGCCAGGTGCCGGACAGGTACGGCATCCTCGGCTCGCACCTGACCACCGACGGCACCCAACGGGACGTCGTGGGCATCCCCGCCGGAGGTACGACCGAACCGGCCAGCGCCGATACGGTCGCCGCCCGCCGGCACTACTTCCGGATGGACGGGCCACGGGTCTGGGACTTCGCCACCACCGCGTTGCCGGTCTCCATCAAGCAGGCGCTGGCGGTGGCCGGACTCGGTGTGGCCGACGTCGACCTGCTCATCACCCACCAGGCGAACGCCCGGCTCATCGACGCGGTCGCCCACAGCCTCGGCATGCCCCGCGAGAAGGTGCCGACGACCGTCGAACGGTACGGCAACACCGCCGCCGCCTCCGTACCGATCACCCTCGACGAGGCGGTGGCAGCGGGCCGGCTGCGCCGTGGCGACATCGTCGTCCTCGCCTCCGTCGGCGGCGGCATGACCGCGGGAACCGTCGTCCTGCGCTGGTACTGACCATCCACAACCGACCGGAGTCCCGATGACCATCACCCTCATGCCCGAGGCCACCCCCGGCGTACGCCAGGAGCCGGCAACCCCACGCCCAGCCGTCGACTTCAACCGGATCGCCGCCCGATGCGTGTCACCGCGCGCCGCCTACGCGTACGACGCCGAGATCCTCGACCGCGTCTCCTGGCGGGACATGGCCGACCACGGGCTGTGGCGGATCGGCGTACCGCCCTCGCTCGGCGGCGACGGCGGTAGCTGGCTCGACCTCGCCGAGGCCCTGGCCGACATCGCCCGGGGCGGCCGCGACCTGGGCTTCACCCTCTCGCTGATCGCCCACGCCGGCTTCGTCCGCGCCCTGGTGGAGCACGGCACCGCCTGGCACCACCGCACCGTGTTGCCGTCGCTGCTCAACGGCGCGGTCGGCGCGACAGCGCTCACCGAGACCCAGGGCGGCTCGGACGTCGCCCGGATCCGAACCCAGGCCCAAGCCGACGGCGACGGCTGGGTGCTGTCCGGTTCGAAGGACCACATCACCAACGCCCCCGTCGCCGACCGGGCCCTCATCCTGGCCCGGGTGCCGGAACTGGGTCGCCGGGACATCACCCTGTTCGTGCTGAACCTGCACAGCCCCGGTGTACGCCGGGGTGACCCGGAGCGGCTGCTGGGGCTGCGGACCAGCCCCACCGGGGCGCTGCACCTCGACGACGTGCGCCTGCCGGCGGAAGCGGTGCTCGGCCGGCCCGGCGACGGACTGTCCACCCTGTACGACATCATCAGCTTCGACCGCGCGCTGTACGGCCTGGTCGCCGCCGCGTACCTGGAGCCCCGCCTGGACGAGGTGGTGCGCTACACCCGGGAGCGGCAGGCATTCGGCAGTCCGATCATCGACCACCAGTACGTGCAGGGCCGGCTCACCGACATCCGCATCGCGATCGAGGTGTCCCGGGCCCTCGCCCTCGCCGGCATCGAGGCTCTGGTGCGCCGCGACCCGCAGGCCTCGCTGCGCTGCTCGGTGGCGAAGCTGCTCGGCTCCGAAGGGCTCGTCGAGTCCGCGCAGAACCTGATGCGGCTGCGGGGGCACCTCGGCTACATGCGGGGCGACACCACCCGCGACCTCCAGGACGCCTTGGGCACCCTGATCGCGGGCGGGACGTCCGAGATGCAGCGCAAGAACATCCTGAACCAGATGCTGAGCAACCGGGGGCGGTGAACGATGCGACCGATCGACGTCGGGACGAGCGCCACCCACACCCACGTGGTGCAGGTCGCCGACTGCGCGACGAACTGGGGTAACGACCTGCCGGTACTGGCCACGCCGGTGCTGCTCTGGCTGGCCGAGATCACCGCCATGCGGGTGGTCGAGGACCACCTGGCCGAGGGCGAGATGACCGTCGGGTACGGCCACACCGCCACCCACCTGGCCGCCACCCCACAGGGCTGGACGGTACGCCTGCACGCCCGCCTCACCCGGGTCGACAAGAAGCTGCTGCACTTCGAGGTGACCGCCGAGGACGACCGGGACGTCGTCTTCACCGGCGAGCACATCCGCGCGGTGGTGGACCGTGCCCGCTTCGTCGAGCGGCTGGACAGCAAGGCACTCGCCGGGCCGGTGGCGCGATGAGCAGCACCGCGGTGGCGTCGCTGCCCCCCTCGACGGCGACGGGGAACCGGCCGTTCACCAGGCTGTGGGGCGCGTTCGGCGCCGGCACCCTCGCCGACGGGATCTACCAGGTCGCCCTGCCCGTCGCCGCCCTGCACCTGGGCGGCGGCGCGGGCAGCGTCGCCCTGGTGCTGATGGCCGCCCGCGCGCCATGGCTGGTCGCCTCCCTGCATGTCGGCGTGCTCGTCGACCGGGTCGACCGACGTCGCCTGCTGCTGCTGGTCAGCGGCGTACGCTTCGCCGTCCTCGCGTTGCTCGCCGTGCTGCTCACCGCGGGCTGGGGCAGCATCGCGGCGCTCGCCGCGGTGGCACTGACCCTGGGCGTCTGCGAGACGATCTTCGATACGGCGTTGCACAGCAGCACCCCCCGGGTGGTGCCCGGTGAACGGCTGGAGGCGGCGAACAGCCGGTTGCAGGCGACCGAGACGGTCGCCAACCGGTTCCTCGGCCCAGCCCTGGGCGGCGTGCTCGCCGGCGCGGCCACGGCCGCCGCCTTCGGCGCCGTCGGCGCGCTGTACCTCGCCGCGTTCACCGCCCTGCTCGGCCTGCGGATCCCGCACGTGCCGCCGCCGGCGGCCCGGGAGAGCGTCGGCCGGGCATTGCGCACCGGACTGACAGTGTTGTGGCGGGACCGGCCCCTGCTGTCGTACGCCCTCGGTGGCTGCGCCGTGAACTGCGGCTTCGCCGCCTACTACGTGGCCCTGCCGATCCTGGCGCTGGAACCGGGCGGGCTGGGCCTGACCGCCGGCGGGTACGGCCTGCTGCTGGCCGTCGGCGGCATCGGCGGCCTGCTCACAAGCATGGCTTCGCCGGCTCTGGCCCGTCGGTATCCCGTACGCCGCTGCATCGCCGCCTCGGCAGTGCTGCTGGCGGCCGGGCTCGCCGTGCCCGCCGTGACCGATCAGGTCCCGCTGGTCGCCCTCGGTGTCGTCGCCACCGGCGCCGTGGTGCTGATCAGCGTCGTCACCGTTTCGTACCGGCAGCGCGCCGTGCCCGACGAGATGCTCGGCCGGGTGACGGCCGCCTACCGGATGTTCGCGTTCGGCGGCCTGCCGCTGGGGTCGGGGCTCGCCGGCCTCATCGGCGGGTTCGGCTCGTCCCGCCTCGTCTTCCCGGTCGCCGGCGCCCTCGTCGTGGTCGCCGGGGCCGCCATGACCCTGGCCACCCCACGAGAGAAGGTGCCCGCGACATGACCACCGACCAGTTGGCTCCCGCCACCACGACCACTTCCCTTGCCGACCTGCCGCCCTCGGTGTGGGCGCTGATCCGCACCAGCCAGGATCTCTACCTGCACGAACGGTGGCTGCGGGTGGAGCAGGACGCGCACCCGAACGCCTCCTTCCACGCCTGGACGCAGGACGAAGGCCACGCCGCGTACGCTCCCGCCTACCGTTTCGACGCCGACGACAACCCGTGGGCCGCCAGCCGGCTCGATTTGTTCCTCGCCGCCCACGCCGACCTGGAGACCGGTCCCGCCGTACTCCCCAACTACCTGCTCGGCGGCCGGCGGCCCGGGCACAGCCAGATCCTCTGCGACGCCCCCGCGCCGCGTCGCCGGACACTGCTGACCCAGGTGGTGGGTGCCGCCGCGCAGGCCGCCGCCGCAGCCGGCGCGGCCACCCTCGCTGCCCTCTACTGCGATCGCGACGACGAGGACCTGGCCGCCGCGTTCCGCGCGCACGGCGCCGTCCGCCTCCCCTCCCCAGGCCTCAACGTGCTGCACCTACCGGGCACCAGCTTCGACGACTGGCTGGCGTCGATGCCCAACCGGCGGCGCACCAACGTCAACGCCGAGCGACGCAAACTCGCCCACGCGGGCGTCACCATCGAACTGCGCCCCCTCACCTCCGACGATCTCGACGAGATCCTGCCGCTGGAACTCGACCAGTACGAGAAGTACGGGCACCACTACCGACACACCGAGGCGCGGGCGCTGCACGAGGCCTACCTGCGGCACCTCGGCGAGGACGCCCTACTGGTAAGGGCACACCTCGACGGCCGCCTCGTCGCCTTCGCCTCCATCGTCCGGCACGGCCGGTCGGCGTACATCCGGCAGGGCGGCTTCGACGCGGTCGCCAGCGACGGCGCGCCCGTGTACTTCGGGACCGTCTTCCACCAGCCGATCGCGTGGGCGTACCGGGTGGGAGTGGACAGCATCGACCTGTCCATCTCGGCGGACGCCACCAAGCAGCATCGGCGGGCGGTGACCCGGCCACGGGACGCTTGGGTGGTGCCGATGACCGACGAGGCCGAGCGGGCGCTGCGCCGGTGGCCGGGCATGGAGCAGGTTCAACGGTGAGGTGACGACGTACGGGGCTGCTCCACGTTCATCGTTGTCCTGTTCCCGATGGAGGGCTGATGCTGGCTCCGCTGCGGCATGGCGCGTTCCGATGAGCTTCCGCCTGTTGGTCCACTCCGCAACCGGCTACGTCCCACGATGACGGTCGAGGCTGATAGCCGGAGGTCACCAGCAGGCCGGAGCCGGGCCGGGCCGGCGCGGCGGTTTGCGGGCCGCGTTGACGTGAGCAGGTCAGCGGCGGCGCGATCGGGCACGCAAGCCCCGGGAGGCGGGATAGTGATCGTTAGTCACGGCTCTGACCTGGTGCCCCCGGCAGGATTCGAACCTGCGACACACGGTTTAGGAAACCGATGCTCTATCCCCTGAGCTACGGGGGCGCGAGGGCCTAGTCTAGCGACCTGCGGGTTGACCCGGGGTGGCAGGGAGTGGCCCGCGTTGACCTGCGCTGTCTCGGCCGGTCGGGGTGGCCGATGACCACACGCGATGCCCGCCTTGCTGCCGCCAACCGAGGCGCTTCTACTCTGGTCAACCCAAGCCGGATATGATCACGACTTTGCCGGGGCCCTGGCCTACTCCCGAATCGCCTGATTCTGGTACCGGCTGGGCTGGGCCGCGGCGCTACGGGAGGCCATGTGGCCAGATGCTGCGCTGGCACCCATCGGCTCGCGCCGGCATCGCCCACACCTGGCTCGATGCACCTTGCTCGACGGACGCGCGCCCCCCCGTCATCACCAGCGTGTAACTGGCGAGGAAGAACAGGGCAGCCTGCGCCGGCGGTACAAGAAATGCCGTCGCCCAGGATGCGCCCGGGCGACGGCATTCAGTGCTCGGCCAATGGTCAGGCCGTTATCGCGGGCGACCTAAAACGTGACTGGAACGATGCCACCAAAGTCCTCGAATGCGGTCGCGAAGTCCTGGAAGATCATCAAAGAAGGGCGATTCACTCCGACGCCGATCGTAGTACCCTTGGCGATCGCCTGGTTCTCATGAATCGAGTACACCGGCCCGCCGCTGTCGCCGGGACGAGAGCCTTGCAAGCCAGATCGCTGCTGCGCCTCGACAGCACCCCGGCCATCTGTGTGAAAACCCCTCACGATGAGGTCGCAGAGTTCGTCGCCGGTGTCTCGGGCAGTTGCCTGGCCGGACTGGCAGAGGTACTCCCCTACGAAGGTGTGCTCCCAGCCGCCGACCGGCCTGGAGTCACCACAGTTGTAGCAGCCGGAGTAGATGTAGGCGTCGGCCCTCGAGGTCGGTACCAGTGCTACGTCGTGCACGTGTTGCCATGGCCCCATGTAACCGATGAGAGTGCCGGTGCCACTTTGGAATCGATCTCCGGGAATTCCACAATGTGCTGCGGTCAGGATGTACTGGGCGCCCGCGGAGTTGCGGACACCGAATCCGGACGTGCAACTACCATTCCCCCGGTATGCGTTTACGATCCTTGCGCCTCCAGCCCACGGAGGGATATCGGTTCCGCGGTCGATCGTTTGTTTGATGGGCCCCTCGTCGACGATCGTAAGTGACACACCGACGTCCGGCAGTGAAGCTGCACGGTCGGCGGTCGCCGACGCGGCGGCGGAAACGATCAGGCCGCTGCCATCGGGCTGCGCCTTGATCGCGTACAGGTCTTCGGGTTCGCCCCGCCAGTTCGCCTCGATCTGCCGTGAGGCGTTGCGCAGCTCGGCGATCGAGTACGCGGCCGAGTGAACCTGCACTGGCGCTGTCTCCGACGCCTTGTTCACGACGCGGCGCACGGCCGCCGGCACCGCACCCTTCCAATACAGGTCGACATGGTCGGTATCGCGCAATACGATGCTGGCGTACTGCGAAGCGTACCCGCGACGCTCAACCTCGATTCGTATGGCTTTGGCCGCCTCAACCAGCGGGTGCTGCCGCCGCATGTGCTCGAGACCCGCCGTTGAACCATCTGATTCTCTGCTATCGGCAACGGTACCGGTGCCCTTAACCTGGCCCTCGCCCTCGCTGGCGGTAGCCGGGAGCACGGCCAACGCGGTGGTCAGGGCTAACGCGGTCAAGACTGCCGCAATTGCGACAGGCTTCCGGCCGCGTGACAACGTCACTGTCATAAGTTCGATCTCCCAAGGTGCCCAGAATGAAACCGGCGGTTCCACCCAGCGATCACACGATCGCTTCCTTTGTGGACACCTGTTGCGACGCGGACTCGACAGCATGGTTCACACTGCGGCGACCCAGACAGGATGGGCCAGGTCACACATCATCGATGTGAGCTTCCCGCTTTGACGGAGCGGTGATTACCTGCCGCTGGCCGGGCAGGGGTGACGATATCTGGCCCGGTTGCCGGGCCTGGCGGGTGTGCCAGGCGCAGGGCCCCGGCAAAGTCGTGGGGTGCCCGGCTTGATTTGGTTGGTGTAGAGACGCGCCCTTGCTGGTGGTAGCAGGGCGGGCCTGACCCGTTCAGATGATCATCGAGGTTTCTACGCTTTGTCGATCGTCCGAAGTGAGCCATGCCCGCTTTGCCATCAGCGCTGATCTCGTCCGTGTCCGACGCGTCGGTGACCGTACTGAGGGCGGTGCGAGCGGCGGTGCGGGTCATGATCGCAATCAGCACGGTCGCTACCGCCACGTGCAGAGCACCGAGGATGACCCGGGTCGCGACGTCCATACCGGAGGCCGTTAGGGGCGCAAAGGGCACCAGCAGGGACCCCGAGCGCGGTGATCGTCCAGACGAGCCGCGCGGACCGGGGCAGCACCCGCTCCAGGAGAGCGAGCAGCGCCCAGCCAGCCAGGGCGGCGGCGAGCGCGGCGATCACGACCGGAGTAAGACCGATTTCCAGTCTTTCCCGCCCGGGTGGCCCACCGGTGACGGTGAGCCGGTGCCCCAGCAGCGGGACGGCGACCATCCACAGTGCTGCGGCCATGCCAACGGCTCCGACCACACCCCAGATTCGGTGGCCGCGGTTCACGCGGCAGCGGACGCAGGATCGACCACGCCGTGCAGGAACACGTCGACCAGCGTCTCGACCGGGGTCTCCGCGCCCCCGTGCCGATTGACCGCGTCGGGGCGGCGATATAGCGGCGTACGATCAGAATGGTGCGGGTCCGCGGCCTACCAACGACATCAATACCTGCGTGGCGAGTAGCTTGCGTATGCCGGTGACGTCGACTGTCCCCACCCGATCGTAGGGCAGCTCCAATTGCAGCCCCTGGACTGCGTTGCGAAGGTCTGTCGTGATCTCGTCCGGACGGAACGTGCCGCCCCAGCCGTTGAGTCCTCCGCGGTGGTTGGTACTGAGGGAAGCCATGCCGGAGATGCAGGCGCCGTCGACCAGGATCAGCCTCGCAGGACCGGAGTAGGTCGTCGTCATAGTCATCAACCCTTCAGGATGTAACGCCGTACACCCCGGGTCCCGACTGTCTGAACGTCATCAGGAGGTAAGGCGTCGAGTCCGATCATGGTGTGCTCCACCTGACCGCGACCGTACGTGCCTCGACCGTCAGGGCGGCGGCGAGGCGGAATCCGGCTCGCTAGAGATAAGGGTCGATGCTTGGCAGACTAGCGCCCGAGGTCCGAATCGATCCAGGGAGGAGAGCACGGGGCCAATGCTGAGCTGGCTCCACACCGAGATGACCGGCCTTCTGCTGATCAGACGGTTTTCGCGATGGCGTGGTGAGCGCATGAGACGCCGAACGGCGGCCCGCTGAACCAGTCGGGCCGCCGCTCACAGAATGTGGATCAGAGCGGGCGGATGTTCTCCGCCTGCGGGCCCTTCTGGCCCTGGGTGACGTCGAACTCCACCTTCTGATTCTCGTCGAGGCTGCGGAAGCCGCTCGCCGAGATCGCGGAGAAGTGGGCGAAGACGTCGGCGCCGCCGTCGTCCGGGCTGATGAAGCCGAAGCCCTTGTCGGCGTTGAACCACTTCACGGTGCCTGTGGTCATGTCTGCTCCTTCGCAGGCTGTTAAAGGCCGCACTGTGCGGACCCTTACGCCGCCGCGTTGATCACCCGCGTCGAAACGACACGAAAAACGAAAAGCGCCTGGATGGGTTTCAGATGCCCCATCAGGCGCCGGAAAACGTCTACGGAAATCAAAACTGCAACTCGCTTACCGTAGCACATGATCCGTCGTCGATCCGATGCGGTGTGTGGACCTGGCCACTGAGTTTGCTTCCCTGCGGAGGCGCGCCGGGATCCACTCCGCGCTCGGCGAACCCGGCACGCCTGGCGATCGTGGACGCGCTCACAGTGGGTGACGCCGCTCCCCTCGACGAGATGCGCGGCCTCCTCACCGTCCTCGACGCCCTCCACACCGCAACCGGCACCGGCCGCGCCGAACGGGCTGCCGCGGCGACCGCGTGTCGCAGCGCGGTCACCCGTGCAGCGGTGATCTTTTCCGACAACAACGCCACGTCGTCGGCGCCACGAGCGGTGCGCCACCCGGCACCCACGTCGTCCGTCCGCCGCTGCCCATGGTCGGACCCTGCCGGCCGCCGGTGCCCGCGCGCGCGGGCACCGGCGGCCGGCCACGAACAGCAACATCCCGGCCGACGGCCGGGATGCGAAGAGATGCGACAAGCAGGAGTACGGGCTACCAGGACCGACCCGGGGACGGGGGACTCTCGCTCTGGCGGGCGGCCGGCTCATCGCCCGACGACCTCAGCCGGGAGCGGGCCGGCCAGTCTGCCGCCACACCCTCACCGGCACCGCCGGCGGCCTTACGGGTGTCCACACCGAACAGCACCCGACCGTCGACGTCGTCCGGCATGAACCGCACCGGACGCAGGGTGACCCATGTGGTCTCGGCGACCCGAGACACCTCCCTCGACCCGTAGATCATCATGCCGAGACGACAGAAGCGGTGGACCCGCACACGAACTCACCGTGATCCTGCCCTCGTTCACCAGCCGATCGACGGTGTCAGCTGCAACGATGCACGACGTGGGAACTATGAAGAGTGCGACGCCCGCCATCTCGCCCCTCGCCGGCGAGCCGATCGATCGCGCCGATGCCGAACGGCTCGCGGGAGTGCTCAAGGCGTTCGCCGACCCGGCCCGGCTGCGACTGCTCAGCCTGATCCAGTCCGCACCGCAGGGGGAGGCATCCGTCAGCGACCTCACCGCGCCCCTCGGACTCTCCCAGCCGACCGTCAGCCACCACCTGCGGATCCTCACCGAGGCCGGCCTGCTCGAGCGTGACAAGCGCGGCGTCTGGGCCTACTACCGCCTCGTGCCGTCCGCCATCGCCGCGATCGCCGACCTGCTGACCCCACCCCGCACGCGAGCAACGAAAAAGACCCGCTGACCAGTGCCAGACGCGCCGTCGATCAGTTGCCAACTCTCGGCAACAAGCTCGGTCGGAGTCCACACCTGACATGAGGCTGCCATGAGCCGGCGGGGCACTCGGACGTCGCCGAAGCAGCGAGGCCGCGAGCCATGCAGAAGTGGCACTGAGCAGCGTTTATACCCCTCTGCTGATCTTCAGCAGGCGATCACAGCGGCGCGCGCGTGCGACTGGGCAGGAGGCCCGAAAAGAGAGAAGCCGCAGGTCATCAGCCTGCGGCTACACGCGGGGCGTCGGGTTAGGAAACCGATGCTCTATCCCCTGAGCTACGAGGCGCGAGGGCACAGTCTCGCGACCTGGGGTGGCAAGGGGTGGCCCCGCGTTCACCCACGCTAGCCGCATCCCTGTTCTCCCAGCCCAGGACCACACCCGGAGCAGGTTCTGCGGGTGAGGGGCGGTGGGACTACGAGAAACGAACCGGAGAATCTGTCGGGTTGTCCGACCCGATGCCTACGATCAGGCGATGATCGACGCTACGTTGCTTCAGGCCGGTGCCTGGCGTCCGTTCGTCACCGCGCTGCGCAGCAGCATGCCGCCCGAGGCAGCAGAGGCCGAGTTCCGCGGCACGATGGCCCCGGGCGCGTTCGGCGGATCTATCACCTACGACGGCGACCACCGCCTCCACGGGCTGGGCCTGGAGCGAGGTGAGCGGCCGACGGACATGCTCAGATCGCTGGCCGGGCTGACCGGCGGACAGGCCGTCGCGGTGCGCGGCGTCACGACCCGCTCCGGGGCGGCGGTGGTGAGCATCGTCCCGAGCGCGCCGCAGGTTTCGTTCGGGATGGGCAGCGATCTTCTGGAGAACGTGCACCTGGTCGCCGGAGCACACCCGGAGCCGTACCGCCGCGAGCCGACCCGCTACGACGTGGCCGTTTCCGCCGGCGCCGACGCGGCGACCGTCAACGCGCTGGTCCGACATCTGCTGCCGGACGCACGGCCGGCCGAACCGTCGGAGGTGGCCGGGGCGGAGGCGGACCTCGGCGTCGCGCTGCCTGACGACGTCCGAGCGCTCTATTTCGCCGCAGCCGAGGGCACCCTCGTCCTGCAGCCTGCCGACCAGGAACGCTTTTATGGAATGCGAATCGTGCCGCTGGCCGACGCCGCCGCCCGAGCCTACCTGGAACCGCAGGCCCGATACCTGTCCTGGACGTACGGCGCGACCGAGGTCGTCGCACCCGACCCGCACGGCCGGGTGCAGCCGTTGGCGGCCTCGCCTGCATGGTTCGTCGTCGGAGACGACGGCGGCGGAAACCTCTACGTCATCGACCTCGCCCCCGGGCCGCAGGGGACGTTCGGCCAGGTGCTGTTCGTCGACCACGAAGAGTCGGCCGGCGCCCGCTGGCTGGCGCCCTCGCTGACCGAGCTGCTCACCGAGCGGCCCGCCACCCTGGCGAAGCTGGGTCCGGAAGGCGGGCTGCTCTTACGGGTCGGATCGCGCACCAGCAAGACGCTCGCCGATGTCCGGCCGGAGACCGAGGTGCTGTACGTCAGGGCCGGAACGGCGCCCGCTGACCTGTCCGCGCTGGCCGGCCACCGTCGGCTGCGCACCGTGGTCACCGAATCCGCCGTCGTCGCCAATCTTCCGGCCGTCAGCGAGCTGCCCGCGCTGGAATACGTGCGGCTCGACGTCGCGGGCTGGCAGCAACTGCTGCGTGCCGGGCAGGTCCCGCCGAGCCTGCTGGCCGCCGGCCTGAGTGGCCGTGCCGGCTGGAGAGACACGGTCGAGGTGGTCAACGGTCTGCTGGCGGCCTGGAAGCAGGAGCCGATCCAGGTGATCGACATTGCAATGCAGCTCTGATCGCCGGCCGGCGCTGCTCACCTCGTGTCGAGGAAAGATGGGGCCAGGCGCACGCATCTGCCGCCATGACGGCACTCCTGCGAGCAGCGGATCGACAGGGGCAGCGGGCTTCGAACGCCGGCTCACATCACGACGCGGACGCCGGGCCAGCGTTCGGTGGGGCGATGGCGGGCCAGTCGCTGCCGGGAGATCTCCGGGCTGACCCTGGTCGGGTTGCGCCGCCACACACCGTCGAGCAGGTCGTCGAGGTCGTGCGGCGCACACACCGCGATCTGGTCGTACGCGTCGAGGCGGATCGCCACGGCGGTGGCGTACTCCGGCCAGGTGGCGACCGCGTCGGCGATGGTGCGCAACGGCGTCACCGGGCCGCCGCCGAACTTGGCCGGGTACCAGGTGTGCACGGCGGCTTGGTTCTTCGCCTCCCATGGCGGCTCCGGCCAGGCCATCACCAGCTGCTGGGTTGCCCGGTCATCGTTGTCGCGGCTCAGGTCCGTCGGGTCGTGGAAGACGACGTCGATGTCCCGCACCAGCGAGGGGTCGAATCCATCGCCGTACCGCTCGCCCCAGACCAGGTCGCGGATGGCGCCGGCGCCGATCCATGCGTCAGGCAGGCCGGAGTCCCGGACGGCGCCCAGCGCCCGGATCAGCCAGGGGCTGCGCTGGACCAGGTCCCGCAGTTCGTCTTCCCGCATTGTTTCCCCTGGTTGCCGCAGTTGGGATTGCTGGTCAGCCAAACATTCGGCCTACGAGGGCACCCTGGCCGGACTGCAGGACGTGCGCGGCCCGTAACAGTATCCAGAAGCACTCGAACCGGGTGGCTCCTGCTCGCCGTCGTGGTCCTCTCGGCTTGCCCGTTCGACACCGTGGACAACAGCCCGCTGAGCGAGACGTGGCGCTCCGCTCCCGGCACACCGCGTGGACCCATTCCGTGCCCGGGCAGAGCCGCGAAGAGTTGGTCGCCAACCTGAAACGAGCGAGGCCCGTGATTATGAGGTGACGCCGCGCGACAGCGCGACGTGTCGAGCAGCCTCGCCGCGGTGGCCCGCCGAGGACGTACGACCGTCAGACGTGAAGAATCCGGTCGTAGTCGTCGTCGTACCAGCCGTCCATGTTGTGCTTCTGGATGACTCCCGCGACGCGGGTCAGCATCAGCACGTCGTAGTTGAAGGTCAGGGCCGCATCCTCGGCCCTGGCGGCGAGGACCCTGGCCACTGTCGCCAACATGTGGGGCTTGCCCTTGTCGACAAGAGTGTCCTTGCGCATGTAGAAGCTGACGTCGACGTAGGTCTCCGGCTCCCACTGCCACAGAGCGCCACCGTCGTCCTGGGCACCGTAGTAGCCGTGCCGGCCACGGGTGATGTCCACGACGTACCCGTCCTCGTCGTTCAGGTCGGCGCTGAGCATCCTGCCGCCGGACGCCGTGGACGTCTCGACCGCTCCGGGAGCAGCCAGTTCCGCCACCTGATCGAGTGGGATGTCGCCCGCCAGCGTCAGCTGGTACTCGACAGCCATCTGCGCCCCTTCATCAGTCTCGCCGAACGAGCTGAATGATCGCATCGTCGCGCATTACGGCCGCCAGTTCCTTCAGCCGCTGTCGAAGGCGGATCACCGTGCTCGGAAGGGGTGGAGTTGGCCGATGGATGACCGCCAGCCTCGTCAGTTTCCCGACGCCCCCAACTGCCGCGCCTGCGCGATCGCCACGTCGATGGCCTGCCCGGCCCCTCCGGTACGCGCAACGACCTGCATCAGGACCTGCTTGACGGCATCCAGCGCCTGCAACAGCGGCCCGGGCTGCCCGCCCTGCAGGACCACTGTGACGAGCTGCTGCGCCTCGCCGATCTGGGTGATGGCCCCGGCTGCCGCCTCACGGGCGGCATCCACTGCACTCCGCACCGGCGCCAGCCCGGCGACCGTCTCCTGTGCACTGGCCTCGTTCGGCACCGCCGTTGTGGCCTTCGTCGCCTCACCGATCGACCCGGCAAGACTTCCCAGGCCGCCCTGGACGCCCGCGATCGCGTTGCGTATCCGGGTCACACCTGCGGCCACGGCGACGAAGCCCGCGCCCGCCGCTCGCAACGCCACCTCCTGCGCCTGGCTGTCGGCGGCGGCCGCCAGCCCCTGCGCGCGTTCGACCCCCGCCATCAAGGCGCGGAGTTCACCGGTGATCTTCTCGATCTGCGACACGTGGCCAGCGCCCCCAGACGACGACAGTGAAGGTGCTCGAAACCCGAACCTACCGGCACCGGCCCCGCGCCGCCCGGCTGGACGAGCCGCCGAAAAAGTATGGCCAATCCTGCCCTTGGCGGGCAGACGTACCTCGGGACGGGAGCGGGCCCGGCGCGGAGGGTGCTCCTCCGCGCCGGGCCCGCCGTGGTGTGGGGGTCAGGCGGCCGCGCAGGTGGCCGCACCCGGGCCGGTGCCGGTGCCCTGGAAGCCGAAGTTGGTCGACTGGCCGGCGCCGACCTGTCCGTTGTAGCTCACGTTCGTGAACCGCACGGTTCCGCTGTTACCGCTGGCCTGGGCGCTCCAGGTGCTGGTGACGGCGGCGCCGCCGGGCAGCGCGATGGTCACGGTCCAGCCGTTGATGGCCGCGGAGCCTGCGGTGACCGTCACGCTCGCGGTGAAGCCGCCGGGCCACTGGTTGAGCACCACCGAAGCGGAGCAGCCGTTACCGGTCGGCGGCGGCGTGGTGGGAGGCGGCGTGGTGGGGGGAGCCGTGGTCGGCGGCGGGGTGGTGGGGGCAGCCGTGGTCGGCGGCGGGGTCGTCGGAGGAGCGGTCGTCGGCGGCGGGTTGGGCGCGCCGTTGGCCAGGCTGAAGGCCAGGTCGGGCTGGAACGAGCCGGCCGTGTAGCGGCAGCCGTCCGCCTCACCCGGCGGCTTCACCCAGAGGTACGCGTCGATGTTGCTGTCGCCGGTGTTCGTCGTCGGGTACTGCCCGATGCGCCGGTCGGTGTTGTCGTCGCCGCACCAGTCACCGCTGGCGCCACCGTTGCGGCTGGTGTCGATGACCTGGCGCTTGCCGGAGAGGCCCATGCCGTTGAGGGCGGAGATGACGGCCCGGCCGAAGTTCGCCTCGCTGGAGGTGGAGTTGTAGTTCGACACGTTCGTGAAGAAGCCGTCGGCGTACTGCACGCCGGCCGCGCGGAGCCGGTTTGCCGTCTCACCTGCGCTGTTCCAGGTGGAGTGGCCGCCGTCGAGGTACACCTTGGCGTTGGGGTTGCCCGACTTGATGGTCCGGGTGGCAGTCGTGATCGCCTGGTTGCGCGCGTTGATCTCAGCGCTGCTCAAGCAGGTCAGCAGGGCGAGCGAATCGGTCTCCAGGATGATGATGACGGTCTGGTTGCCCAGCCCTCTGGAGAAGTTGGACACCCACGTCTGGTACTGGTTGAGGTCCGGTGCCCCGCCCGCGCTGGCCCCGCCGCAGTCCCGGTTGGTGATCTCGTATACCGCCAGCACCGGGATCTGCTGGGCCGCGTTGGCAGCGCTGATGTGCTCGGAGACCTCGGCCTGCACTGTCGACGGGTTGAAGTTGGCGAACCATCGGGCCTGCGGCTGACTCGCGATCTTGTCGCGGATCACGGCGGTACGCGAGTCGCCAGGGTTGGCGGCGACCCAGCGGACGACAGCCGACGTGGGGTCACGGTAGAGCGATCCGGACAGCGTTCCTGCGGAGGCGCTGCCGACGGCGAGGCAGGCCCCGACGACGGCGGCACCCGCGACGGCAGCCACGCTGGCGGCCACCGATCTGCGGCGTAGCGAGGACAGGGTAGCCACGACGTGTTTCCTCCTGATCACATCGATGTATCTAAGTTCATGGGAGCGTTTCCATGGACGGTAGCGGAGGCGCGCCCCGCTGCCAAGGTGTGCGGGTACGTCGCAACGGAAGCGACGGTCGTTGACGTCATGGCTCGCGCCAAGCGCGACGTGGCGCTCGCGCCGGGCCGGCGGAATGCCGTCCGGCGGCCGGCTCACCTGCCTCTGTTGAGGCCCACGATGGTGCCGTTGAGCACTGTGGCGAAGAGGGTCCATGCGGCGTACGGAGCCAGTGCGGCACCGGCCAGGCGGTCCGCACGCGCGGCGCGGCCGAGCAACACCAGGTTGGACGCGTTGAGCGCGGCGATCTCGGCCAGCGCGGCGGCGGGCTTGCGGGCGCCGAAGAACAGCGCCATGTCGGATGAATCGCCGCCCGCCGACCGCCGGAAGGTCGGTTCCGGGTACGTCTCGATGCACAGATCCTTCATCAAGTCACCGAGGTTCGTAGACAATTTTCACACCCTTCGATAGCCTCCAAACAACAGCGATGATCGTCGATAGGGAGGTTCCATGCGACCGCACCTCCCACGGCAGAGCCGGCACCGGTCACCGACGCGGTGACGGCGAAATTCCTCGGCTAGGCCGACGCGGGCACCGCCCGAGCGGCCGGCGCGGAGCGAACCAGGGTCATCGTGACCCGGACTAACGGCCGGAGGGCCTTCGGCACTGCGGTGCTGCTGGCGGACCGGTGGAACCGCCCCAGCGAACCCACCCATCTCGAAGAAGGCTGCCCGATGATGAAATCTCTCCGAAAGCGCGGGGCGATCGTCGCCTTCGCGGCGGCCGCACTGGTCGCGACCACGGGAGCGCCGCCCGCCGGCGCGGTGCCCCAGGACGACTTCGCCACCCTGGCGAGCACGTCCACGTTCCCGCTCGCCGACCCCGACACCGTGCTGGCGAAGGACGGCTCGTACGTCACCTACGGCACCACGGTCGGCGCCGGGACCGGCGCGCGCTGCGGCGCCACCGGCAAGCTGTACGTGCCCGTCCTCGTCCACGGCTCCGGCAACAGCGTCGGCATGACCAACTGCGCGTCGCACGACGCCCTGCCCTCCGGCCCGGGTGGCTGGGCGGAGCCCGGCGGGTCGGTCTGGGCACCCGGCGTCGCACGCTTCGGCGACCGGTTCTTCATGTTCTACACGGCGTCCCGGAAGGGCTCCGGCCAGAAGTGCATCGGGCGGGCCGTCGCCGACAGCGCCCGTGGCCCCTTCCAGAACCAGGGCGAATGGGCGTGCCCCGACGCGGGCCGGTGGGCGCTCGACGCCAACCCGTTCGTGGGCGGCGGGAACCTGTACGTCACCTATCGGGACGACGCCATCACCACCGGCGCGGGGACCGGCATCTCCACCGTGCGCACCGACGGCGAGGGACGCGCGATCTGGGACACCCGGCGGGACATGCTCAAGAGCGCCGACATCACCTGGGACTCCGCCAAGATCAACGGCGGCACCCACGTGGTCGAGAACCCGTCGATGTGGAAGGAGGCCGACGGCAGGTGGTACCTGATGTACTCGGGCAACAACTGGGACAGCGCCCGATACTCCACCGGCATCGCGAACTGCGGCACGACCCCGCTGCCCAGCTCCCGCTGCACCCCCATCCGTGAAGGTGTCACCCGTCCGTTCTTCGGCTTCACCGGCACGGCCGGGCTGAACCCGATCCGGGGCCTGCCCGGCAATCACCAGGGGCCCGGCGGAATGGACGTCTTCCGCGCCGCCGACGGCACCGCCCGGGTGGTCTGGCACTGGTGGGACGGCGGCCCCCGGTTCCCGATGACAGGCGTGCTGACCCGCCCCACCAGCGGCTTCCTCGTCTCGTAGTCAGCGATCCCACACCTCACTCGCCCGACGGACAGTCCCCAGAGAGGATCGAATGAATCCGATAAGCAGACGGCAGGCCCTCGGCGTCGCCGGTGGCGTCGTCCTCGCCGGCACCACCGGTGCCTTCACCTTCGCCGAACCGGCCGGCGCGGCGACCGCCTGGCGCGACCTCGGCGTCGTCACCGCCAACATCGGCCGCACCAACCTCGGCCAGCGCAAGGCCGCGATCACCGCCGTCCGGAACGCTCTGCGCCTGACCGGCCCCGAGGACCTTCCCCTGGTCGGCTGGCAGGAGATCGGTGAGGGAGACGGCGACACGAAGGAGAAGGGCTGGATCAACGGCCAGTTCGGCCCCCGCTACCGCAACGTGCACCTGGACGACGGCGGGCACCGCGTACCCATCTCCGTGCCCCGGGTGTACGACGTGCTCCGCGCCGACGTCACGGCCGTCCACGAGGGCAAGGCACATGTCTCGCCGAACCGCGTCATCTCCGAGGTTCTCCTGGCCGCGCACGACGACGCGGCCCTTCAGTTCGCCTTTCTCAACACGCACTTCGTCGCCGGCGCCCACAACGGCAGGACCGATCCGGAGGAGGCGTGGCGCAGGAACCGGTGGGCCCGCCACTTCGACGTCCTCCACGACCGGATCGCCAGCTGGAACGCCCGTGGCTACCCGGTGATCTGGACCGGTGACACCAACCGCGACCCGATGCCGAAGCTCTTCCCGGCGAAGGAGACGCGCGCCTTCGCTACCGGCATCGACCAGATCGGCTGGCTCCAGGGCACCAACGGGGTGCAGATCCAGCTCCGCAAACGCAAGGTCATCCCCATGAATGTCGACGGCCACGATGCCCGCGTGGCGGTACTCCAGCTCCGCCGCGCCTGATCGACAGTTCGCGGACACGCACCTGCCCGGCGTCCCCAGGGGACGCCGGGCAGGGCCGGCAGGGCGACGATCACCGACCTGCGCCGATGATCAGGGCTGCTAGTTTCCTGGACCATGGACGACACCCCTCGCTGGTACCGCCCGCAACCCAATGGGTTGCTTCTGATCGGCACCGCTACCGCACTGTTCGGTTACCTGACCCCGTGGTTCCGTGGCAGCCCTCGCCGCCAGTGGTGGTACTCGGGTTGGGGCTACCTGGAGAAGGAGGGCGGCTGGACCTGGTGGGTAGTGGTGTTCCTCGTGATCGCCATCTGCGCCAGCCTCTGGGCCGGCCGGTCGGTGGAACTCGCCCTGTTCGCCGCCGGCGCGACGGTGGCCGGGATGTTCCTCGCCGGTGCCGTGGTCGCGGTGAGCCTGGGCACGCTGCCGGAGCGCACCAGCATCGACTGGGTCGGTGAGCTGCCCTTCGGGATGGGAATGCCACTGATGGCCATCGGATTCGGAACCGCGATCGCCGGTGCGCTGGCTGCCGTTCGCCGTGACGGTGAGTCGTGATGATCGTCCGCGTCAACGACTGTTGCGCGCCGTGCCGACGTCACGGTGCGACTATCGTTCTGGCATGGTGATCGATCCGTCCGCCGCCGTCGCTGCCGCCTTCCTCGCGGACGGGCCCGCCGAAGGCGTCGACCTCAGCCTGTTCGGGCAGTTCGCCGGGTCCTGGTTGTTGGACTGCACCGAGTACGACCCCGAGGGCACCTCGACGGTCCGTCGAGGCGAGTGGCACTTCGGGTACGCGCTGGGCGGGTCGGCAACCACCGATGTGTGGATCCTGCCCGGCGTCGAGCACGGCGTCAGCCTGCGATTCCCGGATCCCACAGCCGGTGCGGGGATCTGGCGCTCGACCTGGGTGGGGCCGGGCCGACGTCGGACGCACACATTCCTGGCGTCCCGCGTCGCCGACGAGATCGTGCTCGACGGTGACGATCTGCGCTGGACCTTCTCCGACATCGAGGCCGACGAGTTCCGCTGGCGCAACGAGGCACGACAGCCCGACGGGACCTGGCGGCTCCAGCAGACGTTCCAGGTGTGGCGGCAACGCTGACGCGGCCGCGCAGTGCCGACGACGCGGGACAGGCCAGGTCAGACCCGCGATGACGAAGGGTCGTCCGATGTCGACAGCCCGCCGGCCAGCCGGTCGCGGCAGAAGTCCCGGAACGACCGGGGCGGCCGGCCTCGCCTATGCAGTCGGGCTGGCCCCCCGAGGCGGCCGAGCAGGCGGGTTGCGGCCCAGGGAGCTCAGCAGTTCGTCCAGCAGTTCCAGCTCCGCCCACCCGTTGACGGCGATCTGACCGGAGGCGTCGACGCTGATCTCGATGCGGTCGTGCTCGCGTCGCACGTCGTCGAGCAGGTGCGGGAAGCGGTCGCTCAGCGCGATGAACTCCTGGTTCGCCGACCCCACCCACGGCCGGACGGTGTCGATGCGGTCCCGCAGGAACGGGCCGGCGACGAGCAGATCCGTCTCGCCGAGCAACGCGGCGACATCCTCACGGCCCTCGGCGACGGCCTCCCGCAGCTGCTCGCTGGTGTAGCCGGTGAAGGTCATGACCGACCGACCGGCTCGGCGTACAGCGGTCGCGACCTCGGCAAGCGCCGCGGCTTGGTCGAAAGGCTCCCCGCCCAGCAGCGTCAACCCGTCGGTGCCGGTGTGGAGGATGCGGGCTGCCAGGTCGTCCGGTGCAAGCCCCTCACCGCCCCGAAAGGTCCACATGTGGGGGTTGAAGCAGCCGGCGCATCGGATCGTGCAGCCCTGCACCCAGACCGCCGTGCGCTCGCCCGGTCCTTCGGCCCGTGTCGACGCGAGGAACCGTGCTACCGACACCAGCCCCGATGCGGAGGGAAGCGGGCGGGGACCGCCATCAGACATCGAGTACGCGGCCGTGGGGTAACGGCGGCGACTGGGCGGGCGGCGACCCCGGGTGCGGCGGTGCGCAGGTCAGCAGGTGCCTGACGTGGGCGAACTCGTGCGGGGCCAGGTTCGCCGCCGTGGCGAACTCCTCCACGCTGCCGAAGCCCCGGCGTGCCTGCCGTTCGGTCATCACCTGGTGCACCCGGGCCGGGTGGAAGTTCGGGAGCGCGGCGAGCTGCGCGGGTGTCGCGGCGTTGACGTCGATCGACGGGGGCACTGCCGCAGTGCCAGCGGGCTGCGGTATCGCCGCTGGTGCCTGCTGCGGCGCCGCCGTGGGACCTGGACCGTAGTAGGCGTCGGGGGTCGGGATGACGCCCGCCACCGCGGGCGGCGCGGGCGTCGGCGGGTAGAACGGTGCTCCCGCCGGAGCCGGAGAATAGGGGCCACCTGTCCAGACGGGCGGCGGTGCCGTCGGTTGCGCGTACCAGGGCACGTGGTTTGCCTGCCACCGCAGCCAGGCCGAGTTGATGAGGCAGGCGTGAAAGATGCTCGCCACCCAGATCGCTAGAAGTGCGCCGGCTGCCCAGCCGCCCACGGTGGTCCGCTTGCCCGAACCGTCCAGGAACACGAACGCGCCGATACCGGCAGCGGCATAGACGATGCCCGGTATCCACCAGGTCGCACGTCGGGCGCGGAGCCCCACGTAGAGGAAGCCCGCTCCCCCCAGGCAGCCCATACCGACCAGGGGAAGCAGCAGCCACCAGCTGTGCAGGATCCGCCACCACAGGCTCGCGCCCGGGTTCGCGGGAGGCGGTGGAGCGGCCCACGCCCCGTTAGGCACGTTCGACATCGAGATCTTCCTGAAGGTTCCGCGCGTTCACGGTGGTCCTGGTGTAGTCGGCGGTGTATGCGCTCTCCACGGTGCGCGCGTCGAGTAGATCTTCCAACACGCTGATGTAGTCGAGACAGCCGCTACCCACCACACCTCTGGTCTCGGCGCTCACGATGCCGTCGGTCGCCACCGTCAACACGATCTGCGGCTTCTCCGTCATGACTGCCGCCCCTCGACCGCGAAGACCATCCGTACGCTCGCATCGTCGGCGACGGTCTCGGACTCCAGCCGAAGTCCGGCGGCCGGAGCTCGCTCCCGGAGCCGGTCGAGGACGGCGCGCTGGACCTGCCGCCCGTATCCGGCGTCCACGGCGCGGATGATGTCGACGGCTCGCTGCTCGTCGACCTCACCGGTCAGGTGCGCCGACCACACGTCGTTCTCTCCGCGCTGGAAGTTCGCCTGCACGCGGTCCCAGGCCGCGACGATCCCCTGGCCGTCGACGGTGACGACCGCGTCGGTCTCGCGCAGGGCAGCGGTCAGCAACACCTCGTCCCGCATCCGTGTCTGCACCTGGCAGATGATGTGGCCACGTTCATCGCGGTCGGCGGTGGCGCCGCGAACGGCGGCGACGGTCGCCACGGCCAGCGGCACGAGCAGCAGTGAGACGCTCAAGGGACCAGCCCTCTCGTTCGCGAAGGGAGCATCAGAATTCGACTGATCTTTCACCGCCGCCACGAGGTGGCGGATCGCCTGGTCGGTTGGCAACGGTGGGCGGATTGGGTGTGCCGGCACGCCCACGCAGGTCCCAGTCCTCGGCAGCAGTGGCCGCGACAGTGCGTACCTCCGCCCAGGCGCGAATAGCCGCAATCCGCTCCGCCTGGGTCACGCTCAGCGGCACCATGTTCGCCACACCGCGCACGAGGTCGTCCTTGCGCAACGGGCGTCGCTCTGAGAAAGCGTCGAAGAGACCGGCGATCACCGCCTGCTCGATCTCCGCGCCCGCATAGCCCTCGCTCAGCACGGAGAGTTCCTTGAGCAGAGGGTCGTCGACGGTGACACCACCGGCGACAGCGGGGCGGGTCAGGCGCTTCGCGATGTGGACGGACCAGATGGCAACGCGCTCGGTGCTGGTCGGGAGGTCGACGAAGAAGATCTCGTCGAAGCGTCCCTTGCGCAACATCTCCGGTGGCAGGCTCTCGATGTTGTTGGCCGTCGCGATGACGAAGACCGGCTTCGTCTTCTCCTGGAGCCAGGTAAGGAACGTACCGAAGACGCGTGACGAGGTGCCCGAGTCGCCGCCGCTGGCACCGCCCGCCGGAAAGCCCTTCTCAATCTCGTCGACCCAGAGGACGCATGGTGAGGTCGCCTCCGCCGTCCGGATGGCGTTGCGGAGATTCTGCTCGCTCGACCCGACGAGCCCCGAGAAGACCCGGCCGACGTCCAACCGGAGCAGCGGCAACCCCCAGGTCGCGGCGACGGCCTTCGCCGTCAACGACTTCCCGCAGCCGGGTACGCCCGTGATCAGCACACCCCGGGGCGCGGGAAGCCCGTACTCCGCCGCCTCCGCCAGCCAGGAATTGTCCCGCTTGGCGAGCCACCGCTTCAGATTCTCCAGCCCGCCCACGTCGGCCAGGTCGACGTTGACGTCGACGAACTCCAGCAGCCCTGACTTGCGTACCGTCTGCCGTTTCTCCTCATGCACCACCGCGATGTCGTCGAGGTCGAGCACGCCGTCGTTGACCATCGCGCGGGCGAAGGCGTTCTCGGCCTCCTGGAGCGTGAGGCCAAGGGCCGCCTTGGCGAGCCGTTCCCGGCCGATGTCGTCAAGCCCCATCTGTATCCGGCCGCTGGCACAGTTGGCCGCGATCATCCCGTCGAGCACCAACCGGATCTCCGCGTCGCTCGGGAGCGCGAAGTCGACGATGGTGATGTCCTTCTCCAACTCGACGGGTATCCGCAGCACGGGAGAGACGAGCACCAACGCGCGAGCGACCGGACCGGACTTGAAGGCCACCGCCACGTCCCGCAGACGCCGGATCACACCCGGGCTTCCGGGCCGTTCACCACCTCCGTGCGCCGGGTGCAGGTCCTTGAAGATGAGCACGCTGGGTTCGTCGATCCGAAGCGCCGCGGTGAGCGCGTCCTCCGGGTCCGTCGTGCCTTTGCGCGGGTTGCCGTCCGGTTGTACCAGCCCTTCCGTGGCTGACCATGTCCACACCGACCGGGGGGTACGCACGAGGTCCGCGTCGCGGGCCACCGCCGTCACCTCCTGGATGACCCGGTGCTCCTCGTACGACTCGACGTAGAGGATGGGAAAGCGCGCCTTGAGCAACTGCGAGAGTGCTTCACGGAACGTTGTCGCCATCGCCATCGCCGACTCCCCCTCACCAGGCCGGCCGACTTTAGCAGTGCCCGCGAGGCCTCGATCAACGCAATCGCGGCACCCGACGCCCGTCGGCCCGCCGAACACCTTGCTCAGGAGCTGAGGGCGATCCGGATCGCGAGGACGATCAGGATCACGCCGGTCAGCCGCTCGATCACCTTGAGCACGGACGGGCGGGTCAACCAGGGGTGCAGCCGGTCGATGAGCAGGATGTAGCAGGCCCACCAGAGCACCGCGAGGCCGATGAACGTCGCGGCAAGCACCGCCGTCCGGGCCGCCGCACCGTCGCCAGGCTTGACGAACTGCGGCACGAACGACACGTAGAAGATGACCACCTTGATGTTCAGCAGCTGGCTGGTGATCCCCATGATGAACGACCGCCGCGCCACGTGCGGTTCCTCGTCCGCGGGGGGTTCCACGGCAGTCGTACCCGTGCCGTTGCCGCCCGACCCCGCGCCAACCGTGACCGGCTGCTCGGCCGGGGCCACCCGCCGTGGCCGGGTGGCCCAGAGGATGGTGCCGCCCAGGTAGATGAGGTAGAGGGCGCCGGCGATGCGCAGCACCGTGTAGAGCACCGGCGAGGAGAGCAGCAACGCGGACAGACCGGCCGTGGCGAGCGAGGCGTGCACCAGGGCGGCCACGACGAGCCCGCCCAGCACCACGAAGCCAGCCCGCCGGCCGTACCGGACGGTTTGCCTGGTGACAAGCGCGAAGTCCACCCCCGGCACGATGATGATCAGGAGGCTGGCGGCGATGAAGGCGACGATCTGGATGTCAGACATGCTGCGGGTTCTTTCTCTGAGCGGCGAAGGCTGGTGCGACCTCCTCGATGACGGACACGCCGCTGTCCGGCCGTGGGCCGTGTCGGCGCCACTCCTCGCGCAGCCGGATCCGTCCGTCCGGAAGCCGCTCGGGATGGGAGACACACTCGCCGACCACTATGGCGCCGTCCGTGAGCACCTCCATGTACGCGAACCGCACCACGCCCTCGGCGTCGCAGGTCCCGGCCAGTGAGCCGCGTCGTACGGCACCGCCGGTGATCTCCGCCCACACGAGGTCGCCGCGCTGGTGGTAGTGCCCGGTCAGCGGTGCGACATCGGGATCGCCGTGGTCAACGGAGACGAAGATCTTGTCGTCGTAGTCGAATGTGGTCATCGCGCTCACGCCCACTGAGTGCTGAGGTAGTCGTCGCGGAACGGGCAGACGACGCGACCCGCGATCGAGTTGAGAATCATCGCGCTGCGGATCGGCAGGATGCTCAGGTTGGAGTCGACGAGCCCCTGCACGTATCGGCCCCGGTTCAGCACGAAGATCTTGTGGTCGTCGGCGTGCTTCCACCGGATCGAGTAGTCCGACTCGATGATCGGCTCGCCGCGCTCGTCGACGTCGACCAGGGCCGACAGGTCCGGGTCGAAGGGCAGCGGCGCGAGCCGCCGTCCCGCCGCGACCACCACGTTCGCCGCCCGGTGCCGTTCCTCGCCACTGCCGGCGGTGAGGCATTCCAACTCGATCTCGCCGTCCAGCTGCCGGGCGCCGGTCACGGTCCGGCTCGGCATGATCGTGACCGGGAACCGCCCGGCCCGCAGCCGCTCCTCGTAGTTGTGCTGGTAGATGCCGCGCAGCGTGCCGGGTGAGATGCCGTCGCTGGTGAGGATCTGACCGGAGACGAGGCGTTCGCGGACGTCCCTTGAGAGGTTGAGGAACGCTTCCTGGTACGCGGGTCGGTACAGGTCGTTCGCGGAGGGGGAATCCTCCAGCGGCGCGAACCACGACCGGCGGCCGATCCACTTGATGTCGCGGCACCCGCGGCTGAGCAGCGCCGCGACACATTCGGCGCTGGTCTGGCCGCTGCCGATCACGATCCAGGGCAGGTCCGGTTCGTCGGGCACTGTGGTGAGGCGCTGGTTCAGCTCGTCGGCGACGAAGACGTGTCGGGGGTCGAGGGCACCCAGGAACTCCGGCACGAAGGGCATCGTCCCGGTGCCGATCACCAGGTGCTGGGACCGGGCGACAGCTTCCCCGCGGCTGTGGCTCACCAACGCGCCGTCGAACTCGACGTGGTCGATCCGGGTGCCGTAGGTGATGTTCGGCAACTGGCTCGCCGCCCACACCAGGTACTGCTGGTACTCCACACGCGGGATCGTGTCGAAGCCCGCGCCCAGCAGTGCGTAGACCCGGCCCGTGGTGACCAGGTAGTTGAGGAACGACAGCGGATGGGTCGGGTCGTACAGCGAGACCAGGTCCTTGACCCAGCCGGTCTGCATCCGTACGCCGCTGTGCAGCATCCCGTCGTGCCACCCCGGCTGGTCACGCGCCTCGAACAGGGCGATCTGGTGTGGCGCGAGGACGTCGTACATGGCCGCGAGGCTCAGGTTGGCTGGCCCGGCACCGATACCCACTGCGTGATATGTCTGCGTCATCTTCTGCCTCTGTCTAACCCGTTGGGACATTGACGGCGGAACGGTTGGTGAGCAGGGCGGTGGCGGCGAGGCGGCTGGCGGCCAACGCGGTCTTGGCGGCGCCTCCACTTCCGCCGGTGAAGGTGAAGGTGTGCGCGGTTCCGGCGACGGCTCGCAGCGCCAGACCGGCGGGCTCGCTGTAGCAGTCGACGGCGCTGACCGGTGGGCCCAGCGGCCGCGGGTCCAGACCGGGCAGCCGCAGCAGGGCGGTTGCCCGGACCTGTTCGGTCAGGTCGACGTCCGGCTCGGGGGTCGGCGGTTCGACGTCCCAGCGCGTGCTCGGCAGGCCGAGCAGCAGGCGTCCCGGTCCCGCCGGTCGGCCGTAGAGACCACTGGTCTCGTCGACGAAACACGGCAGGTCGTTCCGGGCCACGGCGTAGTGGGCGTACTGGATGTGTTTTGTGCGCAGCGTGGTGGTGAGCCCGGCGGAACGCAGCAGGCCGGGGGTCCACGCGCCGGCGGCGACGACCACGAGGTCGCCGGTTAGCCGCCGACCGTCCCGCAGTTCGACAGTGTCGTCGTCGAGCCGTGCCACAGGCGTGGCCTCGGTCCGGTCCAGCCCGGCGAGGGCCGCCCGGCGCAGTCGGTCCGGGACGATGTATCCGGCGTGCGGTTCCCAGACCGCCGCGCTGCGCTCCGGCAGGCGGTCGAAGCCGAACCGGCGGGCGACCTGCGTACCTGTCAACACCTCGATCCCCGGCGCCCCGACACCGGCCACCAGATCGAGGTCACCGGCATCCAGCAGGTAGAGCGAGCCGCTCTCCCGCCAGCCTGCCTGCTCGGCAAGCACCGGGTCGGCCAGCAGCTCGGCGAGGCTGGCGGTGGCCAGGGAACGGGCGGCCGGGTCGGGCTCGAACGCCCGCACCAGGCCGCCGGACGCCGCCGTGGCGTCGGCGTACCCGCCCTCCGGCCCGTCGATTCCCGCGCCGATCAACACCGGCTGGGCGCCGGCGTCCTGCAACCGTCGAGCCAGCAGGGCCCCACCCAGGCCGGCGCCGACGACGAGTACCCGTGGCTCAGCCACCGGACTCCGCCGGGAGGGTGCCGCCGATCAGACCCAACAGCCGGGCCGCCCGTTCCGGGCTGCTGCGGTACGCGGTCAGCGCCGCGCGGACCGCCGTGGCGGGGTCGAAGTGTTCCGGGCGCAACGCCTGCTCGCCCCGCGTCAGCTCGATGTCCGCAAGCGCCGCGTCGAGGGCGGGGACGTTCCCGTCAAGGGCGGCCGCGTACCGCGTCTTGAATGCCTGGTACGCCTCCGGCCGGAAGTCGGACTCGTAGCTGTCCGGCCGGTCCCAGCTCACGAACGCCCGCACCACGGCCGGGTCCTCGCTGGACAGGAACTCGTCGGCCCAGATGGCGTGTTGCCGGCTGGTGGAGAACTTCGAGCCGGTGAGCCGGTAGAACTCGTTGACCACCAGACCGGTCGGACGATCGGGCAGGCCGGCGGCGAGGTGCAGGGCCGGGATCAGGACCGCGTAGTAGAACGCGTTGTCGACCCCCAGGAAGATCCACTGCTCGTCGATGCCCTGCCAAGCGTCGAGGTACCCGGCCAGGGAGTCCGCGTCGGGACGCAGGTGGCGGGCGGGCATTACCAGGTTGGCCAGGGCCATCTCGGCCCACACGTCGATCCGCAGACCGTCGTCCCACTCGATGCCCCAGTCCGTCGGATAGGCGAGCGGCACATCCGGCAGCGCCCCATCGAGGTACGACCCGACGAGCCGGCGCAGCCGGGGCGGCAGCACTGCGCGGGACCAGAACTCGGCAAGTCGCTCCCGGTGCTCTGCCAGGCGGAGCACCGGGATCGTGTGGGTGACCGGCTCGGGTGCGGCCGAGCAGCAGGTCGATCGCGCCCCGACCAGGGTCTCGCCGGTGCAGAACCCGCCGCAGCCCTCACACGTGCCACCGGCGGCCCCAGCTCCGCAGACCGGGCAGGTCCCGGTGACCCGTACGTGGTGCAGGACCCGGTGGCAGGCGGAGCAGGCGCGCAGCGACACCGGGGCGATCTCGACGGCTTTCGCCTCGACCAGCTCGGTGAGCAGCCCGGCCACGGTACTGCGGTAGCCCTCGTCGGCCAGCGGGTCGGCCATGATGTCGTAGCGGATGCGGGCCGCGTCCAGGGCCGTACAGATCAACGCCTGGTAGCGGGCGGCGGTGTCCGTCACGGCCTCCCCGAGCGCCTCGGCCCGCGCCAGCACGTAGTTCTGGTGGGCGTCCAGGCCGGACTGCGCTACCACCCGGCGGCCGTCGGCGCGCAGCGCGCGGACCGCGATGTCCCCGGCGACGTACGGGCCGGAGAGGTGGCCGACGTGCAGTGGCCCGTTCGGTGTCGGCGGTGGGGTCACCACGAGCACGGCGCCCGGTGCGGCCGGTACGGCCGCACCGAGGGCCTCAGTCACGACCCGCACCACCACTCGCACCGTCAGTGGCAGCGGCGGCGTCCGCATCGGCAGCATCCGCGACGGCGGCGGCGTCCTGGGGCATCCAGTAGATGCTCAGGATCGTCAGCGGCTGTACCGGGGACGGGTTGTGGATGACGTGGCGCTGTTCGGGGTCGAGCAGGATGACGCCGCCGGTCGGCACTTCGACCTTCTCCCCACCCTCCTCGTAGATGGCGGTGCCGCGGGTCACGACCGCGAACTCGACCTCCGGGTGTACGTCCTCGGAGCTGCTGCCACCGGGCGGGATGACGCACCACATCGCGTCGAACGGCAGCGGCCCGAGGTCCCGGTACTGCTTCCAGCGACCGATCTGGATTCCGTACTCCTCGGTAAGTTCCGCCGCATCGCTGACATATCTACGCATGCCCATCCTCCGTGCTCGGTTGGACTGAGGTATTACGCAACGCAATTAGTTCCACCGATGTCCAAGCGGTGATCGACCAGTGCTGACATACGGCGCATAGCAGGCTCGGTACGGCGTCACGCGTTTTGGCCACTTTCACCGCCACCAATGGCGGCAAGGCCACTGTGGACTTAAAGTGACCACGCAAACAGGAATCGCACCGGCAGATCACCGGCAAATGTCGCTGCTGACTTCCCAGACAGCGGGTCAAATCCGGCGCATCGCCCGCGCAATTCGGCCAAATACGTACGGGGCCGACGAGTGGAGGCGGCATTGTGATCGGCTTCATCAATACCCTGAGTGATGAAATCATCGCAGCACGACAGCGGGCCAACCTCACCCAGGAGGAATTGGCCGCGAAAACCGGACTGAGCGTCCGGAGCATCCGCAACCTGGAGTCGGCGCGGGTGACCCAGCCGCGACCGGCGACCGTTCGTCTGCTGCGCGACGCGCTCGATCTTCCCGCCCGCCCCTCACCAACGTCCCGCATACGTCCCATGCAGCTACCGCTCGGCACTCCGGACTTCGTCGGCCGATCAGCACAACTCGCCCAACTCGACGGGCTGCTCGACGGTGGACCTCGGCGAATGTCGGCAGTGGTGATCTGCGTCCTCACCGGGCCGAGCGGCATCGGCAAGACGGCGTTGGCCCTGCACTGGGCGCACCGCGTCGCCCCTCGCTTCGCCGACGGCGTGCTCTACCTCGATCTGCGGGGCAGCCGCCCGGACGACCAGGTGGTGGCCCCGTCCGACGCGCTCGGCAGCCTCATCCAGGCGCTGGACGTACCCGGCGACATTCCGTGCGATCCGGCCGCACGGGCCGGGCTGTACCGGAGCGCCCTGGCCGGGCGGCGGATGCTCATCGTGCTCGACGACGCGCGGGACGCCGACCAGGCACGACCGCTGTTGCCCGGTGTGGCGGGCTGCATGGTCGTGGTGACCAGCCGCGATCGCCTGAGCTGCCTGGTGGCAGCGGAGGCCGCGCGTCCCGTCGTTGTCGACGAACTCGGCCCCGCGGAGGCGTGGAACCTGCTCCGTTCCCGTCTCGGTGAGCGGCGGCTCGCCACCGAGCGGGAGGCATTGGAGAGCATCGTCGCCCACTGCGCGGGCTCTCCCCGGGCGCTGACGGCGGCGGCCGCCTGCGCGGCCACCGACCCCCGACTCTCCCTCACGGAGTTGGCCCGGCAACTGCGCTAGAACGCCGCCAGCTACGGCGGCCGTTGTCGATCAGGGTTCGTCGACCCGCGCACCGGCGCGGGCGGCCACGTGCGCCGGCACCGGTACGGTCGCCGGCAGTGCGGGGTCGGCCAAGGGCTGCTGCCACCGCGCGATCAGCGGCAGTTCCCCTGCCCAGTTGCCACGTTCCGCGTCCGGGCTGTCGCCATCGTCCGGCGGGCCGCTGCGCGTCTTGACCGACGCCTCGGTGAGCGGAAGCGCCAGTAGTGCGGTGGCAGCCAGTTCCTTCCGGTTAGGTTGACGGGCGTAGTCCCACTGGCCGGGGGCGACGTGCTCGGTGAGCGTCCGGAGGCCATGCAGCTTCTCGTCGGGGTCGGTCACCCAACGCGGCAGACCGTAGACCATCGCGCTGCGGTAGTTGACCCCGTGTTCGAAGACCGAGCGTGCCAGGACCAGGCCGTCGACGACAGTGACGGTGGCACAGACCTCCGCGCCGGTGGTGAGGCTCCGGCTGGCCACCGACCCGTGCAGGTAGAGGTGCTTGTCGTCGAATCCGTAGACGGTGGGAACGACCATCGGGTAGCCGTCCACGAGCACGCCGAGGTGGCAGACGAAGCTGGCCCGCAGGACGTCGAAGAGGGCGCTCCGATCGCTGTGCCCCTTCTCCTTCATGCGACGCAACCCGGTTCGGGGCGTTGCGGACAACGGCAGGTCGGCGTCGCTCACTTGTGGTCTCCCGTCGGTTTCCCTGTCCCGGCAGCCTCGAAAGGCCGAGCGTGGTTCGGGCTGGAGTGTAGGAGCGTTCCGACGAGACTGGTATGGACACGGCTGATGGGCCGGGCCTCGCGGCCCGGCCCATCAGTGCGTCAGGTCGACGCGTTTACCGAATCGATCAGCGCAGCTGGTGAGCGAGACCGGCGGTGGCGTCACCACTCTCGTACGAGACGAGCAGCGACGAACCGGCCGGAAGCGCCCCGCTCAGCGGCAGGACCAGAGTGCGGTCCTTGCTCAGGCTGGCCGTGGTCTCCGCCACGACCCGCTCGCCGTCCCAGACGAAGACCCGGGCGGTGCCGGACTTCTTCACCTTGAGCTCCACCGAGACCTTCGAGTTGGTCGCGGTGACCTTCTTGATCTTCACGGTGCCGTCCGGCAGCGCCGCGTAACCACCCGGTGCCACCCCGTCCGAGGAGGACTGGAGGATGGTCTGCGGCGAGTTGACGCTCTGCGCCGCCGTGTCCGGCATGATCGGAGCCTTGGGCGCCGACGGCCGGGCCGTCAGATCCGGCAGGATCGCGTTGCCCCAGCGCCACGGGTCAGCCCGAACGCCGCTCCAGGTCGACCAGCCGACCCGGGTCTGCGAGGACAGATCCTGCGTGTCCGAGTCGTTGACCAGGACGTTCATCCCCATGCGGGCCGGGTCGATGTTGTCCGGCAGCACGCTGAACGGGATCTTGACCTCGATCCGGTAACCCGTGTACGGGTTGCTGGTGACGACCGAGGCGATCTCAAGACCCGGCGCGGTCTCCGGACCACCCTGGTGGTTGTCGCGCTCCCGGGCGAAGCACGGCGGGTTGCCGTTGGCCGGGTCGTTGGTGGCCGGGAAGAGCGCCACGTTGAACACCGTGGAGGTGTTCGCCGAGTTGCCGCGCGGGTCGATGCCGAACTCGATGTTGTCGTTACGGCGCGGACGCTTGCAGTCCACCGCCGGCAGGAGGGTGCCGAGCACGTCGTCGGTGATGTTGAAGACGGCGTACAGGGCGTCGTCGGTGTGGGTGAACTGGGCGGTGCCGGAGATGTCCGACGCCGGAGCGGCGGTGCCCTCCCAGCGCGTCGAGATGTCGACGACCTCGCCGGTGTACTCGTGGTCGTGGCCGTGGCCGTCAACGACCGGCGCGGTGGCCGCCTTCGGGATGGTGGTGGTCGGCACCAGGTTGAACACGCCCGGCTCGATGGCGCTGCCACCGTTGTAGCTGGTCTCGATGCCCACCCGGTACGCGCCGTTGTCCGGCGCCCGGTTGGCGGTCGGCAGCGACGTGTCGGAGTTGGTGACCGTGAAGGTCACCGAGGTGCGGGCACCGGGCTGAAGCCCGCTGTACGCCAGCTGCTGCTGCGCCACCGTGAAGCCGGCCGGGACGTTCAGCTTGACCGTTCCGGACTCGACCCGCGTGCCGTGGTTGGTCAGGTTGACCTTGACGTCACGGGTGCCACCGCTGGGGATGTTCAGCAGGGACTCGATGAGCGCGTCGAGCTGCTGGACCTTGTTACGGACCGACCACTCGCGGAAGTCGGCGATCTCCTCCAGCGGCTCCAGGGTGCCGCGCACCGGAGCAGTTCCCTGCACGCGGGCGCTGCTGGTACCGCTGCCGTCCTTCTTGCTCGTCAGCGTGGCGTTGATCAGGAACCGCTCGCCCACAGTGACCTGCGCGGGCGGAGTGACCGTGAAGCTCTTCACGACCTCCTTGCGCGGGGTGAGCGTGCCGACGTTGCCGTTACCACTGACCGTCCAGCCAGCCGGAACGTCAAGAGTGACCTTGGCGCCGGGGATGGCCTTCTCGGAGTAGAGCACCGTGTCGACCTTGATGGGCTGGCCGGCGAGGGCCTCCCACTTCTGCGGACGCACGTGGACCTCGGTGCCCAGCGGCAGGCCGCCGGGGGCACGGAGGGTGGCGCCCTGAAGCGCACCGGTGCCGGCACCGACGTTCGGGTCCGGGTACGGGGTGCGCGTGTCGATCAGGGTCAGCCGGTTGCAGCCGATGCTGGCCGGGTTGGTCGTCGGGAAGGAGCTGTTGCCCCAGCCCTGCGACACGTACTCCCGGCGGGCCCAGGTCTGGACCGTGTTCCACCGGTTGCCGTCGTGCCGTGCCGACTCGTAGCCCTGCCAGGTGCCGAAGATGACGTTGCTGGCCTCAGCCGGCGTGAACGTGGTCTCGCAGGCGGGGCCGTTGGTGCCGGTCGTGCCGCTGCCACCGGTCTGGAAGATCCGGGAGACCCGCCAGGGCTTGAGGCCCTCGTTCTTGATCTGCTCCGGGAAGGCCTTCGGGTCCGCCGCGGCGTAGAACGCCTCGACCGCCAGCATGGCCGACTTCTGGTGGTTACCGTGGTTGCCCTGGGTGGCCGAGGGGTTCATCGTGAGGATGACCTCGGGCTTGGTGGTCCGCAGCACCCGCACGATCCGGGAGAGCGTCTCCTGGTGACCCCAGACCTCTTCGGTCAGCGGGGCACTGGCCGTGTACCAGAAGTCGAGCGCGTCCAGGTTGTAGATGTGCTCGATGCCGGCGTAGGCCACCGCCTTGCGCTCCTCGGCCTCGCGCAGGATGCCGAGTTCGGGGCCCTCTTCGAGGCCGGTGGCGTTGCCGCCGCCCTCTCCACGGGTGGTGGTGATGACGCCGGCCTTCATGCCGTGATACTCGTTCCAGTATCCCAGCATGCCGAGCTGGCCGGCCTCGTCATCGGGGTGCGCGCCGATGAACATGACGTCCAGGTCGACAGGCTTGACGGCCTTGGCGTCGGGCTTGGGTGATGAGGCCTTGGGGCCGGCCTGGACCGGACTGGTCAGGCCTAGCGACAGCAAACCGCACATGGCGATAGTCGCCGTGGTGCGCCATTTCATTGGCATACCTCTTCGTGTGGGGGCGAGTGCTGCGGGGGGACGGTGTGGGCCCGGCAGGAGCCTCTTGGCAGTTGGCTCCTGCCGGGCCCGGAAGTGAACAGCTGTCCACTGGAGACCGCGGGGCGGTCTCCACGCGTGAGGGTCGCTCGGCAGTGGGGGTGTGGTGCCTGACCACCGCCACGTCAGAGCGGCTCGCACAGTGGTAGGGATGGATTCACCAGAAGGCCTTCGGGCGGTAACGCTAGGGATCTTGCGACGTGCTAGTCAATAGGCCGGAGCGACTTTCTTCCTTCTCCGAAGAAACGATGTGCCTGTTCACAGGCTTGGCTCGTCGCTCCACTTTGGTGATCAGAGCCGTTTGCCCGATTTTGGGAGGCGCGACTTCTGCACTGGAGCCGCATTCGTCCGATCGGGACCGTCCAGCCGGACCGCGGCCCGCCGTGGATCTCTGTTTTCCCACGCCAGGTACCGAGATGATCTCGTTACTTGACGCCATAGTTTTTTCTCAGTAGGAAATAACTGTGTCCGACAAAGCAACGACCAGCCCGGTCAGCCGTGAGCGGTCCCGTGAGATCAAGCGTCTCTCGGTGATCCTGGCTGCCCGGCAGGCGCGACTGCTGTCCCGGGTGGACCTCGCCGAGATGACGGGTCTTCCGGCGGCCACCGTGACAGTTCTCGTGCGAGAGCTCATCGCCGAGGGCTACCTCATCGAACGCGGGCCGGGCGCCCCCACCACCGGCCGTCCTCGCGAAATGCTCGAGTTCAACCCGCGTGCCGAGCTCGTCGCCGCGGTGTCGCTGGAGCCGACCCGGATCAGTTGCGAAATCGCCGACAGCGAGGGCGCGCTCATCGCGCACCGCACCGCGCGGTTCGGTGGCGACGTTGTCGAGACCATCTGCGGGTTCGTCCTGGACCTCGTCGGCGACAACCTGCCGTCGTTGCGCGGCGTCGCCATCGCGGTGCCGGGCGTCTCGACAAACGGCGCGGTACGCCTCGCGCCGTCGGTAGGGCTCGTCGAGGCGTGGCCGATCGGCGCGTCGGTTCAGCAACGCCTCGGCGTGCCCGTCGTCGTCGACAACGATGTCAACCTGATGGCCGCCGGTGAGTGTGTCGCCGGCGCCGGAGCGGACGTCGCCAACCTGCTGCTGGTGCACGTCGCGGACGGCATCGGCGCCGGTCTCGTCCTCGACGGCAAGGTCCGCAGGGGCGCCAGCGGGGCGGCCGGCGAGGTGGGCTTCATGCCCCTGGACTCCGCGCCCAAACACAGCTACAGCGGCGTGGGCGAGTTCGAGGCCCGGTGGTCGGTGAACGCCATCGCCGAGCAGGTGGTCGCCCTGCATCCGGGGCGGCGGCCGGAGTCGCCGGTGCGGGAGCTGATCGCACTCGCCGCCACGTCGCGCCCGGCGCGCGAGTATCTCGACGAGGTGCTCGACGCCTGGGCCCGGCTCATCCTCTCCTGCGTCTGCGTGATCGACCCGGGGATGGTGCTGCTCAGCGGCGCCGCCGCGGAGCTCGACGACGCCACGCTCGAACAACTCCAGAGACTGCTCTCGGCCAAGACCCCGGCCCCGACTGAGGTACGTCGAGCCACCCTCGGCGACCAGGCCGTGCTGCACGGAGCGATCAGCTACGCGCTGTCGGCCGCGGTTCCGCTGCCCACCCTGCCCTGACCACCACCACCGACCGACACCCCGTCCCCCTTCTTCACTCCCTGCGTCCGCACCTGAACAACCGGACGAGGCACGCCCACATCCCGCACCGGCGGACCCCCGAACCCCGCTCCGGGCACCACTCGATCGTCGATCGACGTGACCGGGCGGAGAACCACCGTATTTCGGCACAGCGATTTCGATTTACGAGCTTCCATCAGAAATCCCCCGTAGATCCCCCTTGAGTGGAGGTACCAATGAGACGTCCCTGGGTCATGACAATCGCGCTCGGCGCGATGCTGGCTGCCACCGCCGCCTGCGGCGGCGGCAGTGACGACAGCGGCGACGCCGGCTCGTCCCCGGCCGCGTCGGCCGAGAAGTTCGTCATCTACAGCGCCCGCGACAAGGCTGTCACCGACTACGTCGTCGAGCAGTTCACCGCGAAGAACCCCGAGTACAAGGGCAAGGTCGAGGTGCTCAACATGGGCGCCCAGGAGGTGCTCGAGCGGGTTCGCGCCGAGAAGGCGAACCCGCAGGCCTCGGTGTGGTGGGGCGGCACCCAGCAGGGTCTCGCCACCGGCGCCACGGAGGGTCTGCTGGAGGCCTGGCAGCCCTCGTTCGCCGGGAAGATGGACGCGCGGTACAAGGACGCCGAGGGCCGCTGGTTCGGCGAGATCCTGCTGCCCGAGGTCATCATGTACAACAACAAGGCGCTGACCGCCGAGCAGGCGCCGAAGGACTGGGACGACCTGATCGACCCCCAGTGGAAAGACAAGATCATCATCCGGGACGTGGCCGCCTCCGGCACCATGCGCTCGATCTACTCCTCGATGATCCAGCGTCTCTCGCCCGACGGCTCGAACCCCCAGCCCGGCTACGACTGGCTGCGCAAGCTCGACGCCAACACCGTCGAGTACGCCGCCAACCCCGCCGACCTGTACCTGAAGATGTCGCGTGAGCAGGGTGTGGTGAGCGCCTGGAACCTCCAGGACGTGCTGCTGCAGGCCGACAAGAAGATGCCGTTCGGCTACGTCATGCCGGCCTCGGGCGCCCCGGTGCTCGTCGACGGTGTCGCCGCGGTCAAGGGCGGCAACAAGGCCGGTGCCGAGAAGTTCCTCGAGTTCCTCTTCGACGACTCGCTGCGGGCCACCCTCGCCAAGGACTACTTCCAGATCCCCGCGGTGGAGATCTCCGAGAAGCCGGAGTGGCTGTCCAACCTCGGCCTCAAGCCGATGGACGTCGACTGGGACGTGATCGGCAAGAACGAGACGGCCTGGATCAACCACTGGAACGCGGAGATCAAGGACAAGGGCTGAGTTAACGGGGGCCGGGTCGTGCCACGGCACGACCCGGCCCCGTCCCGGAAGGACCCAGAAACATGATCGATGTCCGGCTGGCGGCCGTCAGCAAGCGCTTCGACAAGTCGAGCGACGCAGCGGCGGTCGACAACGTCACCATCACCATCGGAGCCGGTGAGTTCTTCACCCTCCTCGGACCGAGCGGATGCGGCAAGACCACGACCCTGAGGATGGTGGCGGGGTTCTATTTCCCGACGTCCGGGCACATCCACTTCGGCGACGACGACGTGACGCGTTGGTCGCCGAACAAACGGGACACCGGCATGGTTTTCCAGAACTACGCGCTCTTTCCCCACATGTCGGTGGCGCAGAACGTCGCGTACGGGCTGAAGGTCCGTCGGGTCTCCCGCGAGGAGCGGACCCGCCGGATCAACGAGGCACTCGCCCAGGTGCACCTCACCGGGTACGGCGACAGGCGCATCGACGCGCTCTCCGGCGGCCAGCAGCAGCGCGTCGCGTTGGCCCGGGCACTTGTCATCCGGCCCCGCACCCTGCTGCTCGACGAGCCGCTGTCCAATCTCGACGCGAAGCTCCGCGAGGAGACGCGCACCGAGATCCGGCGGATCCACCGCGAGAGCGGCCTCACCAGCATCTACGTCACGCACGACCAGGCTGAGGCCATGTCGATGTCGGACCGCATCGCCGTCATGCAGTCCGGGAAGGTCCAGCAGGTCGGCGCTCCGCAGGAGATCTACTACCGGCCCACGAACTCGTTCGTGGCCCGGTTCATCGGTCGCAGCAACGTCCTGAGCCTGCCTGTGGTCGGCGCGGCGGAGACCCAGGTGCAGGTACGCCTCCCCGGTGGCGCGACGCTCGACGTCGGTGCCGCCTCGGGGCACGGCCTCACCGAGGGAGACACCGCGTTGGTGTCGGCCCGCCCGGAGCACATCACGCTCGCCGGCTCGAACGACGAGGCGGCGCTGCGCGGCCGGATCACCCACATCGAGTTCACCGGCATGGCCACCCACCTCAACGTCGACGTCGACGGCATCGACGTGATGGCAGCCGTGATCGACCCGCCGACCGGCATCAAGCTCGACGACGTCGTGGGCCTGCGCCTCGTAGCCGAACGGCTCTGGGTGGTCCGGCCGTGACCGTTCGTTCCGAACCCACACCCGGCCGGCTGGCAGGGCTCGGCCAGCGCCTGGCCGGTGGCGCCACCTCACGGTGGTTCCCCTACCTGCTCGTCTTCCCCCTCGTCCTGGTGCTCTGGGGCTACGTCGTCCAACCGATGTTCGCCACCTTCGCCGAGAGCGTCAGCGCCGACGGCACGAAGAACTACCTCCAGTTCTTCACCTCCTCCGGGGTGGCCCGGCAGTCCCTGTTCACCTCGCTGTTCATCTCGGCGGCGAGCGTCCTGCTCTGCGGCATCGTCGGCGTCTCGATGGCCTTCCTGCTCAAGCGGTTCACCTTCCGCGGCCGGCGGCTCATGGAGGCGTTCATCCTGGTGCCGGCGGCCCTGCCACCGCTGATCGGTGCCGTGTCGTTCCAGCTGCTCTACAGCAACATCGGCATCCTGCCGCGCGGGTTGCAGGCGCTCTTCGGCACCGACCAACCGGTCCTGGCGTTCGACGGGATCGCCGGCGTACTCGTGGTGCACACGTTCACCATGTACCCGTTCTTCTACCTGGCCGCCGCCGCAGCACTGGCCGGAATGGACCCATCGGTCGAGGAGGCGGCGTACAACCTCGGCGCCAGCCGGGTGCGGGTCTGGCTGACCGTCATGCTGCCGATGCTCACCCCGGCGCTGGTCTCGGCGTCGCTGCTGGTCTTCATGACCTCACTGGCGTCGTACACCGCGCCGCTGCTGTTCAACGTCAGCCAGACCATGACGATGCAGATCTACATCAACCGGACCAACGGCGACCTGCCGATGGCCTCGGCGTACGCCTCCGTGCTGGGCATCGTCTCCATCATCTTCCTGCTGGCGATGCGGTGGTACGAGGGCCGGCGCAGCTACCAGTCGCAGTCGAAGGGGATCTCCGCGAACCGGCGCGAGATCAACAACCCGATCGGGCGGTGGTTGGCGCCGTTCGCCTCGGTGCTGGCCACGATGATCCTGCTCGCCCCGGTCGCCACGATCGCGCTCGTCGCGTTCTCCGAGAACCGCACCTGGACCACGCAGGTGCTGCCGACGACGTACACCTTCGAGAACTTCGTCACGATCTTCACCGACCCCAAGGCGTTCCGGCCGATCCTCAACTCGGTACAGATGAGCCTTCTTGCCGTGGTCGGCTGCGTGGTGATCGGCGTGCTCATCGCGTACGCGGTGCGGCGGTTGCGGTTCGTCGGACGCGGCCTGCTCGACGTGGCCGTGATGATCGCCTGGGCGCTGCCCGGAACTGTCGTCGCGATCAACCTGATCTCGGCGTTCAGCACAGGCAACGCGTTCAGCCTCGGGCAGGTCCTTGTCGGAACCTTCTGGATCCTGCCGCTCGCCTACTTCGTGCGGTTCCTGCCGATCGTGTTCCGGTCCAGCTCGGCGGCGCTGGCGCTCATCGACCCGTCGCTGGAGGAGGCCGCCCGCAACCTCGGCGCCTCCTGGGTGCGGGCCTTCTACACAATCACCGTGCGGCTGATGCTCCCCGGCGTGCTCGCCGGCGCACTGCTGGCGTTCGTGCACGGTGTCGGCGAGTTCGTCGCCTCGGTGCTGATCTACACCTCGTCGACGGTGCCGATCTCGGTGGCCATCAACAACCGGATGTACTCGTTCGAACTCGGCACCGCTGCTGCCTACGGAATGCTCCAGGTGCTGCTCATCTTCGTGGTGATGTGGTTCTCCGGTCGGCTGGACAGCAGCCGTACCGCGAGCAGGAAGGCCGCACAGTGGACGAACTGATCGAACGCTGGCGTGTCGAGGGCGGGCTGCTCCCGGTCACCCGGGTTCCCGGCCACGCGTTCGCCGCGGTCGTCGAGGCGGCGGACCTCGCGGTGCTGCCGGTCGGCGCCGTCGAGTGGCACGGCCCGCACCTGCCGCTCGGCACCGACCTGCTCCTCGCCGAGGGGTTCGCGGGGGAACTGGCCACCGGCTCGGCCCGTGCCGTGCTCTTTCCCGCCGCACCGTACGCCGCCTGCCCCGGCCAGACGCGACCCTGGCCGGGCACCGTGGCGCTGCGCCCCGAGATCGCCGTCGGGTACCTCAGCGACGTGCTCGCCGGCATCGTCGAGGCGGGCTTCCCCCGGCTCCTCGTGGTCAACGGACACGACGCCAACCTCTCCACCGTGCGTGCCGCAATGGAGTGGGTCTCCGGACGGCACCTGGCGAGCCTGCTGCTCGCCAACTGGTTCCAGCTGGTCAGCCCGGACGAGACAGCCGAGATCTTCGGCCCCCTGCCGTCCCGGGGACACGGCGGAGCGTACGAAAGCTCGGCCGTGCTCGGCTTCGACCCGGCGGCGGTGCACCTGGCCGCCGCACCGGACCTGCCACCGAAGCCGAAGCTGACCACCCCCTACCCGTACGTGCTCGTGGAGTCGCGGCCCGACCCGTGGCAGGGCTGGTCGGGTCACGTCTCGCTGGCCACCGAGTCGGCCGGGCGAGAAATCCGGCAGCTGGCCGGCGCGCGGCTGCGTGAGGTGATCGAGGCATGGCTGGCCTCGCCGCTACCCGGTCCACCCGGGGCGGACCAGCCCGCCTCGTCCGACAAGACCGCCTGGTCCGACCGGTCCGGCGGCACCGGCCGGTCGGACCAGGCCATCGGATGACCCCGCCCGCCACCCGTACGACAACGCATCGCATTGGGAGACCTGGATGACGCCCGCACTGACCATCTATCAGCAGCACCACCTCCGCGTCGTGTTCGATCACCACGCCGCCCACCTGTATCCCGCGATGGTCAAGGCGAGCCAGGCCCACGTCGTCATGCTCGCCGAGCAGGGGCTGATCCCCGCTGACTCGGCCGCGATGATGCTGCGCGGGTTGCTCGTCCTGACCGAGGACCGGCCGGAGGAGTTCGACTACGACGGCAGCGTCGAGGACGTCTACTACACGCTGGAGAAGCGCCTCGCCGCCGCCTGCGGGGTCGAGGTGTCCCAGCTCAGCGTGCAGCTCGCCCGCAGCCGCAACGACCTCGACGCCGGTGTCTTCCGGATGGTGCTGCGCGATCAACTCCTCCAGGTGCTCGACGCGGTGCTGGCCGCCGGCCGGACCATCCTGGACCGCGCCGACCGGCACGCCGACGTGGTCATCACCGGCTACACCCACCGGCGCCCGGCCCAGCCGACGAGCATCGGGCACGTCTTCGCCGGCTACGCCGAAGCGCTTGTCGGCGAGGGGTTCGCCTACGCCGACCTGCTTGACGAGATGAACCGTTCGCCCCTGGGCTCCTGCGCCTTCGCCGGCACCGACCTGGACATCTCGCCCCGCCGCCTGGCGGACCTGCTCGGCTTCGAACGGCTCATCATCAACTCGTACGAGGCGGTGGCCGGCGCCGACCACCTCGTCCGCGTCGCCACCCTCAACGCGCAGGCGCTCGCCACCGGCGCCCGGCTGGCCCGCACCCTGATGGACTGGCTGAGCTGGGGCTGGGTCGTCACGCCCGGCGAGTTCACCCAGGGCAGCAGCATCATGCCGCAGAAGCGCAACCCTGTCGTGCTGGAACACCTCGTCTCGATGGCCGGCGCCGCCGCCGCGGACGCCGTCAGCGTGCTCAACAACGTGGGCGCCGCCTGGTGGGAGGACTCCAACAACGCCACCACCGACGTACAGGCCCGGCTCTGGGACGGCGACGACCGGGCGTACCGGTTCTTCTCCCTACTCGGCGGGCTGATCGCGGAGTTGGACCCGCTGCGTCCGCCGGCCGGCGAGGAGATCGTCGCCTCGGGCGCCACCACGACCGCCGCGGCGGACGCGCTGGCTCGCCACGGCGTACCGTTCCGGGGCGCACACTCGCTGCTCGGTCGGCTGGTGCGCAACGGCCCGCCCGCCACCTGGACCGAACAGGACGTCCGGTCGACCGCCGCCGACCTCGGCCTCGCCGAGCTCGACGAGGCCGCGATCCGGGACCTGCTGGCCGCCGCGGTGCACCCGGAGTTCGTGCTCCGCCGGGCCCAGGCCGACGGTCCGGGCGAAGCGGCGGTACGCGAGCAGGTGGCGCAACTGCGAAGCATGATGACGGCGGTAGCGGCGCGTGTGGACACGTTCCGGGACCGGCTGGTCCGTGCCGACGAGGCGTTGGCCGAGGCGGTCGCGGCGAGGGTGGCGCGGTGACGGGGCAACAGACACGGCACCGCGTGAACGATGATGTCGTGTCGCCGCGTTCGCGGCACGACGTGGACCGACGGCCCGAAGGGCGATCTGACATCACCATGGAACAATCGGCGAACCCGCGGCTGCTCGGCATCGATTTCGGCGGCACGAAAATGGCTATCGGGGTGGGCGACGCCGACGGTCGACTGCTCGTCTCCGAGCGACTGCCCACCCACGCCGAGCACGGTGCTCAGCAGGCCCTCACCAGGGCTCTCGACCGGGCACGGGAACTCGCGGACCGCACCGGCGGCACGCTCGTTGCGGCCGGCATCGCCTCCCCCGGCGTGGTCCACGACGACAGCATCGACCTGGCGCCGAACGTACCCGGCTGGGAGCAACTGCGGCTGGCCGACGCGGTCCGCGACCACCTCGGGCTGACCTCCGTACGGGTGTCGAACGACCTCAACGCCGCCGCCTACGCGGAACTGCGCTTCGGGGCGTTGCAGGGAGTCGATCCCGGTCTGGTGATCGGGCTCGGCACCGGGGTGGCCGCGGCGGTGACGGTCGGCGGCGAGGTGATGCCCGGCTACCACGGCGCGGCCGGGGAGATCGCCTACGGCCTGACAGATCACAGCTGGCCAGCGGGCCTGGAGCCGATGCTGGAGGCGACATTCTCCGGCCGCGCGTTGGACGAGCTGGCGCTGCGACTGGGGATGACCGGCCAGGCCGCCGCGCTCTGCACCGCTGCGGCGCAGCCCGGCCAGGCCCGCGACGAGTTGCGTCGGCGCGTCGACGAGTTGGCCCGCCAACTCGTCACCTGCTGCCTCCTGCTCGACCCGCAGCGGATCGTGCTTGTCGGCAGCGTCGCCGGCAACGAGGTCGTGCGGGAAATGCTCATCGAACGGCTCAACCACGCGTTGCCGTACCGGCCGGACATCGTCCTGTCCACATTCGCGCAGGACGCAGCGCTGCTCGGGTCGCTCGTCATGGCCATGTCGGCCCTGCCCGCGCCCGTCTGAGCCCAGCCGGTCGTCGCCTCGGGTCTACTCGGACCGATACCGTCCCGAGGCCGGTGCCCACCGCGTCGAAACCCCGGTCGACGGCGAGGGCGGTGTCCGCCGGTCGCCGGACACCCGCCCTCGACCGCAGGTACGCGTCCCGGCCTGCCTCCCTGCTACGGCCGCGATACTCGTGCTCGGCGAGGTCTGCCGGATCTCGTAGGCTCGGATCGTGGAAGGCAGCGGGGAGCAGGTCATGAGCCACATGTTGGACGCGGCGGAGAACGCCTCGCCGGTCGATGCGGTCAAGGCGGTCACCAGGGAAATCGGCGCGGCGCTGGGGGCACGGAGCGTCGCGTTCCTGATCGCGGACCTCAGCGGCCGAGCGTTGGTCCGGTTGGATCAGGTGCCGATCGACGGCACCGGGGCGGACCGCCACGACGGCAACGAGAGCGCCACGGTGCTGCCGTTCGATGGTGGCCCCGCCGAGCAGGCGCTACGCACCCAGACGGTGCAGGTCGTCAAGCACACCGACGGGTGGACGGTGTTGGCGCCGGTGACCGACCGTGGTGAGGCGATCGGTCTGCTTGAAATGCTCCTGCCCGCCGAGCCTGTTCAACGGGATCTGGATGAGATAAGCCGCACGGCGCACCTGTTGGCGTTCGTGGTGATCGCCAACCGCCGGCACACCGATCTGTTCGAGTGGGGGCAACGCACCACTCCGTTCACCCTGTCCGCCGAAATCCAGCGCCGCCTACTGCCCTCCGCGTTCACCTGTGAGGGCAGCGCGTTCACCCTGTCCGGCTGGCTCGAACCCGCGGCGAGCATCGGCGGCGACACCTTCGACTACAGCCTCGCCCGTGACGTTCTGCACTTCAGCGTCACCGATGCCATGGGCCACGGGGTGACCAGCGCGCTCACCGCCACCCTCGGCGTGGGCAGCCTGCGCAACACCCGCCGCCAGGCGATCGGCCTGGTGGAGCAGGCACTGGCCGCGAATGCCGCGGTCGCCGAGCACACCCCGGTCCCCGGCGGTTTCGTCACCGCTGTGCTCGGCCGTCTCGACCTGCGCACCGGCGTGTGTGCGCTGCTCAACGCCGGGCACGTGCCGCCCATGCTGGTCCGTGACGGCGCCACTCAGATGCTTTCGCTGCCGGGCAACTTCCCTCTCGGCATGTTCGCGGCGGCCGAATACGACGCGGGCGAGGTGACGCTGCTGCCGGGCGACCGGTTGGTGGTGGTCACCGATGGCGTGCGGGAGCGCAACGCCGCCAGCCTGGACCTACCGGCCATGTTGCGGTCGATCGTCGGTCTGCACCCCCGCGAGGCCGTCCGGGCGTTGGCCGACGCCGTGCTGGAGGTCAGCGGGCCGTCCCTGGCCGACGACGCCACCCTGCTCATCCTCGACTGGCACGGGGGGCACGGCGAGGATCGGCGTACCAGTGCCGGCGCCGACCAGGGGCGGGCCAGCACCGCGCTGCCCGACAACTAGCGGCCGGTGGAGTCGTCGGTGAGCGCCACCTTGGCCTCGGCCGCCTGCACACTGTCGTAGACGTCGATGGCCTTGTACATCGAGGTGATCATCAGGACGCCCTGCACTGCCGGCTGCGGCGCTGCGAGGGACAACTGACCGCCGACGCCTTGCAGCGCCTTGAACATCACCACCAGCGCGCCGAGGGCACTGGAGTCCATGAACGCCACACCGGCGAGATCCACCACCACCCGACGATCACCGGCGTCGATCAACTGTTGCAGGCCGTCGCGCAGCCGGGAGGACGTCGCCATGTCCAGCTCACCGTGCACTTCCAGCACCGTGCAGCCCCGGCCCGGCCGGGCCGACAACAGCAGATCCACAACAACCTCCCCACGCCGATGGCCCCCGAATACCCTATTCGGCCGACCGGCGAACCCCTTGCACGCTGCTGGTCGAGCTGGCACGGGAACCGTTTCGCCTCGGCGCCTGCGGGTAGTGCTGAGCACGACCACGGCGCCCAACTCGGGTATGACAGAGTGGTCGGCTGTTGACGTGGGGGCCGGGAGGAGCTGCGCGATGCGGGTGAGCCTGACGCTGTCGCTACCGCGCCAACCGGCCTCGGTGACCCGCGCCCGCCACGTGCTCAACACCCTGCTGAGCCTCACCGACGCCACCGAGGACTCCCGCGGTCAGCTCGCCGTGCTGATCAGTGAGGCCTGCGCCAACGCGGTGATGCACGCCGATGCCGACAGCGCTGTCGACATCACCATCGTGATCGACGACGACGCCTGCCGGATCGAGATCGGCAACCGGGGACGCACCCCGCTCGACGCCGGACTCGACGCCGGGCTTCCCGCCCCGCTCACCGTCGGCGGCCGTGGCCTGCCCCTGATCGCCGCCCTCGCCGACACGGCCACCTTCGTCGTCGGGCCACCGGGTCACGTGCTGCTCCGCATCACCAAGCACCTCGGCGGCGTACGCGCGGCGACGCCCCGCAGGCAGCCATCGCCCTGCGGGGCGCCACTCGACACATAGTGACCCGAGGGCCCATCAGTCCGCTTTCACCACGATGAAGTACCCGGTCTCGTCGGTGGTGGTGCCGTCGGCCTTGCGGCCCTTGACGATCAGGTGGAGCCCTGTCGCCTCGGTCGGCGTCCAGGTGATCGACGCACGGCCCTCCGCGTCGGCGTCCACAGTGCCGGCAACCCCGCCGATCGTGTATTCGAATGACGTGATGCCGGCCGTGCCGCCGCTGAACTCGAAGCGACCCTCGACGCCGACACCGCCGCCAGCGGTGTCCCGGGGGTACGCCTCGGAGAAGACCTGCGGCGCGGTGCCAACCTGGAACAGGTACTCGGTGACCGGCGAGAGCCGACCGTCCGCCGTGCGACCCCGCACTGTTAGCGTGTTGGGTCCGTTGCGGTCCGGCACGACCCGGACCATCGTGTTCCAGCTGTCCCCGATGGGCGTGACCTGTTCCGGGCCGTCGTTGAGGCGGTAGAGGTACTCCACCACCTCGGGCTTCCATTCGGTGCTGAGCGCGAAGTCACCGGGGACACCGATGCCGCCCCGCGGGGACCACTCGTTGTACTGACTCCACACCGAGACCCGGGTGTCGCGGACAGGGACGGTCATCTCGCGCTCTGGCGACGTCGTCCCGTCCTGCGCGATCGCGGTGACCCGGGCCGAGAACCAGCCGTCCCACTGAGGTGTGAACGACACTGTCGCCGTGCCGTCCGGCCGCGCCGCGATGGTCTGGTATTCGCCGAAGTCCAGCGAGTAGCGGAACTCCCTGGTGTCGGGCAGTACCGAGCGGAAGGTCAGCGTCATCGGCTGGGCGGCCGCGCCGCCGCCGGGCGGATCGGTCGTGATGACCGGCGCCTCGAACGGCCGCCAGGTGAAGCTCTTCGCGGGCGACCGGGTGCCGTCGGCCAGCAACGCCTCGACGATCAGCGTGTTGTCACCGGTGTGCACAGGCGTGACCGTGATCGACACGCTGGCTCCGTAGGAGGGCACGACGGTTTCCGGGCCACCGTCGAACCGGTAGGCGAAGCCTGTCACGTTCGGCAGTTGGCTGCTCAGGTAGAACTCCACAGGCAGGCCGACGCCGTCGATCCGGGTCAGGTATTCCAGCGTCGGCGCGTACGCGCTCGGCACCGGGTCGAGGACGCTGAACTGGTAGTAGGCCTCCATCGACTTCGAGCCGTCCGCCTTCACCGACCACACGATCAGCATGTGCCATCCGGCGGTCGCCGTCCACGGCAGTACGGCGGTGTCGTCCGCCGCCGCCGTAACGGTCTGCGCGGCCTCGTTGTCCAGGACGTACTCGTAGGCGACGACGTCGGCGTTGCGCGGCTTGAACGTGAACGAGCCGGTCTTGCCAGCGATCGGCTCGTTGTCGAAGTTGAACTCGGCGGACTCGACCTGCGGGGAGTCCGTGACCGGGATCCGCAGGGTGTCCTGCCCGATCAGCTTGTTCTTCACGTAGCTGCTGACGACGATCGCGACCTCGCCGACCTCGGTGAAGGTGAACTGGTCGGTGGCTTTCCCGTCGACGGCCGGCACCCGGATCTGCGGGCCGCCGTTGACCTGGTAGCCGAAGGCTGTCGTCTCGGGCTTGCGCGCGGTCAGGCTGATCGTGCTCGGCAGCCCTACCCCGCCCATTTCGACCTCCGCGCTCGGCGCGGTGTCGGCCACCCAGAACTGGTACGCCTTCTCCGGCCCTCGGTTGCCGGCCGCGTCGACCGAGTGGACGTAGAGGGTTTCGATCCACGCACGCTTCGGGGTGTATTCGATGACAGCCGTCCGGCCCGGCTGCCGGGCCTTCACGCTGCCGGAGTTGCCACCGCTGTCACGCCAACTGAAGGCGACCACATCCTGGTCATCGCCGGCGGCGACGCGGAACCTGCCGGTCACGCCGGCGCCACCGCCCTGGATGTTGCCCTCGGGGTAGAGCTTCGAGGTGACCACCGGCGGGTTCGCCGGTGGCGCCTTGTCCATGATCACGTAGCAGGTCTTGCTCCACGGCCCCGCGTCGTAGTAGTCGCTGGCGCGGGCCTGCCAGGCGAGCAACTGACCGTCGGCGTACTGGCTCAGGTCGGTGCCGTAGTAGCTGTAGAACTCACGGCGCTGGTCCGGCTGGTCGACCGGCCAGATCGCGTAGAGGACTGTCGCGTAGTCGCCTTCGTCGGGATCGTTGGCGGTGGCCTTGAACATCGTCGTCGCGGCGGCCGGTGACGGTTTGGTCAAGGTGCCGCACGGTCGTTTCGGAGATTCGAGGTGCGGGTCGGACACGGTCGGCGGGTGGTTCGAGGTGGAGCTCAGCGTCGGCAGCTGAAAGGTGCGGCCGGCGCGCGGGTCGGCCTCCTGGGCGGCCGTGATCCGGTATTCGACCGTGATCGACTTTTCGTTACGGCCGAGCGCGGCGTTCAGCGTCTCGACCATGTCGAAGCCCAGGTAGTCGGGGCAGTAGTAGGAGCCCTGCCCCCGACCGGCGGAGATCAGCTTTTCCAACTCCGCCGGTGGGTTGTTCCAGGTCGTCCCGGCCTTGACCGGGGCAGTCCGCCACACCTCGATCGTCACTGCCGTGGAGCAGTCGGTGACCGCGTCCTCGTACGTGTAGAGGTACGAGTTGTGCACGACAGTGCCCTTGAGCTGGGTCAGGTCGTAGGTGAAGTAGGAGCGGTAGGTGTGCGGCCTGTTCGCATCGTCGACAAGCGTGCCGACCGGCGGCGCGACCTGCGGGTTGACGAACTTCGACGTCGGGCTCTGCGAATCGAGATAGGCCCAGCTCGACAGCGGCAGATTGGCGAAGTCGGCGGCGAGGGCCGGCTGGCCGGTGGCCAGGACAACGGCCGCAACACCGACAGCGGTCGCCAGCGTGGCTGCTCCGATGCGTTTCATGTGGACTTGTTCCTCCCCCGTGACGGCACCTCGATCGATGCGATGCCGGCCAGGTCATGGTATCGACGGAAGCCACAACTGGATGTCCCGTCGATCCGGCGTGGAGGAAAGCCCCAACCGTCGTGACCAGATTGTGGGCTAGCTGCGGGCGGGCGTCTCGGCCGACTCGCGGTCCGGGGTCTCCGTGGCGAACGGGGTACGCAGGCGGGTCATCGAATCCGCGCTGATGTCCGCTTCCGGACTGCGCTCGTCGTCGGTGACCCGTTCCCCCTCGACGCTGAAGGGATTCAGGGCGGACGTCATATCGGTCACGAGGAACTCCAGGGAATGTGCACGGCAGCGCTCGACTCAGTCATCGGCAACTGGGGAACCGTGGGGACGCAGCGGGGCCGGGCCGGCGATGGGCCATCGATGCCCCGCGCTCACAGCCTAGCGGTCGGCGGCATGTTGGTGACCGCGAGGTGGCGGGGCCGGGGTTTGCGTGACTCGGGCTGCCGGGCACGGGCGGCACCGCTACGGTCGAAACGGCCCCCCGAACGGGGACGGCCGAGGTGAGACGAGCGCATGGGGTGACGATGACGGTGCAGATCGATCTTTCCGGCAGGACCGCGCTGGTCACCGGCTCGACCCAGGGAATCGGCGCCGCCATCACCGCCGGCCTGGCCCGCGCCGGCGCCCGGGTGGCCGTCAACGGCCGTACCGCCGCCGGGGTCGAGCGCGCCGCCGCGACGTTGCGCGACGAGGTCCCGGGTGCCGACGTGGTGGAGGTCGACGCGGACGTGTCGACCGATGCGGGTACGGCCCGCACGCTCGACCTGCTGCCCAGCGTCGACATCCTGGTCAACAGCCTCGGCATCTTCGGCCCCAGCCCGGCCCTGGAGATCCCGGACGACGAGTGGCGTCGCTACTTCGAGGTGAACGTGCTGGCCGGTGTGCGGCTGACCCGCGCCTATCTGCCCGGGATGATGGAGCGCGGTTGGGGGCGGGTGCAGTACGTGGCCAGCGACTCGGCGGTCGCCATCCCCGCCGAGATGATCCACTACGGTGTCTCGAAGACGGCTCTGCTCGGCGTCTCGCGCGGGTTCGCGAAGGCCGCTGCCGGCACCGGCGTGACTGTCAACTCGGTGCTCGCCGGGCCGACCCATACCGGCGGTGTCGAGGATTTCGTCGCCGACCTCATGGGCGACAGCCTGCCGTGGGAGCAGGCGCAGCGGGAGTTCATGCGCCTGCACCGGCCGCAGTCGTTGCTTCAGCGACTCATCGAGCCCGAGGAGATCGCCAACATGGTCACCTACCTCGCGTCTCCGCTCGCCTCCGCGACGACCGGCGCGGCGGTCCGGGTCGACGGCGGATACGTCGACGCGATCCTTCCGTGACGGTTGGCTCAGAGCTGGACGACGTGGCCCGTCCGGGGCGGCGTACGGCCCGCGAGGACGTCGAGCCAGGCGTCCCGTAGTGCCTCGGGGCCGTCGCCGACCCGCACGTCGAGCCACCCGCTGAGCATCGGGGCGAAGCGCTGCCAGGCGGCGGTGAACCGTTCGTCGAGCCCTTCGCGGCCCCAGTCCTGGCCGCGTTTGCGCATCTGCACCGGCGCGAAGAAGACCTCGCCGGCGGCGTCGGCGTTTGGTGTCTGGTTGGTGAGTCCGACAGCGATGTCCCGCACGAGCCGGTCGCCGAGGTGCCCGCGTAGGGCGGCGCGGGTCGCCGGCGCACCGGACAGGTCGAGGTAGGCGGTCTCGACGACGTCGAGGGTGTCGATGTCGTCGTAGGAGATGACCTCGTCGTAGCAGCCGAGCGACCGCGTGAACGCGAGGTTGCCGGGCGAGGTGAGCCCGACCAGGCGGGGGCCACGGCCGTGCAGTTCGAAGGCTGCGGCGTACGCCGTCTTGCTCGACGCCGACGACAGCACCAGCGACCGCACACCGTAGAAATCGTTGTCGATGACCTGGTCGGCAAGCATGAACGAGGTGAAGAACAGCGGCCGGAACAGGATCAGCAGGTCTTCCTGCTCTGGCCGGTACGCGGGGTCACCGGTGGTCGACCGGTACGAGTTGTACGGCGACGGCAGCTCGGCCCGGTGCGCGCTGGCGTCGCGGAAACCGGTCGCGTTCACCCGGTCGGGGCGTACCACCAGGTGGCCCGCTGGAGGCAGGTAGCCGTAGACGCGCTGACCGACCTCGACACCCTCCACTGTGGAGGCGACGACCTCGGCGAAGCCCCACAGCGGCGGCAACCCCCACTGACCGTCGAGCCCGCGGGGCTCGGGCGGAAAGAACTGCCAGTAGCGCATCGCGTCGCCGAGCACCGCGTAGGTCACGTTGTTTGCGGTGAGGCCGACGCGGTCGACGCGCAGCAGCGCTTCGCCGTCAACCGGAGTGGGCGCTGCGCTGTCGACGAGGGTGGTCCGGCCCAGATCGTTGCGGGCCACGGCGAATGTCCACGAGTCGGCCATGCTGTGACGCTAGACAGCCCTCGATGCGGAGACAAGTGCACTGCGAGTGCAAAATCCCACTCGACGCGGTCAGCCCTGTGGCACGCCGAGGCGGCTGAGGTGCGCGAGCGGCAGATGCGGTGGCCGCCACTCCAGGAACATGGCCGTGGCGTCGTCGTCGAGCTGATCGTCCTGGTACGCGAGGACGGCGCGCACCAGGCGGCGCATCGTCTCGGGGCTGGGCAGCCCGTCGTTGAGGGCGCGGCCGACGAAATCGACGAGCCGGTCCAGGCCGAACCGCTCCCCGTCGGCGCTCTTCGCGTCGGTGATGCCGTCGGTGTAGGCGAGGATCCGGTCACCCGGGTGCAGTTCCTCCTGGTGCACACGGGGGGCGCCGGCCGACAGGTACCCCAGGCCGAGCGGCAGGGCGGTCGGGCCCGGCAGCTCCCGGATGGCCTTGCCGTCGCGCAGCAGCATGGCCCCCGGGTGACCCGCGTTGATGATTCTGAGCTGGCCGGTGCGGCGGTCCAGTTCGGCAAGCAGCGCGGTAGCGAAGGAGCCAGGGTGCTCGGAGTGCACCCACCGGTCGATGCTCGTCGCCGTGTCGGCCAGGTCGAGGCCGGACCGGCGGGCGTTGCGGTACGCGCTGACCACCAGCGACGCGAGGGTGCTCGCCTTGATGCCGTGCCCGCAGGTGTCGAAGAGGCCGACGCTGAGCACGTCACCGTTCAGCGCGTAGTCGAAGATGTCCCCGCCGACGTCGTAGCACGGTTCGAGGATGGCGGTGATCACCAGCTCGTCGGTGGCGAAGGTCAACGGCGGCAGCAGCCCCCACACGATCTCGGCGGCGACCTGCATGGGCAGGCGGCGCCGCATCCGCTCGACGACATCGCCGTAGAGCCGGCGGTTCACGAGGACCTGGGCGATGTTCACCGCCAACTCCCAGGCGGGCACGTCCATCGCCGCGTCACCAGCGTCCGGCGACACGACCTCCAGCACCCCCAGCCGCTCGCAGCCGAGCAGCAGGGGCACCCAGAGTCGGTCGGGGGTCTCGGCGGCACGCTGCACGTCGAGGCTTGTGAACGCGCGGCCGGCCAGCGTCGTCTCGATCGTCAGCTCGTCCCGGACGAGACCCGCGCCCAGCAGCGGCACGAGGCTGGACTGGGTGTAGTCGGCCAGGTAGATCACGACCTCGGTCGCGCCGATGGCCGGCGCGGCGCGGGTGACGAGCAGAGACAGCTCGTCGGGCCCGCCGCGGGGTGCGTTGAGCTGGAGCCAGCGCGCGGCTTCACCAGCGTCGACCAAGCTCCACCTCCCCGTGTCTGCACCACCGTAGAAGCCTGGGGGCGAAGTACCAAACCGTGGGAGGAGTTCAACAGGCATTTAAATGCTCGGCATCACGCCCACCATCATCCTTTTGGCTAGTAATTAATCAAACTTTCCGGTAGTGTCCGCGGCATCATCCGAACGACATGACGCGGCGGCGAGGCCCGTGGTTTTGGCCCTGCGACAGCGCACCCCGCCCGTACGTGCGCTCCGGCGAAAGCCGGTTCGGAGATCCTCCGGTCGACCCGATCGACGGGCACACGCGGGAAGGACCAGCCCATGGTCACTACTTTGGAGCCCAGGACCAGCACCGGTTTCGGCCGGCGGAGCACCGCCCCGGCGGCCAAGCTGACCGCCGAGCTGGCCGCGATGCCGGCCGACGACCCCCGCCGGCCGGCGTTGCGGGACCGCACCATCGAGGCGTGGTTGCCGCTCACCCGCCACCTGGCACGCCGCTACACGGGACGCGGCGCCCCGGACGACGACCTGAACCAGACCGCCGTGGTCGGCCTCATCAAGGCCGTCGACCAGTTCGACCCCACCCGGGGCGTCGACTTCAGCGGGTACGCCATCCCGACCATCGTCGGCGAGATCAAGCGATACTTCCGGGACCGCACCTGGGCGGTGCGGGTACCCCGCCGCCTCCAGGAACTCCGGCTGTCGATCAGCGCCGCGAACAGCGCTCTCACGCACACCCTCGGTCGCTCGCCGACGGTGACCGACGTCGCGACGTACCTTGACGTCTCGGAGGAGACCGTTCTGGAAGGGCTGGAGGGTGCCCGGGCGTACCACGCAACTTCCCTCTCCACGCCCGTCGGTGCCGACGGCACCATGGAACTCGGCGACACCTTCGGCATGATCGACCACGAGTTCGACGTGGTCGAGCTCCGCGTCGCCCTCGGCCCGGCGCTCGCCACGCTGCCGGAACGTGAACGCACGATCCTGAGCCTGCGTTTCCACGGCAACCTGACCCAGGTCCAGATCGCCGAACAGATCGGCGTTTCCCAGATGCACGTCTCACGGCTCATCACCCGGGCGCTGGGCAAGCTGCGCCACCAACTCGCCGACAGCGACCTCACCTGATCACCACACCGTCACCGCGCGACAGCCTGCCGACCCGCGGTCACTCCGACCGTGCATGGGCGGGCCCGGCCACCAGTGCGGCGAGCAGAGCCGCCACCGGCACGGTCGCGAAGCCGACCCGGGCGTCACTGGCCCCGTACGGCAGCCACAGCTCGCGGTCATGGACGAGCCCGCCGCAGGAGTAGACGACGTTCGGTACGTAGCCGTCCCGGTCGGACCGCTCAGGCGACAGGAGCACGCCGGGAAGGTGCGCGACCACCCGCTCCGGTCGGTGCAGGTCGAGCAGAAGCGCGCCGATCGCGTACCGACGCATCGGCCCGACACCGTGGGTGAGCACGAGCCAGCCCGCCTCGGTCTCGATGGGAGACCCGCAGTTGCCGACCTGAATCAACTCCCAGCTGTCCTGCGGAGCGTGCAGCGGGATCGGACGTTGCCAGCGGCTCTCGGTGTCCAGGACGGTCAGACCGATGGTCTCGCCGTCGGCGCGGCAGAGAGCCAGGTGCCGGCCGCCGACGGTACGGGGAAAGAGCGCGATCCCCTTGTTACGAGCCCCCGGCCCGCGCATCGGCGTCATCTCGAAACGACGCAGGTCGGTGCTGACCAGTGCACGGGTGCCGACGTTCCGGCCGTCGTAGGCGGTGTAGGTGGCCCGATACACCGGTCCTGACTCGTCGGTGAACCTGACGAACCGAGCGTCCTCCATGCCGTTGCTCTCCGCCGGGGTGGCCGGCCAGAGCACGCGTTCGTGCAGAGCCGTCTCGGCGGGGAAGGCCGTGGCGTAGCTGCCCGCGTTGGTACGCCGCAGGTGTTCCAACGTGCTCAAGCCGGTGCTGCGGGAGAGCAGATCCGGCGGCAGACCGCCGAGCACCCGCTCGAAGGTCGCCTCGTCGTACCGGTCGGGCAACGCGTTCAACACCGTGGCGGTGACCTCGTTGTCGCAGTCCTCCTCGGCCATGCCGCTCACCAGTAGATCCCGCCGGTGCCGTACGCCCGTCCGCTGTCCGACCGCCAGAAGGCCGGACCGTTCGGTGACGGTGAGCTGGCGCCCAGGCCCGAGCACGGCGGTGGCGAACCCGATCGACGACAGGTGGCCCTCCCCGATCTGGCGCAGGCTGACCGCGACGCGCAACTGCCCGACGCTCAGCTGGGTCTGGTCGGGGTGGGCCACCATGGACGGATTGCACAGGGCTGCGGCCTCGACCGCGTACTCGTGGCTGAAGTAGGCGCCGACGAGGAGCCGGCTGGCGGAAGAGAGGTCTTCGGCCCGGGCTGCGCGGTGCCGCACGAGGTCGTAGTGATGCTGGAACGTTCCCGCCAGGTCGCGGTGGCGGGCACCGAAGCGGTCGAAGGTGTCCCGCAGCAGCCGGTCGACCTCCTCGTCGTCGAGGTGCGCGACCCGGTCGATGAGAGCGCCCGCGCGGGTACGCACCACCGCGGCGTCCTCACCCGGGACGAAGAGCTTGACGATGACCCGGCGTGGATCAGAGGTGAGGGTGACGTCCTGCCGGACGGCCAGGATCCCGGTCACGACCAACGCCGGGCGTGCTGCAGGGTGGAGATGAGCGCGAGGGTCGACTCGGCGCCCTGGTTGAGGTTGGGTCCGTGCGCGGTCAGTCCGTCGTAGCCGCCGCCGGTTGCCGGATCCCACATGGGCGTGCCGATGTCGTTGTCACCGAGGAACCACGCGATCGCCTGCCGCACACCGTCGTCCCAGACCGGATCGCCGGTGACCATGGCTGCCGTGGCGCAGGCGTCGGCGAAGGCCGCGACCTCGATCGGTTGCTGGTCGTGGTGCAGCCGTACGATCCCGCGCTGCCACCCTGCGGCGGGCACGACGGACAGCCGTCCGTCGCGGAGTTGGACACTTCGCAGCCAGGCGAGCATCCGTAGGCCCTCGTCGAGAGTCGGGCCACCGTTGCACAGCTGGCTGGCGACGATCACCACCTCGGCGAGGGCCGCGTTGGCGTAGGTCAACCGCTGCTGCGGCCAGGGCCACCGCGAGTCGGAATCCGGCGCTCCGACGGCGGTGGCGGCCGCCGTCAACAACGCGGCGGCGGCGACGTGGCCCGGATGTCGACGCAGCACCTCGGCCGCGCCGAGTCCGGCGAAGGCCATCGCGTGCGGGGCCGCGGCACGGCGGATAGCACCTCGGCTGAAGGCGACCAGCGCCTCCTCCCGTATCCAGGCGGCCGGACTGCGGGCAACGGCCGTGCCCAACCCCCACAGCGCCCGGCCCCACCAGTCGCCGAGCCCGGGCTCGTCGGCCCAACGCCTGTCGTACCCGAGTCGGTTGTGAAAGGCGCCGCGGGCGTCCTGCGCATGGGTCAGGAAGGCGAGGTAGCGCTCCGCGAGCCGTAGCAGTTCCTCGGTCGGCTCCGGCTCACGGCAGACGACGACCAGGCCACGGGCCACGTCATCGGTGCAGTAGCCGTGCTCCCGGCGGACGATGGCGTGCCTAGCGTGCTCGAACAGACCTGTGTCGTCGCTCAGCCGGGCCAGGTGCGCGAAGCTCGGCGCGGGCGCCGGCGCCCACTGCCGGCCGACCGCTGTCCGGGGGCGGCCGGCGGTCGCGGTCACGCCGACACCACACTGACGGCGGGCGCGCGCACCTCGGTGAGTCGCTCGGCGAGGGTGCCGTACCGGGCCGCCACCGCGGGCCAGCGTAGATCCGCGGCCAACGGCCGGACCCGACCGGCCAGCCGGGCGGCGAGGCCCGGCTCGGTCAGGACCCGTCGGATCGCCAAGGCCAGCGCCGCCGGGTTCTGGTGGGGTACGACCAGACCGGGTCCGCCGGTGAGCAGCTCGACAGCGTGTGGGAACGCCGTTGCCACGACGGGCACCCCGGCGGCCACCGCCTCGATGAGCACGCCGGAGGTGACCTGTTCGCGGGAGTCGTACGGCAGCACGACGACGTCGGCGGAGCGGATCAGGCGGCCGAGGGTCTCCTGGTCGTGGTAGAGGTCCTGGTAGTCCACGGCGTGCGCGACGCCGAGCTGGGCGCCGAGCTGGTGCAGGCCCGCCCGGTACGTCTCGCCGTGGTGCTCGATCACCTTGGGGTGGGTCCGGCCGGCCACTGTGTAAGTGGGCGTCGGTTCCAGGTCCTGCAACCGGGCGAGGGCGCGCAGCGACCACTCGATCCCCTTGCCAGGGCCGATCAGCCCCCAGGTCAGCAGGTGCGGTCGGGTACGCCGCTCGACGGGCACGCCGGCGAGTTCCGCGGCGCCGTGCGGGATGACCGTCACCTTGCTCGCCGCCACGGCGTAGCCGACGAGCAGGCGGTCGCGGGCGGTGTCGGTCATCGTGACGACCGCACCGGCGGTGGCGACGATCTGCTCCAGCAGGGACTTCTGCCGCGCGGAAGGCTTACGCAGCACGGTGTGCAGGACCACGATGCTGGGAACGGTGAGCCGACGCAGCAACGGCAGGACGTCCTCGCCGTCGGTGCCGGGATAGATGCCGTACTCGTGCTGGACGATGGCCACGTCGAAGGAGTTCAGGGCCGCCGCGGCGTCCCGCCAGCCCGCCGGGGTCCGCGTCGACCAGGTGTGCACCACGCCGGGGCCGGGCCGCGGGTCGTCCCCGTGGTCGGTGACCCGCACTATGCCACCGCGCGTGCCGTCGGCGGTGAGCTGGGCGGCGAGGGCCGAGTTGAAAGTGGCAAGTCCACACCGGGTCGGCGGGTGGGTGCTGAGGAATCCGTAACTGGGCATGAACGTCTGGCCTTCCGGGTTGTCGGCGGCCACCTCACGTACGGGGACGCACCTCACGCGGTGACGGCGCACGCCGGTCAGCGTGTGTGACCGGCGGAACGTGTTCGGGGGACGGTCAGCTACGGATGCGATCTGACCAGGTTCGCCTGGTCGGGAACGACCGGTCGCTCGGCGGGTGGGGTTCCGCCCCGGACGACACGCTCGTAGACGGCGAGGTAGTCGGTGACCATCCGGTCCGCGCTGAAGCGCTGTCGAGCCCGCGCCCGGCATGCGGCTCGGTCGAGGTCGACGACCCGGGTCACCGCGTCGACGGCCTGCTCGACGGTGTGGACGAGGTATCCCGTCACGCCTTCGTCGACGACCTCCGGCATGGACCCTCGCGCGTACGCGACGACAGGCGTGCCGCAGACCATCGACTCCACCACGGACAGTCCGAACGGCTCGTCGAAGGCGATCGGATGCAACAGGGCGCTGCTGGCACCCAGCACCTCGGCGCGTCGTCGGGGACCGACCGATCCGAGGTAGACGACCCGGTCGCCGTCGATGTGCGGGGCCACCTGCTCGGCGAAGTACCGCTCGTCCTGCACGATGCCGCAGATGGTCAGGGGCCGACCGGCGCGGCGAGCGATCTCAATCGCGGTGTGGGTGCCCTTGTCGGGGTGGATCCGGCCGAACACGACCAAGCCGGGGCCGGCATCAGGGGTGAGCGGCAGACCGGTGAGGTCGACGCCGTGCTGCACCGTGGCGACGTATTCGAGTTCCGGCGACCGGTCGGCGTCGGAGATCGACACGTAGGACGATCGGGCTCGGGCGTAGGCCGGCAGGATCCCCGCTCTCGAGAAGCCGTGCACTGTCGTGAGCAGTGGTGCTCGGCAGTGCTCCGCGAAGGCCAGCGGCAGCCAGTCGAGGTGGCTGTGCACCAGGTCGAACTGCGCCGAGCGGGCGAACGCGTGGGAGACGTGCATCGCCTCCCACACCCGGCCGTCCATGTCCGGGTTGTCGGCGTACCCCTGGGGACACACACCGTCGAGTCGGGCGGAGGTGACCGAGTCCAGCGTCGCGAAGAGGGTCACGTCCACGCCGTGGGCGACCAGCCCTTCGGCGAGCAGGCCGGTCACCTGCTCCCAGGGGCCGTAGTGGTGCGGGGGCGTACGCCAGGCGACCGGTCCGAGCAGCGCAACCCTCATGGGGATGGCGCGTCGACGAGGTCAGCCGCGTCGAGATGCAGGGTGGCGAGCAGGCCGGAGTGCTTGGCCGGATCCACCCGCTCGGGCAGCTCGCGCTCGACCCAGTCGGCCCTGGCCTGCTGGCCGCGGTCGCGAAGTGCGTCGACGATCCTGTGCTTGGCGATCCTCATCTGGTGCTCCCATGGTTGAGCCGTCCGGAATTCTTCTGCGCGTGGACGGCGGTGTGAAAGCGCGTGTGGGATGCCGTGTCCGGTCATCACGCAAGCCCGAATGGGCGGTATCAGCTAAATCGACTGGCGAGACCTGGTCGGCGACGACCAACACGTCCAGCGGTGGGGTTGACCGATCGGTAACGCCCTGGCGGGCTGGTGGCGACGACATCCGGCGGCCACCGGTGGCCCCGGGCGACATGCCCACCGTACGCCCCCAACCTGTTCGGCTGCACGGGCACCGACGGCAGGGTGCGGCGCAAGCCTTTCGCACAGCGGTGCCGTTGGCGGAGGCGTACGCTGGAATCGCCCACCGCCGCACACCCATCGACCAGGTCGCCGACCCTTCGTGGCGCCGATGGCCGGCCCCTCCCCGCACCGGCTCGGCCGACGCGATCGAGGACGTCGACACCATCGGCGGTTAGTGCTGGTGCGGCCGGTTGCGGATGAGGGTGAGCGCGAGAACGGCGGTGACGAGGAAGACGACGCCGTTGATCCACAAGCCGGCCTGGACTCCGGAGGTCAGGGCCTCGGCGAGCGCCGCCCGTACCGGATCAGGCAGTGGCTGGCCGTCGGTGGCGCCGGTGGCCGCGGCTGCCTGCACAGCGACCCGGGTGGGCGCGTCGACCTGGTGGGCGGCGAGCCGCTCGGGCAGGTCGGACAGCATCGTTGTGGTGAGCAGCGTGCCGAGCAGGGACGAGCCGAGCACCGAGCCGACCTGGCGGGCGGCGTTGACGGCGCCGGAGGCCATGCCCGCCTGCGCGGGCGCGACGCTCGCCAGTGCCGCCGCGGTCGCCGGAGCCACCACCAGGGCGCAGGCCGCGCCGAACAGCGCGAGCAGCGGCCACCGCTGGTCGAACGGAGTGGTCGGGCCCTGGGTGGCGAGGCCGAAGCTGGCCAGTGCCCCGAGGACGAGGCCGGCGGTGAGGGGCGCCTTGAACCCGGTACGGCGGATCAGCCGCCCCGCGCCGAAGGCCACGACCGCGTAGACACCGAAGAGCACGAGCATCCGCCAGCCGGTGTCCAGCGGGCTGAGGGCCTGCGCCCGCTCCTGGAACAGGACGAGCAGGATCGCCACGCCGGTGAAGCCGAACAGCGACACCGCGGCGACGACCATGACGGCGCTGAACGACTTCGAGCGGAACAGCCGTACGTCGAGCATCGGTGCGCCGGTGCGCAGTTCGACAAGCACGAACGCGATCAGCGCGGCGGCCGAGGCAACCCAGGCCGACGTCACCACCGGACTCGTGTAGCCGTCCCGGCCGCCCCGGATCATGGCGTAGACGGCGGCGGCGATGGCGATGGTGCCGAGCAGCAGGCCGGGTACGTCGAGGCGGCCCGCGCTCGGCTGGGACTCGGCCACTCCGATCGCGGCGACGACGAGGGTGACCAGGCCCAGCACGATCGTGGACAGATAGACGCTGTGCCACGAGTGGTGCTGCAACAGCGCCCCGGCGATCAGCGGGCCGACCGCGAGACCGATGCCGGAGGCCGCCGACCAGGCGGTGATGACCTCGGTACGGCGGTGCGGGTCGGTGAAGGTGGCGCCCAGGATCGCCAGGCTGTTCGGCAGGATCAGGGCACCACCGAGACCCGCGACCATCTGCCCCACGATCACCCAGGTCACTGTGGGCGAACTCACCACCACGGCACCGCCGACGATCATGGCGATGACGCCCGCGCTGAACATGCGCCGACGCCCGTACCGGTTGCCCAGAGTGGCGGCGGACAGCACCACGCTCGCCACGACCAGTGTGTACGCGCTGGGAATCCAGATCAGTGTGGTGGCGTCGACCCGCAGGTCGCGCTGGATGGTGGTCAGGGCGGACACGGTGGCGGTGATCTGGAGGAACGTGATCATCGCGCCCAGGCACGTGGCGAGAAGCGTCGCGGCGGGAGAGCCACGAAGGGACGAGCGGGCGGTGGCAGCCGGTCTGGGTGCTGCGGTGTTGGTGGCCATTGGCGTCCTCACGGTGTGCGTCCGGCTGACTTGCGTCTGCTGAAGCCAGCAGCGACCCAGTGAAGCACCTGACTAGCTCTAATGCAAGTCAGGTAGGCTGGACGCATGGAGGACCTACGGGACGACCGCGACTCCTGGTCGAATACGAACTGCTCGGTGGCCCGCGCGATGGACATCGTGGGCAGCAGGTCGACGCTTCTGATCATGCGCGACGCTCTGCTCGGTACGCGCCGTTTCGACGACTTCGTCCGCCGGGTCGGGATCGGCGAGCCCGCCATCGCCTCCCGACTGAAGGAGATGGTCGCCGCCGGCCTGCTCGAACGGATCCCCTACCGGGAGCCGGGGCAGCGCACCCGCCACGAATACCGGCTCACCACCAAGGGGCGTGAGCTGCTGCCTGTCATCACCGCGCTGCGCAACTGGGGCGACGCCTGGGCCGCCGACGACGCAGGCCCTCCGATCATCGCCCTCCACCACGACTGTGGCGAGCCCGTGCGGGCTGTGCTCCGCTGCGCGGCCGGTCACGACGTCGACAGCGGCGACATCGACATCACCGCCGGGCCGGGCCTGATCCGCCGCGACTGACGCCGAGGGCTCCCGAGCATGCTGAATGGCGGGCCGTGAGACGACGGCCCGCCATTCGTGGATCAGAGGACGATCTGGTGCACCCGGTCGTCAACGCCGCGTACGGCGAGCCAGGCGCTGCCGTTGGCACCGGCGGCGGCTCCCGGTGCGCCCCGGAAGGCGTCGGTGGCGAACTCGCCGCGGCGGAACCAGCCGCCCCACCCTCCGTCGGTCAGGTTGCGCTGCCACAGCCGGTTGTCGGCGGCCAGCGCGAACAGGTAGACCCGACCGGACGTGGCGAGCAGTGTCGGGCTGCCGCTCGTGGTGCCGCCCAGGTTGGTCCAGGCCGACCAGGTGGTGCCGGTCCGGCTGCGCCACCACACCTCGTCGGTACGGCTGCGAACCGCCACGTGCAGCACTCCCGCGTCGTCGACGACGGCGCTCGGCCGGCCGTAGATCGGCCTGTCGTCGGGAGCGCCGACGCCTGTCCAACCGGCGCCCGGGGTCCGTGACCAGAGCTTGCCGTCGGCGCCACGGACGACAAGCGTCCACTGTGTCGGGCTGGTCCACGCCACAGTCGGTCCGTCGGTAAGCGAGCCGCCGAGGCTGCGCCACGGTCCCCACTTCCCGCCGACAAAGCTGCGCTGCCAGGCCGCGTTGTCGGTGCCCCGCACGAAGACGTCGATCCGGCCGTCCGCCGAGGCGTACGCCGCCGGCTGGCCGAGGATCCGGCCGCCGACCGGGCCGCCCAGCGAGGTCCAGCGCGTCCCCCAGGTCGTACCGGAGCGGGTGTTGACAGCCAACGCGCCCTGCGCGTCGCGGACGAAGGCTGTGGCGTGCGTGTCGTCCACCCGGACCAGCGCCGGGCTGGCGCTCGCCGTGCCGCCGAGGTTGGCGCCGGCGACCTGGTCGGCGCCGCGCAGACCCAGCATGGCCACGCCGTGCGCCGGGACCTCCACTGTGTACGAGCCGGTGAACGGCTGGACACCCGCCGTGCTCGGCGCGGCGTCGACGTCCGCGCGGGCCCACAGGTCACGAACCCGGACCGGGCCGTCGAGCGCGACGTCGGCGAAGGTCACAGTGATCTGCTGGGCGGAGTCGTGCCGGTTGAGCAGCGCGACCGCCCGCTTGCCGGCGCCGGTGAGCACCTTGCTCCAGACCTGCGCGTCGGTGCCGGTGTCGGCGACCTTGACGCCCTGGCGGACCAGCGGGTCCTGGTCCACCGCGATGATCTCCGGGTTGGTCAGCGCCGAGATCATCTCGTCGGGCAGACCGCGTGGGTCGGAGCCGATGACCAGCGGCGCGGCCATGATGGCCCACATGCCGAGCTGTGTCTTGGACTCCTCCAGGCTCAACTCGTACCCGCCGTCGGGCAGCGGACGCATCGGCAGCAGGTAGTCCGGGTCGTTGTAGTGGCCCGGCCCGGTCGCCGCAGGGTGGTACGCGTTGACGTCCATGTTGCGCAGGACCCACGGGAACGCCCACTGCGGCGTCGGGTCGGTGAGCCCCACGTCGGTGTACGTCCGCCACGAGTCGGCGACAGTCGGCGCGTACGTGTAGCTCCAGGTGGAGAGCTGCTCCGGGGTGTACGGCCCGCCGCCCCAGTCGGAGCTGACCGGGTTGCAGATGTTGAGCAGCATCGGGCGGGGCGACTGGCGCACCGCCTCGGCCAGCTCACGGAAGGTGGCCTCCGGGTCCAGCCCGGCGGCCCGGCCGCAGAGCCAGTCGGCCTTGAGCGCGTCGAAGCCCCAGCCGGCGAACTGTGCGACGTCGGCGGCGTAGTGGCCGTTGCTGCCCAGCCCGCACTGCCCCGGCAGGTACGGGCCGGCGTCGGTGTAGATGCCGGCCTTCATGCCCTTGCTGTGGATGTACGCGGCCAGCGCGGCCATCCCACCCGGGAAGCGTGCGGGGTCGGCGACGAGCTGACCGGCCTCGTTACGAGGGGTGGGCGCGGCCCAGTTGCCGTCGATCCAGACGTAGGTGTAGCCGGCGTCGCGCAGGCCGCTGCTGACCATGTGGTCGGTGACCGACCGTACTTCGGCCTCGGTGGGGTCGCCACCGAGGCCGAAGTAGGTGTTCCAGCCCTGGTAGGGCGTGGGGGCGAGCCCGCTGTTGTGAAACGTCGGCGCGCCCTGGTCTTCGGCGCCGGTCGCGGCGGGGGCGTGGCCGGGTCGACCCGGCCCGCCGGGTGCGTGGCCGTGGCCGGGCTGCGGTGGGCTGGCGGGCGGTGGGCCGGCGGTGGCCGGCAGCGGGCCGACGACGCCCAGGCCGAGCACGGCCAGAGCGACGGTCAGCGGTCGGATCAGGCGCATGGAGGTACTCCTGTCCCTCGGGGGTGGGGTGGTGGTGCTCCGACCTCAGTCGCGGGTCAGCACGATGAGGTCGGCGTCGTGGGTCGGGCTCCACTGCACGGGCAGGCCGACGGCGCCCAGGTGACTGCCGGAGTAGCGCCGATCGCCGTGCCGATACCTCGCGACGGGGTCGAGCCCGCGCAGCGGCAGCCGCACCGGGCGGGACGGGAGCAGACCGGTGCCGTCGAGGTGGCCTGTGTGCCAGGCCAGCACGACGACCCGGCTCTCGTCCGCAGCGGTGTACTGCACGGCGCAGCGCGCCTGGTCGGGGCCGCCGATCAGGTGCACCTCGCCGTGCGTGACGACGTCCCGGATCTCCTTGTAGCGGGCGATCCAGCCGGCCGCCTCGGCCCGCTCGGCGGCAGTCCAGGCCCGGATGTCAGCGCCGACGCCGAGCACGCCGGCCATCGCGAGCACGAACCGGAACGCCAACGAGCGCGGCCGGGTGTCGAACAGGCCGGGCGCGTCGGTGACCCAGGAGCTGAGCAGGTGCGGGGCGTTGGCGTGCAGGAAGCCGTACTGGATGGCCAGCCGGTCCAGCGGGCCGGTGTTGTCGCTGGGCCAGAACACGTCGGCGCGGGCGGCCATCGCCAGGTCGGTCCGCGCGCCGCCGCCGGCGCACGCCTCGATGAACACGCCGGGGTGGTCGTGGCGCAGCCGCTCGTAGATCCGGTGCAGGTTGGCGACGTGCGCGCCGTCCAGGTCGACGGGGCCGATGCCGCCCGGCCGTCCCGGCTCGGTACGCGGGCGGTTGAAGTCCCACTTCAGGTAGTCGATGTCGTAGCGGCGCAGCAGGCCGTCCACTGTGGAGTATACGAACTCGGCGACCTCCGGCCGGCCCAGGTCCAGCAGGTACTGGTTGCGGACCGGGGTGAGCGGCCGACCGTCGACGGAGTAGACCCAGTCGGGGTGCGCGGCGTAGAGCGCGGACTTCGGGTTGACGCACTCCGGCTCGACCCAGAGCCCGAAGTTCAGACCGAGCGCGCGGACGTCGGCGATGAACGCGTCGAAGCCTGCCGGGAACTTCGCCGGGTCCGGCGTCCAGTCGCCCAGCCCGGCCGTGTCGTCGTTGCGGCCGACGAACCAGCCGTCGTCCACCACGAACGTCTCCACGCCCAGCTCGGCGGCGATCCGGGCGAGCGCCAACTGGCTCTGCGCCTCGACGGCGAAGTAGGTGGCCTCCCAGGAGTTGTAGAGCACCGGACGCGGGGTGAGCCGGTCGGCGGCCAGCAGCCGCTGGTGGGTGTGCCAGACCCGGGCCAGCCCGTCCAGGCCGTCCGGGCTGTAGGCCCCGGCGACCACAGGCAGCCCCAACCGCTCACCTGGTGCCAGCTCCAGCGGACCGTCGACAAGTTGACGGCCGGCCCGTACCCGGGTCAGGCCGCCGGTGTCCCGCTCGGCGCTGATCTCCCACGAGCCGGTCCAGGCCAGGGCCATCCCCCAGGCCGCGCCGGTCGGGGCTGCGGTGTCCCGCACGGCCAGCCAGGGCACGTGCAGATGCCCGGGTACGCCCTGGGAGCTGCCGATGCTGAACGTGCCGTGGCCCAGCTCGACGTGGGAGAGCTGGAACTCCTGCGACCACTGCCCCCACTGGTGGCTGAGCAGCGCACCGTGCGGCGTCGGCACATTGAACCCGCCCGAGAGGGCCCGGACCACCCGCAGCGGGTACCCGCCGCCGTTTGTCAGCTCGACCCACCGCTGCACCACGTCGGTGCCGGCAGGCACCCGGTAGTGCACCGTGGCCCGCAGCCCGGTCACCCTGTCGGCGAAGTCGACAGCCAGCTCCCGCCCGTCGGCGTCGGCCCGTGCCCCGGTGTGCCCGAAGCCGACCCGGCGCTGCCCGGAAGGGGTTTCCACCACCAGATCGGCACCCGTGAACGGGCGGTCGGCGTCGGTGGCGTACTCGATGGGGGCGGCGTCCCCGGCGGTGAGGAACGGAACCGGGCCGCCGTAGGCGACAGGCGACGGCCCTTCCGAGACGCCGTGCGGCCCCCACGCGACAAGTTCCAGCCAGCGGCCGTGTGCGGGCACCGTCACCGTGTACTCGGTGTGCGCGCCGCGCAGCGTCCAGCGCTGGGCGCTCACTTGACCGCTCCGAGCGCCAGACCGGAGACGAAGTGCCGCTGGAAGCGCAGGAACACCGCGACGGTGGGGACAGCCGCGATGACAGTGCCCGCCGCGATGACGTTCCAGGACGAGACGAACTGCCCCTGGAGGCCGAGCAGCGCCGGTGTGACAGGCATGTTGTCGTCGGTACGCAGCACGGTGATCGCCCAGAGCAGGTCGTTGAAGATCCAGGTGAAGGAGAGCGCGCCGAGGGCGGCAAGCGCGGGCCGGGTCAGCGGCAGCATCACCTTGGTGAAGATCTGCGCAGTGCCCGCGCCGTCGATCGTCGCCGCCTCCTGAATCTCGCCCGGCAGGTCCCGCATGAAGCCGTGCAGGACGAAGGTGTAGAAGCCCAGCCCGAAGCCGACCTGCACGGCGATCAGCGCCCAGAGCGTGTCGTACAGGCCGGTCAACTCGCTGAACTTCGCCACCGGGATGAGCAGGATCTGCGGCGGCAGCAGGTTGCCGGCGAGCATCAGCAGCAGGATGGTCCGCCGGCCGGGGATCCGGAAGCGACTAAGCGCGAATGCGGCCATCGCGGCCAGCCCCAGGCTCAACAGCACCGAGGGGACTGTGACAAGCATGCTGTTGATCAGCGCCCGCAGCTCGCCACCGTCGGTCCACGCCTGCCGGTAGGTGTCCAGCGTGAACGACCGGGGCAGGCTGCCCACGCCGTGTGCGGCGATGTCGTCGAACGATCGGGTGGACATCACCACGACCCAGATCACCGGGCCCAGCCACAGCAGGGAGAGCAGGATCATGCCGGTGTGGAAGGCCCCGGTGCGGAGCTTGTTCATCACGCTTCCTCCCGGAACGCGCGGACCAGGTAGCCGAGGATGACGGCGAGCGCGAGCACGAAGATCACGACGGCGATCGCGGAGGCGTAGCCCAGCCGCAGGCTCTGGAACGCTGTCGAGTACATGTAGGTGCTGAGCAGCTCCGACGAGTGGTACGGGCCGCCCTTCGTCAGCGACCAGACGATGTCGAACGACCGCAGCGAATCGATCACGATGACCGACAGCACCACCGCGTTTACCCCTTTGAGCTGGGGAATCGTGACGTGCCGCAACCTCTGCCAGGAGTTCGCGCCGTCCATCCGGGCCGCCTCGTGCAGCGCCGGGTCGATGGCCTTCAACCCGGCCAGGAACAGCACCATCACGTAGCCGATCTGCCGCCACAGCGCGGGCAGGATCACCGCGTACAACGCGGTCTGCGGGTCGGCAAGCCAGGGCCGGATCAGCTGCTCCAGGCCGACGGCCCGCAACAGCGTGTCGGCGATGCCGTCGGGTTGGTAGAAGACCCGCCAGACCAGCGCTGTCACCACAAGCGAGAAGACCACAGGGGTGAACAGCGCGGCGCGGTAGAAGCCGACCCCGCGCCGCTCCTTCTGCAGGACCAGCGCCATGCCGAAGCCGCCCAGCACGGAGAGGCCGCCGAAGAGCACCAGCCAGATCACCGTGTTGACGAGCGCACCCCGGAAGGTGGCGTCGCCGGCAAGCTCGACGTAGTTGTCAGCGCCGACGAAGGCCGGCGGCGACATGCCGTCCCAGCGGGTGAGGGAGAACCAGAAGCCCTGGAGCGCCGGCCAGAACACCCAGATGCTCTCGACCAGGAACGGCACCAGGACGAACGCCACCAGCAGCGGCGACAGTCGAGCCGACCGTCGCCGCCGCCGGGTGGGGGTGACCGAAGTCGTGGAGATCGTTGCTGTCACGTCAGCCCTTGAAGACCTTCTCGGCGGCGGCCTGCCACTCCCGCAGGATCGCGTCGATCTGGTCCGGCTTGTCGATGAACTTGGTAAGCGCGGTGTCCGCGGTCGGCTGGAGCGCGTCGCTTGAGTCGCGGTTGAAGAACTGGGTCAGCTCCTTGGCCTCGTCGAGCATCGCCTTGCCCTTGACCACGAGCGGAGAGTCCGACGCTCTGGCCTTCGGGTTGGCCGGCAGCACGATGCCGGAGCTGGCCTTCACGTACGCCTCCTGCGCTTCGACCGAGGACAGGTAGGTGAGCAGCGCCTTCGTACCGGTCGGGTTGGCGGTCTTCGCGCTGGCGAAGAAGCCGTCAGTGGGGGCCTCCTCGGCGAGCGGCACCGCCGGGTCGATGATCGGGAACCGGAAGAAGTCCAGGTCGCCGAGGGCGTCCTTGGGTGCCGCGTCGGCGAAGAACGTGCCGATCAGGAACATGCCGGTCTTGCCGGCCAGCAGCGCTGTGGTCGCCTCCTGGAACGGGTACGCCTTGCCCTTGGGGTCGAAGTAGGGCAGGGCCTCCCGCCAGCGGGTGAAGACCGCCTTGACCCTGGGGTCGTCGAAGCGCTGCTTGCCGGCGAGCAACTCGCGGTGGAACGGCGCGCCGTTGATCCGGATGTTGAGGTAGTCGAACCAGGCCGAGGCCACCCACGGGGTGTCGCCGAGGCCGATGCCGATCGGCGGGACGCCCTTGCTCTTCAGCGTCTCGCACAGGGCCAGGAAGTCGGTCCAGGTCTTCGGCTCCTGCACGCCCCACTTGGCGAAGTTGGACTTACGGTAGAAGAAGCCCCACCAGTAGTTGTTCATCGGTACGAAGACCTGCTTGCCGCTGCCGTCGGTGGAGAGCGTCCGCAGCGACTGCGGGTAGTCGCCAAGTGACTTCCAGACATCGGAGACGTCCAGCAGCAGGTTGCGGCTCGCGTAGTCGTTTGCGACCGAGCCCGCGTACCAGGTGTAGAGGTCCGGCGGGTTGGCGGAGGTGAGGTAGGTCGGCAACTGGGTGCGGAAGGTCTCCGAGGCGACCGTGTTGAGGCTCGCCGTGCCCTTGCCCTGCGCGTTGAAGCTCTCGATCAGCTTCTCCATCGCCGCCTTGGCCTGCGGCGAGGAGAGGTTCGACTGGATGGTCACCGCGCCGGAGCCGTTGCCCGTCGTCGGCCCGCTTGCCGAGCTGGCGCACGCGCTGAGCAACGAGCCGGCGCCAAGGGCGCCGAGGCCGGCAAGCCCGAGGTGGCCAAGGAATCGCCGGCGACCGGGGTCGAAGTCGCTCACGAGGGTGTCCTTCCTCTACGACACGCAACGTCACGACGCCATGTGTCGGCCATGTGAATGTGTGTGACCAGAAGGTTGCATCGGCCCTCGCCGGCTGTCAAGATATCTTCGTAATTAATGATTAGTTGATACCGACACCACGGTCAGGGAGGTCAGCCTATGCGCCGCCTCGAAGGGAAGAATGCCCTGGTCACCGGAGCCATGGGCGGGATCGGCACGGCCATCGCCCGGCGGCTGGCCGCCGAGGGAGCCGCCGTCGCGCTGCTCGACGTGACCGACCCGGGCCCGCTGGCCGCCGAGTTGACAGCACGCGGCGACCGGGCACTGTCCGTAATGGGCGACGTCAGTGTGGACGCCGACTGGTCGACCGCCGTGGCCGCCGTCCGGGCGGGCCTCGGTCCGGTGGACATCCTGATCAGCACGGCCTACGCGGTGCAGGTCGCCCCGGCCCACGAGACCAGCCGGCAGTCCTGGGACCACCAGCTCGGCGTCAGCCTCACCGGCTCCTTCCTCGGCGTCCGCGCCTGCCTCGACGACCTGCGGGAACGGTCCGGAGCGGTGGTGCTGATCTCGTCGGTGCACGCCCTGGTCGGGCTGCCCGGCCGTCCCGCGTACGCGGCGGCCAAGGGCGGCCTGGTCGCGCTCGGCCGCCAGCTCGCCGTGGAGTACGGCCCGCGGGTCCGGGTCAACACGGTGCTGCCCGGCCCGATCTTCACCGCCGCCTGGGCGGACGTGTCCGAAGAGGACCGTCAGCGCAGCGTCGAGGAGACCGTCGCGAAGCGGTTCGGCACACCCGAGGAGGTGGCCGCGACGGTGGCTTTCCTCGCCTCACCGGATGCCGCCTACGTCACCGGCGCGAGCCTAGTGGTGGACGGTGGCTGGACAGCGGTGAAAACCTCGGCCTGAAAGATCGAACCCGACACCAGCGAAAAGGCCGGAAGACCATTGGCACAGTATGCAAGCCGCGGCGTCCACGGACAGACCGTCGAGGCCATCGCCCGCCGCATCCTCACCGGTGAGATCGCCGCCGGGTCGACATTGAACATCGCCGCCCTTCAGGAGGAGTTCGACGTCAGCCTGACGGCGCTGCGCGAGGCGCTGAAGGTCCTCTCGGCCAAGGGCATCGTCGACGCCAGGCAGAAGCGCGGCACGTTCGTCCGGCCGCGAGCCGACTGGAACCTGCTCGACGGTGACGTGATCCGCTGGCAGTTCGCCGAGGGCCCCCACGAAACGCTGCTCGACCAACTGCACGAGGTCCGCGCCATCATCGAGCCGGCCGCCGCGCGGCTGGCAGCCCGCCGGTGCACCGACGACGACATCGCCGCACTGGACCAGGCACTGGCCGAGATGGCCGAGGCCGAGGGCGACCCCACGGCCGCCGTCGCCGCCGACCTCTCCTTCCACCGCGGGCTGCTCGCCGCCACCCACAACGAGCTGCTGGAACGCATGGAAGTGGTGATGGAGACGGGCCTCGCCGAACGGGATCGGCTCGTACACGGCGGTGCCGCCCACGACGACCCGGTGCCGAGTCACCGCGCCGTGGTCGACGCGCTGCGCGCCCGGGACGAGACGGCGGCCGAGACCGCAATGCGTGAGTTGCTGGACAAGGCCGTCCGCGACGTCGAAAAGGCACGGGGACGAAGGGGCAGTCAGTGAAGATCGAGCGGATCGAGACCTTCCTGGTCGCGCCACGGTGGTTGTTCTGCCGGGTGGAGACCGACGACGGGCTCGTGGGGTGGGGTGAGCCGGTAGTCGAGGGACGCGCCGAGGTGGTGCGCAGCGCCGTCGAGGTGCTCTCCGAATATCTGATCGGCGAGGATCCACTTCGGATAGAGCAGCACTGGCAGGTGCTCACCAAGGGTGGCTTCTATCGCGGCGGCCCGATCCTTTCCAGCGCGGTCGCCGGCCTCGACCAGGCACTGTGGGACATCGCCGGGCAGGCGTACGGCGCGCCGGTGCACGCACTGCTCGGCGGGCCGGTGCGCGACCGGGTGCGGATCTACTCGTGGATCGGCGGGGACGAGCCCGATGAGGTGGCCGACGCCGCCGCCGCGCAGGTCGCCGCGGGTCTCACAGGCGTCAAGATGAACGCCTGCGGGCGACTCTCTCCCATCCCCACCTCCGCCGAGGTGGACGCGGTGGTCGGTCGGGTCGCCGCCGCCCGCGAGGTGCTCGGCCCCGAGCGGGACATCGCCCTGGACTTCCACGGCAGAGCCGGGATGGCCGCCGTCCGCCGGATCCTGCCCGAACTGGCCGGGCTGCGCCCACTCTTCGTGGAGGAGCCGGTCCTGCCCGACCAGGCCCACCACCTGCGGGACATCGTGGCCGGCACCCCGATCCCGGTGGCCACCGGCGAACGCCTCTACGGCCGCTCCGAATTCCTCAGCCCGTTGCAGGCAGGGGTCGCCGTGGTGCAGCCGGACCTGTCGCACGCCGGTGGCATCTCCGAGGTCCGCCGGATCGCCGCGCTGGCCGAGACGTACGGCGCGCTGCTCGCCCCGCACTGCCCGCTCGGGCCGATCTCGCTGGCGGCGAGCCTCCAGGTGGCCTTCGCGACGCCGAACTTCCTGATTCAGGAACAGAGCATCGGCATCCACTACAACGTTGGTTCGGAGCTTCTGGACTACGTGGTCGACCGGGAGCCGTTCCGGTTCGTGGACGGGCACATCGCCCGCTTCGACCGGCCCGGCCTGGGCATCACTGTGGACGAGGCGGCGGTCCGCGAGGCCGCGCGTACACCGCATGCCTGGCGCAACCCGGTCTGGCAGCACCGCGACGGATCGTTCGCCGAATGGTGACCGGCCCGACGCGGGTCCCGCTGCGCGTGGAGTACGACGCGGCCCGCGGCGGCCGGTGGACCCGCCTGCACGGCGGCGACCGGCAGTGGCTGTGGCGGGGCCCGGAGCCGGGCCGCCACGAGGTACGCCCCGGCGACCCGTTCGTCGACGCCGGAGGGCTGGAGGAGTGCCTGCCCACAGTGCGCGGCGAGCCCGACCACGGCGAGGTGTGGTCCCGCCCGTGGCGAACCGCTGGCCCTGGCACCGTGGTCATCGAGCGGCCGGCGTTCACATTGACCCGCCGGATCAGCGACTCCGGCGGGGTGGTGGTGGCCGACTACCGGCTGGCCGCCGACCCGGGATACCGCTTCGTGTGGGCCGCGCACGCCCTGCTCGGCCTCTCCCCCGACGCCCACCTCGACGCGCCCGCCGGCACCCCCACCCGGTTGCACCCGGAGGCCGCCGCCCTGCTGCCGCCCGGCGCCTGGCCCACCGGCAGCCCGTGGCTGACCGGTACGTGGCCCGCTCCGGCCGGGCTACCGCTGGACACGTTCGGCCCCGACGACGGGACCGCGGTCGGGGCGGTGCTGCTCGACTGCCCGAAGGTCCAGGTGATCGACAGCCCCGACCGGCTGACACTGGAGTTGGAGTGTGACGGGCAGCCCCGCAGCACCGCGCTCTGGCGCAACCTGGGCGGCTGGCCGGCCGTCGCCCCCTACCGAAGCGTCGGGGTCGAGCCGATGCTCGGCGCCGCCTTCGACCTGGCCGACGCCGGCCCGCACGACGCGGCGATCGTCCCACCCGCTGGCGAGGTTGCCTGGCGGCTCACCATTTCCGCCCACCGCATCCACTGAGGACATTCGCGATGAACCTGCTCGACGAGCTGCGTACCCACCGGTTGCTGGCAATCGTGCGCGGCCCGGACCCGGCGGCCGCGCTGGCCTCGGTGCTCACCCTGGCCGACAGCGGCGTCGCGCTGATCGAGGTCTCCCTGACCAGCGCGGACGCCCTCAGCATCATCCGGGGCGCCCGGATCGCGCTCGGACCCGACTTCGCGCTGGGCGCGGGCACCGTGCTCAGCGTCGAAGACGCCCGCGCGGCAGCCGACGCGGGCGCAGGCTTCCTGGTCACCCCGGCGGTGGCACCGAGCGTCGTCGAGGGCGTCCGACTCGGTCTGGCCGTGCTGGCCGGCGCGCTCACCCCCACCGAGGTCGTACGGGCCGCAAGCGACGGGGCCACGGCGATCAAGCTGTTCCCTGCCTCTCTCGGCGGTCCCGACTACCTGGGTGCGCTGCGCGACCCGTTCCCCGACACCGCGTTCGTGCCGGTGGGCGGGGTGGACGCGGACAGCGTCCGGCGCTACCTGGACCGGGGAGCGGTGGCGGTCGGGGTCGGCTCACCTCTCCTCGGCGATGCCGTCCGTGGCGGCGACCGCGCGGCGCTGCGCGAGCGGGCCGCCACCTTCGTCGCGGCGGTCCGCTCGTGACCGACCTGGTCACCCTCGGCGAGACGATGGCGGCCTTCCGCACCACCGGGCCGTTGCGGCTGGGCGGCACCGCCGGGATCTCCGTGGCCGGGTCCGAGTCGACAGTGGCGATCGGGCTGGCCCGGCTCGGCCACCACGCGGCGTGGGTCGGGGTCACCGGCGCGGACGAGCCCGGTGCACTGGTCCGCCGCACGCTGCGCGCCGAAGGCGTCGACCTGACCTGGGCCCGTGTCGACCCGACGGCCCCCACCGGGCTGATCCTCTTCGAGGCCCGGGTCGCCGACATCAACCGGGTCACCTATCACCGCGCCGGCTCCGCCGGGTCCCGGCTGCGCCCCGCCGACGTCACGCCGGCGTTCGACACGCCGGCCCGACCGCCCCGGCTGCTGCACGTCACCGGCATCACCTGCGCGCTCGGCGCGGAGCCGTACGACGCGGTGGTGACGGCGGTGCGGCTCGCGCGTGCGGCGGGCAGCACCGTCTGTCTGGACGTCAACCACCGCAACCGGCTCTGGTCGGTCGGCGAGGCGGCCGCCGCGCTGCGACCGCTGCTGCCCTCGATCGACCTGGTCGTCGCCTCCGACGACGAGCTGGCTGTCCTCACCGACGCCGCCGACCCGATCGCTGCGCTGCACGCGGCCGGCGTGACCGAGGTCGTCGTGAAGCACGGCGCTGGCGGGGCCACCAGCCACAGCGCCACCGGCACCGTGCACCGGCCGGCCCGCCAGGTTCCGGTGGTGGACACCGTGGGGGCCGGCGACGCCTTCGTGGCCGGGCTACTCTCCGGCTGGCTGGATGGCGACGACGTACCGGCGCGGCTGGACCGGGCGGTCACCACCGGCGCGTTCGCGGTCGCCACCCGGGGCGACTGGGAGGGCCTGCCCGACCGGGCGGAGCTGGCGCTACTCGACCACGGGCCGGGCGGCACTATCCGCTGACCGGCGCGGCGGCCGACCTCGACCGCCGGAGATCGTTGGAGGAGCACGATGGAGCTGACCGAACCGACCGTCTGGGCCCCTGACCTGTTGGAGCTGGGCGAAGGGCTGCGCTGGGTCGACGACCGGCTGGTCCTGGTCGACCTGCTCGCCGGTCGACTGCTGGAGACCGACGGAGACCGCCCCGGCCCGCTGCGGGAGCTGCGCCGCCTTGACGTTCCGCTCGGCGCGGTCGCCCCGCTGGCCGGCCGTGTCGGCGACTGGCTGGCCGCCGCCGGCACCGGCGTCACGGTGCTGCCCGCCACCGGCGACGCCCGACCGGTCGCCGACCTGGTCGCCGACGCACCCGAGCCGACCCGGATGAACGACGCGGTCGCCGACCCGCACGGCCGTTTCTGGGCCGGCAGCATGACGTACGCGGTACTGCCCGGCCAGGGCACTCTCTACCTGCTCGCCCCGGGCGCGGCACCGGTGCCGGCGGTGACCGGGCTGACCATCCCGAACGGGCCGGCGTTCGATGCCACCGGCACCACCATGTACCTGGCCGACACTCCGCGCGGCGAGGTCGACCGGTTCACAGTCGACAGGACCACCGGTGCCCTGCACGGGCGGGAACCGTTCCTGCGACTCGCCGACTCCGACGGCTCCCCGGACGGGATGACAGTCGACGCGGCGGGCCACCTCTGGGTCGCGCTGTGGGGCGGCTCGGCGGTACGCCGTTACCGGCCCGACGGGACGCTGGACCGCCACATCCAGCTCCCCGCCCGCCAGCCGGCCGGCATCTGCCTGGGCGGCCCCGACCTGCGCCGGCTCTTCATCGGGACCGCCCGACTCGGGCTCACCGAGCCAGGCGCCACGGACGGTGCGCTGCTCGCGGTCGACGTCGAGGTCCCCGGCCTGCCCACCGCTACCGCCACCGGCTGATCCGGCCCCGCCGCGCAGGTGCCGAGCAGCAGGAGGCTGCCGGGAGGCATGGCTGGGCGGCCGGCGGGTAGCCCGTCGGATGGCCGACTGGGGCAAGGTGTTCATCCCGGACACCCCGGTGTTGGAGATCCTGGTACGGGGCAGCGTCATGTACCTCGCCCTGTTCACGCTCCTGCGGGTCATCCTCAAGCGGGAGAGCGGCACCACCGGCGTCACCGACCTGCTGGTGATCGTGCTGCTCGCCGATGCCGCGCAGAACGGAATGTCCGGCGGCTACAACTCGATCACCGACGGGTTGCTGCTGGTCGGGGTGATCATCGGTTGGTCGTACCTGTTGAACGCCGTCGCGTACCGCTGGCAGGCCGCCGCGCGGCTGATCCGGCCCAGCTCGCTGGTGCTTGTCCGCGACGGGGAGATCATGCGGGAGAACATGCGCCGTGAGCTGATCACCAACGAGGAGCTGCACACCCTGCTACGCCAGCAGGGCGTCTCCGACCTGGCGGACGTCCGCGAGGTGCGGATGGAGCCCGACGGTCGGTTCAGCGTCACCACCCGTACGCCGGGGCGGCCCCGCAACGGACGCAACGCGGGCGGTTTCGGCTGACGCCGGACACGCCGTACACCAGTTGTGGCGGTGTTGTCCGGCCCGCAGCCGTCCCGCTGGCCTCAGCTTGTCGGCAGGTTGCGGTCCAGCAGGTCGAACAGGGCGGCCCAGTGCCGTTCGGTGGCCTGCTCGTTGTAGGCCGGGGTGTCGGACATGGTGTAGCCGTGGTGGGCGCCCTCGTACAGCTCCGAGCGGTAGCGCACACCTGCGGTGTCGAGCGCCTTCTCCAGGGTGGCGATCTGCTCGGGCGTCATCGACTGGTCGTTGTCCGCGTGCCCGAAGTACACCTCGCCGGTAATCGAGCCGACGCCCAGGTGAGGGCTGTCCGGCTCGTCGAGGACGATTCGCCCACCGTGGAAACTCGCCGCCGCGACGATCCGGTCCGGGTGCGCCTCGATTGCCCGCAGCGCGTTCATGCCGCCCATGCAGTAGCCGGTGATCGCGACCGGGCCGGGCCGGACGTCGTCGCGGGCGGCCAGGAAGTCGAGGTACGCGGCGGTGTCCCGGCTGATCACGTCGGCGGTCAGCGCGCGGATCAGCGGGATGACCTTCTCGAAGATCGCGCTGCGCTGGTCGGCGTCGCCGAGGCGGGACAGGTCGACAAGTGGTGCCCGGCCAGCCCGGTAGAGCAGGTTGGGCGTCACCACCAGGTAGCCGCGGGAGGCGATCCGTTCCGCCATCTCGACCAGGCGCGGGCGCGGGCCGAAGGCGTCCATGTAGAGCAGCACCGCCGGGAACGGGCCGTCCTCGTCCGGCCGGGTCAGAGAGGCGTCCGCCACTCCGTCGCCTGTCGGGATGTCCACCGTCGTCGTCTGCACCGGGCCTCCTCGTAAGCCGATCTTGGTCCGTCCGAAACGGTACCCCCCTGGTCAGCGTGCCCGACACCGGTCCGCCAGCCAGTGGCGCCGGTCCCTCCCGCTTTGACCGCCGCCCGGCTTCAGGCGGCTCAGTTTCCCGCAGCCGATCGGGCGCGTGAACAGCGCGTCAAGAACGGGCGACGACCCGTCGAAACGGCGTATAGGCGGGCCCATCTCCACCGACCGGTGGTGACGATGGGTCCATGAGTCCTTGGCGGATGACGCGCTGGGAACGGGGGCACCCGTTGCCGGCCACTGACCCGGACAGCGGCCCGGCCGAGCACTCCACGGGTGCGGGCGAGCCGGATCGCCGGCACGAGGCGCTGGTGAGCGTCCGGCTCGGCCCGTCCGCGCCCGGCAGTCACCTTGTGGAGTACCTGCGGCACGAGCCCTGCGCCGTCGCCGCGTGGTGGATCGCCGCCGACGTCGACGCCGTGGTGCGGCTCTCCGCCGACAGCATGACAGTGCTGCACCGCGCCGTGGCCGACCTGCGTCGCCGCGCCGGGGTGGAGGTCACGGTGGCGCACCACATCCTCCGCGCGCTCGACCTGACCGATCCGGCGGAGCCGCGTACGGCGCAGGACACCAGGGCCTGGGCGGCACCCGCCGCATGAGCCTCCCCACCATTGCCCGCCGGGGATCGGCGGGCGCTTACCGCCGTGGGATCGACAGAGAGGACCAACCGACGATGGACGAGGCAGCGATAAGGTACGCCGTTCCGGTGCGGAATCTGCCGGGACGGCAGGTACGGACGGTGCGGACCGGCCGTTCACCGCAGGGGCAGCGGGTGGGGATCGCCTTCACCCGGGTCGAGTTGCTCGTCGCCGCGATGGGTGCGGACCAGCAGTGGGAGGAACTCTGCGAGTCGGCGTTGCGGGGCATGTTGCGCCCGCTCGGCATCGACCGGATCCAGGTCGACCCGCTGCTGGTGGCGCCACCGCTCCCCGAAAGCATCGGCGACCGGGCGGCACCGACCGCGCCGGTCCGGGTGCCCGCCCTGGCGGCCACCGCAGGCGCCCAGGTCAGGGGCGGTAGCGGTAGCCCATTCCCGGCTCGGTGATGAGATGCCGGGGGCGGGCCGGGTCGTCCTCCAGCTTGCGCCGCAACTGGGCCAGGTACTGCCGCAGGTAGTTGGTCTCGTTCTGGTACTCCGGCCCCCACACCTCCTGCAGGAGCTGCCGCTGGCTGACAAGCTTGCCGGGGTGCCGCACCAGCTTCTCCAGCACGCTCCACTGGGTGGGTGTCAGCTTGACCTCGGTGCCGTCGTCCCGCCGTACGCTGCGGTCGGCCAGGTCGACCGTGTGCTGGCCGATCCGCAGTGCCGGCACCGCCTCGCTTGACGTACCCAGCCGTCGGGTGACCGCGCGGATGCGGGCCAGCAGTTCCTCCACGCCGAACGGCTTGGTGACGTAGTCGTCGGCACCGGCGTCGAGCGCCGCCACCTTGTCCTCGCTGCCGGCCCGACCGGAGAGCACGATGATCGGCACGGCCGTCCATCCGCGTAGGCCACGGATCACCTCCACGCCGTCGATGTCGGGCAGGCCGAGGTCCAGCACCACAAGGTCCGGCGGGTGGGTGGCGGCGGCCTTCAACGCGGCCGCGCCGGTGCCGGCGACGTCCACGTCGTACCGGCGGGCACGCAGGTTGATCCGCAGGGCACGCAGGATCTGCGGTTCGTCGTCGACGACAAGGATGCGCGTCATTCCTGCGGCCCCTCCGAGCTGGACTGCGCGGCGGGCAGCCGCAGCACCAGGGTGAGCCCACCGCCGGGGGTGGTCTCCGGGATGATGCTGCCACCCATCGCCTCGACAAGCCCCCGGGACAGGGCGAGACCGAGACCGACACCGGTCTGGTTGTCCCTGTCACCGAGGCGTTGGAACGGCAGGAAGACGTTCTCCCACTGGTCCTCCGGGATGCCCGGCCCCCGGTCGATCACCCGCAGCTCCACCTGCCCGGCGTGCGCGCTCGCGGTGATCGTGGGTGGCTTGTCGGGTGGGCTGTAGCGCAGCGCGTTGGCGACGATGTTGACCAGCACCCGTTCCAGCAGGCCCGGGTCGGCGGTGGCGGCCGGTAGGTCGGCCGGGATGTCAGTGGCGACGGTCGCGGCCGCCGGGCCAAGTTCGTCCAACGCCAGGGGTACGGCGTCCTCCAGTCCGATCGCGGTAGCGGTGATGCCGAGGACGCCGGCCTGGAGTCGACTCATGTCCAGGAGGTTGGCGACCAGCCGGGCGAGGCGGTCAAGCGACTCCTCGGCGGTCTCCAGCAACTCCTCTCGGTCGGACTCGTCGAACTCGATGTCGTGGCTGCGCAGACTGGTGACGGCTGCCTTCGCCGACGCCAGCGGCGTACGCAGGTCGTGGCTGACCGCGGCGAGCAGCGCGGTGCGCATGCGGTCTGCCGCGGCGAGGGGCTTGGCGGTGGCGGCTTCCTCGGCGAGCCGTTCCTGGCGCAGCGCGACGGCGGCCTGGGCGGCGAACGCCTCGACGATCCGCCGGTCGGCGGCCTCCAGTCGGCGGCCGCTGAGCACGACGGTGATCCGGTCGTCGACGGGTACCGCCGTCTCGCCGCCGTCGGGCGTGCAGGCAGGCTCCTCGCCGACACTGGCCACGACGCACCAGGCGTGCTCCTCGCGGGACCGGTCGGGACGGCCACTGGCCTCCTCGGCCAACTCCAGCACGCTCACCGCGCGCAGCCCGAATGTTTCCCGGAGCTGGTCCAGCAGGGCGGGCAACGGGCGTTCGCCGCGCAGGACGCCACCGGCAACGGCCGCGAGGGTCTGCGCGTCGGCGGCGGCGCGGGCGGCCTCGCGGGTACGCCGGGCGGCCACGTCGACGACCCAGCTCACCGCCAACGCCACGCCGACGAAGACGGCCAGGGCGAGCAGGTTGTCCGCCTCGGCGATTGTCAACGTGCGGTAGGGCGGTGTGAAGAACCAGTTGAGCAGCAACGAGCCGCCCAGCGCGGCGACAAGCGCCGGCCACACGCCACCGACGAGTGCGACCCCGACGACTCCGGCGAGGAACAGCAGGATGTCGTTGGTGAGCGTCAGGTCGGGCAGCGTCCTCAACAGCAGGGTGAGCAGGGGCATGCCCAGCGCGGCCAGGACGAAGCCGAGCAGCCTCCGGCGTCGGGACAGCGCGGCCGGCACCGCCGCCGCCCGGCGACCCTTGCCTGCCTGCTTGTGGGTGACAAGGTGCACGTCGATCGACCCGGAGAGCGCGGTGGTGGTCACCCCGACGCCCCGGGCGAAGATCTGCGCGAGACGCCCACGCCGGCTGGCGCCGAGAACCAGTTGGGTGGCGTTCACGCCCTGGGCGAAGTCCAGCAGCGCGGCCGGCACGTCGGTGCCGAGCACCTGGTGGTAGGTGCCGCCGAGGCTCTCCACGAGCACCCGCTGGCGGGCGAGTTGGGCCGGGTCCGCGCCGGCCAGGCCGTCGCTGCGGGCGACGTGCACGGCGAGCAGGTCGGCACCCTTGCTGCGGGCGGCGACGCGGGCGGCGCGGCGGATCAGCGTCTCGCCCTCCGGGCCGCCGGTAAGCGCCACCACCACACGTTCCCGGGCCTCCCAGGTCGCGGCGATGCCCTGCTGGCTGCGGTACACCTCAAGCTGCTCGTCGACCTTGTCGGCCAGCCAGAGCAGCGCCAGCTCGCGCAACGCGGTGAGGTTGCCGACCCGGAAGTAGTTGCCGAGCGCGGCGTCGATCTTGTCGGGGCGGTAGATGTTGCCGTGCGCCATCCGGCGGCGCAGCGCCTCGGGTGTCATGTCGACAAGCTCGACCTGCTCGGCGGCGCGGACGATCTCGTCCGGCACCGTCTCCCGCTGGGTGGTGCCGGTGATCTGCGCGACGACGTCGTTCACCGACTCCAGGTGCTGCACGTTGACCGTGGACAGCACGTCGATGCCCGCGTCGAGCAGTTCCTGGACGTCCTGCCAGCGCTTGTCGTGCCGCGAGCCGGGCACGTTCGTGTGTGCCAGCTCGTCGACCACAGCGATCTCCGGCCTGCGGGCCAGCACCGCGTCCAGGTCCATCTCGGTGAACTCGGCGCTCCGGTAGGTCATCGTGCGGCGGGGCACCTGCTCCAATTCGCCGACCATGGCGGCGGTCTGCTGCCGGCCGTGGGTCTCCACGAAGCCGATCACCACGTCGGTGCCGCGCGCGGCTCGCCGCTGGGCCTCCTCCAGCATGGCGTACGTCTTGCCGACGCCCGGGGCGGCTCCGAGGTAGATGCGCAGTTCTCCGCGTGGCACGGAACCATCCTCTCCGATCAGAAGGAAGGGCCCCTTCTTAACGCGAGGCGTTAAGAAGGGGCCCTTCCTTACGCATTCAGCGTGCGGGGTACTGCTTGTCGAGCGCGATGTTCAACTCCAGGACGTTCACCCCCGGCTCGCCCATGAAGCCGAGCGCGCGTCCGCCGGTGTGCTCCCGCACGAGCTTGCGGACGGCCGCGGGGTCCGCGCCGCGTTCCCGCGCCACCCGGTTGACCTGCAATTCGGCGTACGCCGGGCTGATCTGGGGGTCGAGGCCGCTGCCGCTGGCGGTGACCGCGTCGGCGGGCACTGCCGGCTCGGCGGGGGCGTCGCCGCGGATCGGGGTGATCACACCGCCGGCGGCCACGTAGTCCTCGCCGGGCTGGGCCAGCTCCACAGGCATCCCCTGGTACGAGGACACGAACGGGGTGGCCGGGGAGACCTGGTTGACGCTGACCACCCGGGTGACGGGGCCGGTCAGGCCGTCGGCGCGGAAGACCGCGAGCACCGCGCCGACCCCGTCGTCGGTGCAGAAGGGACGGCTGCCGTCGACGCCGTTCAGCTCGCCGACCGACCGGCTGCGCCCGCAGACCTGGGTGAGCAGGCTTTCGCTGGACTCCTCCGGGTCGGTTGCCAGGGTGTCGACGACGCTCTCCGGGCCGAGGTTGCTGGCCGCGGTGGAGGTCGGGTCGTAGCCGTCTCCGGCAGCCGACGGGCGGGACTGGAAGTAGCGGCCGATGGGGTTGCCGTCGGCGTCGGTGAAGGACTGGCCGATCAGCGAGCTGCCGATCGTCGTCCCGCCCGAGGTGATCAGCGAGCCGTCGGCCTTGTGGTTGAGGCCGGGCAGTTGACCGACCGCGACCAGGGCCAGCGGGTAGACCAGCCCGAGCAGCACAGTGAACACGAGTACGGCGCGCAGGGCGGCGAGGTGTTGGGCGATCCAGGTGGGTAGGCGCATCACGAAATCCCCGGGACGAACTGGATGAGCAGGTCGATGAGCTTGATCCCGATGAACGGCACGATGATGCCGCCCAGGCCGTACACCAGCAGGTTGCGGCTGAGCAGCTTCGACGCGGCGGCCGGCCGGTACCGCACGCCGCGCAGGGCGAGCGGGATCAGCGCGATGATCACCAGGGCGTTGAAGATGACGGCGGACAGGATCGCCGACTCCGGGCTGGCCAGCCGCATGATGTTGAGGGCGTCCAGGCTCGGGTAGAGGCCGGCGAACATGGCCGGGATGATCGCGAAGTACTTCGCGATGTCGTTGGAGATGCTGAACGTGGTGAGCGCTCCGCGGGTGATCAGCAACTGCTTGCCGATCTCCACGATCTCGATGAGCTTCGTCGGGTCGGAGTCGAGGTCGACCATGTTGCCGGCCTCCTTGGCGGCCGACGTACCGGTGTTCATCGCCACCCCGACGTCGGCCTGGGCGAGTGCCGGCGCGTCGTTGGTGCCGTCGCCGGTCATGGCGACCAGCCGGCCGCCCTCCTGCTCCCGCTTGATCAGCGCGAGCTTGTCCTCCGGTGTCGCCTCGGCCAGGAAGTCGTCCACCCCGGCCTCGTCGGCGATGGCCTTCGCGGTACGCGGGTTGTCGCCAGTGATCATCACGGTACGGATGCCCATGCGGCGCATCTCGTCGAACCGCTCCCGCATGCCGGCCTTCACGACGTCCTTGAGGTGGATGACGCCCAGCGCGCGGGCGGGCTCCCCGTCGACGTGCTCGGCGACCACGAGCGGGGTGCCGCCGGTGCTGCTGATCGCGTCCACGATCTCGCCGACCTGCTCGGTCGGGTGGCCGCCGTTCTCCCGTACCCACTTCATCACGGCGGCGGCGGCGCCCTTGCGGACCCGGCGGGCAGTGCCCACCGCTCCCCCGTCCACGCTGCCGTCCGGGGTCAGGTCGACGCCGCTCATCCGGGTCTGCGCGGTGAACGGCACGAAGGTGGCGTGCGGCATCACGCCGGCCTCGCGCTCGCGCAGCCCGAACTCGTTCTTCGCCAGCACTACCACCGAGCGCCCCTCGGGGGTCTCGTCGGCCAGGCTGGACAGCTGGGCGGCGTCGGCCATCGCCTCGACGGCGACCCCTTCGACGGGTACGAACTCGGCGGCCTGCCGGTTGCCGAGCGTGATGGTGCCGGTCTTGTCCAGCAGCAGGGTGTTGACGTCGCCGGCCGCCTCGACGGCCCGGCCACTCATGGCCAGGACGTTGCGCTGCACGAGCCGGTCCATGCCGGCGATGCCGATGGCCGAGAGCAGCGCGCCGATGGTGGTCGGGATGAGGCAGACAAGCAGCGAGATGAGCACGATCCCGGTGACGCCGGAGTCGGTGATCGCCCCGCTGTCCGGTGCCGCCGCCTGGTACGCCTTGGAGAAGATCGCCAGCGGCTGGAGGGTGACAACTGCCAGCAGGAAGATGATCGTGAGCGCGGAGAGCAGGATGTTCAGCGCGATCTCGTTCGGTGTCTTCTGCCGGTTGGCGCCCTCGACCAGGGCGATCATCCGGTCGATGAAGCTCTCCCCCGGCTTCTGGGTGATCTTCACGATGATCCGGTCGGAGAGCACCCTGGTGCCGCCGGTGACAGCGCTGCGGTCACCGCCGGACTCGCGGATGACCGGAGCCGACTCGCCGGTGATTGCCGACTCGTCGACGCTGGCGATGCCCTCCACGATGTCGCCGTCGCCGGGGATGATGCCGCCCGCCTCGACGAGTACGACGTCGCCCTGACGCAACTCCGGGGCTGCGACGGCCTCGTCGGTGTAGCTGTTGGCCCGCGCGCCGGGCTTCCAGCCGACCAGCCGGGTGGCGATGGTGTCCTTCTTGGCCTGCCGCAGTGTCGCGGCCTGCGCCTTGCCCCGCCCTTCGGCGACGGCCTCGGCCAGGTTGGCGAAGAGCACTGTCAGCCAGAGCCAGACGGTGATCGCCCAGGCGAACACCGACGGGTCGGTCACCGCCAGGACCGTGGTGAAGGCCGCGCCGACCTCGACGATCAGCATCACCGGGTTGCGCCACATGGTGGCCGGGTTGAGCTTGCGTACGGCGTCCGGCAGGGACCGGATGAGCTGCTGGGGGTCGAGCAGGCCTCCGCCGACCCGCTTGCCCTGGTCGGCTGCGGTGGCGAGCTGCCCGGATGTCACGGACATGTCCTCGTTCCTCATGATGGTCAGAGCCCTTCTGCCAGCGGGCCGAGCGCGAGCGCGGGCAGGAAGGTCAGCGCGACGAGGACGACTGTGACGCCGACGACCATCCCGACGAACAGCGGACGGTGGGTCGGCAGAGTGCCCTCGGACGCGGGGGTGGGTGCCTGGCGGGCCAGCGAGCCGGCGAGCGCGAGCACGAAGATGATCGGCAGGAAGCGGCCCAGCAGCATGCACAACCCGAGCGCGGTGTCCCACCAGGTGGTGTTGACCGTGATGCCGCCGAAGGCGGAGCCGTTGTTGTTGCTGGCCGAGGTGAACGCGTAGAGCACCTCGGAGAGGCCGTGCGGGCCGACGTTGAGCGCTGTGGAGTTGTTGCCTGTGGCGAACGCCGCCGCCGTGCCGACAAGCACCAGGATCGGCGTGATCAGGAAGTACAGCGAGGCGAACTTGATCTCCCGTGAGCCGATCTTCTTGCCCAGGTACTCGGGCGTGCGACCCACCATCAGGCCGGCCACGAAGACCGTGATCACCGCGAGGATGAGCAGGCCGTACAGGCCGGAGCCGGTGCCGCCCGGCGCGACCTCGCCGAGCATCATGTTGACCATCGTCATCATGCCGCCGAGCGAGGTGAACGAGTCGTGGAACGAGTTCACAGCGCCGGTCGAGGTGAGCGTGGTGGCGGCGGCGAAGGTCGCCGAGTTCGAGACGTCGAACCGCACCTCCTTGCCCTCCAGAGCCGCGCCGACCGCCTGCGGCACCGTGCCGTGGCCGGCCAGCTCGAAGACGTTGGTGAGGGCGACGCTTGCGAACGCGAGGATGCCCATCACGGCGGCGATCGCGTAACCCTGCCGGTTCTGCCCGACCATCCGGCCGAACACCCGGGGCAGGCTGAACGGGATCAGCAGGATCAGGAAGATCTGGAGCCAGTTCGTCCACGAGGTGGGGTTCTCGAACGGGTGGGCGCTGTTGGCGTTGTAGAAGCCGCCGCCGTTGGTGCCCAGCTCCTTGATCACTTCCTGGCTGGCGACCGGCCCGCCGGTGATGGTCTGGGAGCCGCCGGTGAGCGTCGTGACGTCGGTGCCGCCGGACAGGTTCTGCACCACCCCGCCGATCATCAGCGCGATGGCGCCGAGCACCGCGATCGGCAGCAGGATCCGCAGCACGATCCGGGTCAGGTCGACCCAGAAGTTGCCGAGCTGCCCGGTGCGGCTGCGGGCGAACCCGCGTACCAGCGCGACCGCCACCGAGATGCCGACCGCCGCCGAGACGAAGTTCTGCACCGCCAGGCCGGCCATCTGCACCAGGTGGCCCATCGTCGACTCACCCGAGTACGACTGCCAGTTGGTGTTCGTCACGAACGACACGGCGGTGTTCCACGCGCCGTGCGGCACCACCGCGTCGAAGCCCAGCGACAGCCACAGGTGGTTCTGCACCCGCTGGAAGAGGTACAGGAACAGGATCGAGGTGGCGGAGAACGCCAGCACGCTGCGGGCGTACACGCCCCAGGTCTGCTCGGCGGCCGGGTTGACCCCGACCAGTCGGTAGATCCCCCGCTCGACCCGGGACTGCCGGGTGCCGGAGACCGCCCGGAACATGTAGTCGCCGAACGGCTTGTAGACGGCGACGATGGCCGCCACCAGCGTCAGCACGAAGATGACGCCCGCTGTTGTCATGGTCATCAGAAGCGCTCCGGGAACAACAGGGCGAACACCAGGAACGCGCCCAGGACGATCGCGAGCACCAGGCCGACGGCGTTGACCGCGTTCACAGCTTCTCCACCGCCCGGATCACCAGGGCGAGCGCTGCGAACAGCGCCACCGTCAGGACCACGAACACCACGTCAGACACGCTGACTCCTCAGACCGGCTAGGTTCCTCGCGACCGCCTTCCGGTCGCGCGGGGCAATCAAAGCCCCGCTACGCGCCGGTCGGCAGGGGTCGTGACGCGACCATGACGGCGGCGAACCGTTTCTTGACGCGGTTTTCACACCGGCCCACCAAATGGGTAGGATCCGGACAAAATGGCAGCAACAGGGCGGAAGGCCGCTGCGGAGTGGGCAGTCAGCCCGGCGAGGGCGGTGGCGGGGTGCGGTGGGCCGGTCAGACCGGGCGGCGGGCCACAAGCACGTCGCGCATGATCGACTGATCCACCCGGTGCCGCAGCGCGTGGTAGGGCTCCGCGTCGACAACGCTCAGGCCGGCGTCGACGAGCGCCGCCGCCGCGTCGTCCCTGCTTGCCACGTGGGTGTTCCAGGAGATGCCGAGCGCCCCGCCGGGCCGCAGCAGCCGCGCCCAGACCGGCGCGGCGTCCGCGAGCAGCGCCAGCGGGTCACGCGACAACCCCTGATCGGCGGTACGACTGCCGTGCTGCACGCCGTACGGGGCGTCCGCCACGATCAGGTCGACGGTCTCCGGGCGGAAGAACTCCGCCGACCTGGTGGTGTCCGCGTTGACCACGTCCAGCAGTTGCGTACGACCGGCCTTGTGCTCCTCGCGGGTCGGTGCCAGCTCGATCCGCACCCGGCGGCCGACAACCTTGCGCTCCCGCCGTACCGGACCCGACTCCAGCACCCGATGCTTGATCCGCTTCTGCTTCAGCCAGGTGGTGATGAACGCCCGGTACGCCTCGACGTCCTTCTGGTCGCGCTCCACCCCGGCGGCGTCGAAGCCGTACATCAGCGCCTGGTTGAGGGTGGTGCCCCGACCGCACAGCGGGTCGAGCACCCGGAACCGCCGGCTGGTCAGCTCGCCGGCCCAGTCCGAGGCGAGCAGCGTGACGTTGAGCAGCAGCTTGGTGAACTGCTCGTTGGTCTTGCCCGGGTACTTCTGGATGGTGAGCAGGTCGTCGTCGTAGCGGTCCAGCCGGCTCCACTCGACCGGGCGCAGCAGGTCGCCGACGATCTCGAACAGCGCGTACCCGGCGGAGAGATTGCCCAGGACGGCGAAGTCACGCTCGGTCAGCCCGTCACCGGTGAACGTGACGTAGGACGCCCCACCGACGACCTCGGTGTCCAACTCACCGATCCGACCGTCGAGCGCCGAGCGTCCGAAGATCTCCAGCTCGGCCCGGGTGAGGTCGACGGCGGATCGGGCGTACACCCGGTTGGTGGCGGGCAGGATCAGCAGGCCGTAGCGCGTCATGGTCCGGCGAGTATTCCACAACGGGTGACGGTCGCCGGGAACCGGAGCGGCCGCCGGAGCGACTACCGGTACATGGGGTGTGAGCAGTGGCGGGAGGTCCTGTCCGCGCAGCTGGACGGGGAGGAGACCGCCGCCGAACGGGCGGCGGCGCAGGGGCACCTCGACGGGTGCGCCGATTGCCGGGCCTGGTTCACGGCGGCGGTCGCGGTGACCCGTCGGGTTCGGACCCGTTTGGTCACCGACGTGCCCGACCGGACCGCCGCGATCCTGGCCGCCGCCACCGCGGAGGCTCCGGCCCGCAGGCAGTGGTGGCGGCGCCTGGCCGGTCGCGGGCGGCTGGCGGTCGGACGCGGCCGGCTGGTCGCCGGGCTGCGCGGGGCGCTCGGGCTGCTCGGCGCGGTGCAGCTGGTGCTCGGCCTGGCCCAGGTGGGCCGGGGCGCGGCTGCCGATCACCTGCACCCCGCCGGCCAGCACCTCTGGCACGAGTCGGCCGCCTGGAACGTCGCGGTGGGTGCCGGCTTCCTCTTCGTCGCGGTACGCCGCAGCCCGCCGGCCGGACTGCTGCCGATGCTCAGCGCGTTCGTCGGCACGCTGCTGCTGCTCTCGGTGAACGACCTGGCCACCGGCTCGGTGGGCGGGGAGCGGCTGGTCAGCCACGGCTTCCTGGTGGTCGGCTACCTGATCACCGTGCTGCTGTCCCGCCCCGGTCTGCGCCCGGGTGGGCCCTCGCCGCAGCGGCAACAGGCACCGTCACGCTGGCGGTTCCGCGCCGACGAGGTGGACCAGCCGCTGCGGGTGGTCCGCTCCGAGCCGTACGCCGGACAGGCCGCCGACCGCCATGCCGCTCCGGCGGCGCGGACCGGTGGCCGGCGCGCGGCCTGAGCGCGCGCTCCTCAGTTGTGCGGCCGCGCTGACCCGTCGTCGGCGATGACCTGCGGGATGACCTGCTCGACGATTGTCAGCAGCGTGGTGGTGAGCAGCAGGTGCACCTGGGGGCGGGTCAGCGCGCCGCGCTGGAGCCACTCCCGGGCGGTCGAGATCGCCAGGCCGCAGTACGCCCGGACCATCCCGCGTAGCTCCTCGTGGTGCTCCGCCTCGTCGGCGAGCCCGACGGCGACGAGCATCCGGTCGGCGGCGACCTCCTCGGCCTCGGCGAGCACCCGCTCCACGTCGGCGTCGCCGCCCATCCCCCGCGCCGTGACGGCGGCCAGCCAGGAGGTGCTGTGCCGGGACACCACGTCGAGGAACCAGGTGACGCTGGCGTCGACGCGGGTGTGCAGGTCGCCCTTTGGCAGCCGTTCCACGGCGACCTCGGGGATGGTCACCATGACCCGGACGACCTCCAGGTAGAGGTCCTTCTTCGCGCCGAAATAGTGGTTGACCAGGCCACGGGCGACACCTGCCTCGCGGGCGACGTCGGTGGTCGACACGTCCGCGTACGGGCGCTCGCCGAACAGCCGGACCGCGCAGGCCAGGATCTGCCCGCGTCGGGCGTCCGGCTCCAGACGGCGGCGGCGCGGAGCCGTCTCGACACTCATCTGCCCGACCCTATCGGCAGCTCACACCGCCGGCTTCGGCGTCGACGGCCCCCGTGCCCTCCTCGGAGCCGCCGGCCTCGATGCCGCGCCGACGGGTCAACGGCGGAACCTCTCGATCGCGGCCGGGGTCACCGGGGTGAAGAAGTTGACCAGGTTGCCGTCGGGGTCGCGGAACAGCAGGGCTCGGTTACCCCAGGGCATGGTCGTCGGCTCGTTCACGAACTCGTCCACCACGCCCTTCAGTTTCCCGTAGAGAGCGTCCACGTCCTCCACGAGAAACTCGATGATCACGCTGTGGTTCTCGGCCGGGCGGGCTGAGCCGGGCGCGAACAGCCCGACGGTGCGGGTGCTGCCGATCGCCAGCGTGCCGTGGGCGGTACGCAACTCGGCGAAGTCCTCGTTGCCCCAGGCCGCCTGCACGCCGGTGATCTTCTCGTAGAAGCCGACCAGGCGGTTGATCTCGTCGGTGATGATGCGGATCGAGACGAAGTCCATGTCTTCTCCCTGCTCGGTGCCCTTCGGTATCGGTCGGTCGGGATCACGGTAGAACAGATACTGGACAGGTTCGGTCCAGTATCTTGATAAAGTTCCGACCGTGGCACGACCGACAGCCCAGGTGCTCGCCCTGCTGGAGCTCCTGCAGTCCGGCGGCGTCCGGACGATGGCCGAGCTTGCCGAGCGCCTTGGCGTCGAACCGCGCACGGTGCGGCGCTACGTGAGTCATCTGGTCGACCTGGACCTGCCGGTGGAGTCGGTGCGCGGCCGCTACGGCGGCTATCGGCTCGCCGCCGGCTATCGCCTGCCGCCGCTGATGTTCAACGACGACGAAGCCCTTGCCGTCCTACTCGGCCTGATCGCCGGCCGCCGTGCCGGGTTGGCGACAGCAACGGGCACGGCGGGTGAAACAGCCGCCGCGAAGATCCGTCGCGTCCTGCCGCCGCGGACCGCGGACCGGCTCGACGCCGCACTCCAGTCCCTCGCCTTCACCGCCGAGCCCGGTGACCTCCCTGCGCCGCGGTCCGACGTACTACTCGCCGTCGCCGAGGCGGTCCGTCATCACCGGCCGATCTCGCTGCAGTACACCTCGGGCAACGGCCGGCGCAGCGTCCGCGTGCTGCATCCGTCCGGGCTGGTCAACCATGCGAGCCGGTGGTACGTCATCGGTGTCGATCCGGATATCGGCGAGGAGCGCACCCTTCGACTCGACCGCATCGCGGACGCGAGACCTCTGCCCGGCTCGTTCGAGCCGCCCGCCGGAAACGATCCGGCCGGGCACCTTCTCACCTCGATGGCACGAGCGCCGTACCAGCACGCCGTGTCGCTGCGGATACAAGGAACAGTCGAGCAGATCCGCAGGCGGCTGCCGGCCAGCGTCGCCGAGGTGCGAGAGGGCGCGGACGAAGGCTGGCAGGACGTGGAGATCCGGGCGGAGAGTCTCGACTGGTTGCCCGGTGTGCTCGCCGCGCTCGATCTGCCGTTCGTCATCGGACGCCCGGACGAACTCCGCGACCGCGTCTTCGCGCTCGCCGAACGGCTGGCGGCCTCGGCACGACGCGAGTCGACCAGCAGCTAACCGCCCGAGTGATCCGCACTTATTGACAGGTTGCCAACAGCGCGCGAGGGTGGGGCGCATGCCCCCACTCGACGGTCCCCCATCGCCCTGGCGGCAGCCGGAGCACGACGACCTCGCCGACCTGGCCCGCACCTTCTTCACCAAGGAGGTGCTGCCGCACACCGAACGCCTGCTGACCCAGGGCCACCCGGACCGCGAGCACTACCGGCGCGCCGGTGAGCTGGGGTTGCTCGGGCTGTCGGTCCCCGAGGAGTACGGCGGTGGCGGCGGCGGCTTCACCCACGAGGCGGTGCTGCTGCACGAGCAGGCGTACACCGGGGAGAGCAGCCTCGGGCTGGCCGTCCACAGTGGCATCGTCACCGGCTACCTGGTGGCGTACGGCAGCGAGGAGCAGAAGCGGCGCTGGTTGCCCGGACTGTGCAGTGGTGAGCTGGTCGGCGCCATCGCGATGACCGAGCCCGACGGCGGCTCCGACCTTCAGGCGATGCGCACCCGGGCGATCCGCGACGGTGACGACTACCTGGTCACCGGCGCGAAGACGTTCATCACCAACGGCGGCCTCGCTGACCTGATCGTCATGGCGGTCAAGACCGACCCCGAGCAGCGGGCCGCCGGCATCTCCCTGCTGGTCTGCGAGGTCGGGGGCGACCCGGAGGGCTTCCGCCGGGGCCGGCTGCTGTCCAAGGTCGGGCTGCACGGCAACGACACCGCCGAGTTGTTCTTCGACGACTTCCGGGTGCCGGCGGCCAACCTGCTGGGCGGCGCCGAAGGGCTGGGCTTCATCCAGATGATGCAGCAGCTTCCCCAGGAGCGCCTGGTCATCGGCGTCGGGGCGGTCGCCGCCATGGAACGCGCCGTCGAACTGACAGTCGCGTACGCCAAGGAGCGCACCGCCTTCGGCAAGCCGCTGATGGGGCACCAGAACACCCGGATGGTGCTCGCCGAGTGCGCCACCCGCACCCGGGTCAGCCGGGTCTTCCTGGACGACTGCATCGTCCGGCACGACCGTGGCGACCTGGACGTGGCGACAGCAGCCATGGCGAAGTCGTGGCTCACCGAGGGTCAGTGCGAGGTCGTGGACCGCTGCCTGCAGATCTTCGGCGGCTACGGCTACACCACCGAGTACCCCATCGCCCGGATGTACGCCGACGCCCGCGTCCAGAAGATCTACGGCGGCACCAACGAGATCATGAAGGAGCTGATCGCCCGTGTCCTCTGAGGCGTACGTCTACGACGCGGTCCGCACCCCGCGCGGACGCGGCCGGGACACCGGCGCGCTGCACGGGGTCAAGCCGATCTCCCTGGTCGTCGGCCTGATCGACGCGCTGCGTGAGCGCAACCCGGGCCTGGACGTCGGGCGGCTGGAGGACCTGCTGCTCGGCATCGTCACCCCGGTCGGCGAGCAGGGCGGTGACCTGGCGCGCGCCGCCGCCCTGTTGGCCGGGCTGCCCGACGAGGTGGGCGGGGTGCAGCTCAACCGGTTCTGCGCCTCCGGGTTGGAGGCGGTCAACTCCGCCGCCGCGCGGATCCGTTCCGGCTGGGAGCACCTGTTGCTGGCCGGCGGGGTGGAGTCGATGTCGCGGGTGCCGATGGGCTCCGACGGTGCGGCCTGGGCCACCGACCCGCAGACGGCGCTTTCCACGTCGTTCGTCCCGCAGGGCGTGAGTGCCGACCTCATCGCCACCATGGAGGGCTTCACCCGCGACGACGTGGACGGCTACGCGCTGCGCTCGCAGGAGCGCGCGGCCAAGGCGTGGGCAGGTGGGCACTTCGCCCGTTCGGTGGTGCCGGTCCGCGACGCCAACGGGCTGGAGATCCTCAGCGTGGACGAGCACCTACGGCCGGACACCACCCGGGAGGCGCTGGCCAAGCTCACGCCGTCCTTCGCCACGATGGGCGAGGCTGCTGGCTTCGACGCTGTCGCGTTGCAGAAGTTCCACTGGCTGGAGGCCATCGAGCACGTCCACCACGCCGGCAACTCGTCGGGAATCGTGGACGGCGCGGCGCTGGTGCTGATCGGCTCGGAGCACGTCGGCCGGGACCTCGGCCTCACCCCGCGCGCGCGGATCGTCGGCGCGGCGGTCACCGGCGCCGACCCGACGCTGATGCTGACCGGCCCGATCCCGGCCACCCACAAGGCGCTCGCCGCCGCCGGCCTGACAGTCGACGACATCGACCTGTTCGAGATCAACGAAGCCTTCGCCGCGGTGGTCCTCAAGTACGTCCGTGACCTGGGCCTGGACCCGGACCGCGTCAACGTCAACGGTGGTGCGATCGCTCTGGGCCATCCGCTCGGCGCGACCGGAGCGATGTTGCTCGGCACCGCGTTGGACGAGCTGGAACGCCGCGATCTGCGCCGCACCGTCGTGACCCTCTGCATCGGCGGCGGCATGGGCGTCGCCACCGTCATCGAGCGCTGCTGAACCGGAGGACCACACATGACAAACACCATCCGGTACGACAGCGGTGCCGACGCCATCGTCACGCTCACCCTTGACGACCCCGACCAGTCCGCGAACACAATGAACCGGGCGTACGTCGCCTCGATGAGCGCCGCGCTGGACCGGCTGGAGGCCGAGCCCGACCTCGCCGGAGTCATAGTGACGAGCGCGAAGTCGACGTTCTGCGCCGGTGGTGACCTGCCGGAGATGATCCGGGCGACCCGTGCCGAGGCGGCCGGGCTTGCCGACCTGCTCGGCACCATCAAACGGGACCTGCGCCGGCTGGAGACGCTGGGCCGGCCGGTGGTCGCCGCCGTCAACGGCTCGGCGCTCGGCGGCGGCCTGGAGATCGCGCTCGCCTGCCACCACCGGATCGCGCTGGACGCCCCCGGCTCGCGGCTCGGGCTGCCCGAGGTGACACTGGGTCTGCTGCCCGGTGCCGGCGGCGTCACCCGGACGGTACGCATGCTCGGCCTGGCCGGAGCGCTGACAACTGTGCTGCTCACCGGCCGCCGGATGCGTCCGGTCGACGCCCTGGCCGCCGGGATCGTCGACGAGGTCGTGGCCACCGAGGCGGAGATGCTGGACCGTGCCCGCGCCTGGATCGCCGCCAACCCGCGCCCGTCGCAGCCGTGGGACCGCCCGGACTACCGGATGCCCGGCGGCACACCCGCCAGCCGATCGCTTGCGGCACAACTGCCGGCCTTCCCGGCGACCCTTCGCAAGCAGCTCAAGGGTGCCCGGCTGCCCGCGCCGGAGGCGATCCTGGCCACCGCCGTCGAGGGCGCGCAGGTCGACCTGGAGACCGCGTTCACAGTGGAGACCCGGCACCTGATCGGCCTGCTCACCGGGCAGGTCGCCAAGAACATGATCGGGGCCTTCTTCTTCGACCTGAAGGCCGTCAACGGCGGTGCCGCCCGCCCGTCCGGGGTGGACGCGCCGCCGGTGCGCCGGGTGGCGGTGCTCGGGGCGGGCATGATGGGCGCCGGAATCGCGTACGCCTGTGCCAGCGCCGGCATCGACGTGGTGGTCAAGGACGTCTCCCCGGAGGCTGCCGACCGGGCCCGGGAGCACGCCGAGCGGCTGCTGGCACGCCAGGTCCGCAAGGGCCGCGCCTCGGAGGCCGATGCCCGGACCGTCCTGGAACGGATCACCACCACCGACCAGGTGGACGCCCTGGCCGGCTGCGACGCGGTCATCGAGGCGGTCTTCGAGGACCCGGCGCTGAAGCAGAAGGTGTTCGCCGAGGTGCTGCCGGTGCTGGCACCCGGCGCCCTGCTCGCCTCCAACACCTCCACACTGCCGATCACCGGGCTGGCAAACGGCGTGGACCGGCCGGCCGACTTCATCGGCATGCACTTCTTCTCCCCCGTGGACCGGATGCCCCTGCTGGAGATCGTGGTGGGCGAGCAGACCGGCGACGTCGCGCTGGCGCGGGCGTTCGACCTGGGCCGGCGGATCGGCAAGACGCCGATCGTTGTCAACGACGGGCGGGGTTTCTTCACCAGCCGGGTCATCGGCCGGTTCATCGACGAGGCTGTCGGCATGGTCGCCGAGGGCGTACCGGCCGCGTCTGTCGAGCAGGCTGCCCTCCAGGCCGGCTACCCGACCGGGCCGCTGGCGCTCGCCGACGAGGTGAGCCTCACCCTCATCCAGCGGATCCGGCGCCAGTTCGAGGCCGCCAGCGGGGACTTCCTGCCGCTGCCGGCGCACCGGCTCGTCGACGAGCTTGTCGACGCGTACGAGCGGCCGGGGCGCGCGGCGGGGCGGGGCTTCTACTCCTACGACGACGGCACCCGAGGGCGGCTGTGGACAGGGCTCGCCGACCTGATCACCGACGCCGGCCGGGCGGTGCCGTTCACCGACCTTCAGGAGCGGATGCTCTTCGCCGAGGCGCTGGACGCGCTGCGCTGCCTTGACGAAGGCGTGCTGCGTACCGAGACCGACGCCAACATCGGCTCGATCTTCGGCATCGGCTTCCCGGCCTGGACGGGAGGGGTGATCCGCTACGTCCGGCAGTACGCGGGCGGTCCGGCCGGCTTCGCGGCCCGTGCCAGTGAGCTGGCCTCCCGCTACGGCGACCGCTTCACGCCTCCCGCCGACCTGGAGGAGCGGCTCGCCGCCCGTACCGTCGAACCGGCTGGCATCGCGTGACGGGCGCGGGCCCCGGCGCAGCGCCGGCGCGCGGCGGACCGCTGGCCGGGGTACGGGTGGTCGAGCTGGCGGGTCTCGCACCCGCGCCGTTCGGTTGCATGATGCTCGCCGACCTCGGCGCGGACGTCGTACGGGTGGACCGGCCGGGTGGACCGGGTGCGGGGCGGCTGGCCACGCCGACCGGCGGGCCGTTGCAGCGGGGACGCCGGGTCACCACAGTGGACCTGAAGTCTCCGGCGGGGGTGGCGGACCTGCTGCGCCTGGCGGATGCCGCCGACGTCCTCGTCGAGGGCTACCGCCCGGGCGTCGCCGAGCGGCTGGGTTTCGGGCCGCAGACCTGCCAGGCCCGAAACTCCCGACTGGTGTACGCGCGGATGACCGGCTGGGGCCAGGACGGCCCGCTGGCGTTCCGGGCCGGGCACGACATCGACTACATCGCTGTGGCCGGGGCGTTGGAACCACTGGGCCGGGCCGGCGAGCGCCCACACGCGCCGATGAACCTGCTCGGTGACTTCGGCGGGGGCGGCATGCTGCTCGCGGTGGGCGTGCTTGCCGCGCTGCTGGAACGGGAACGCTCCGGTGTCGGCCAGGTCGTCGACGCGGCGATGGTCGACGGGTCCGCCCTGCTCACGTCGTTCCTGCACGGGATGCTCGGCGCCGGCCTGTGGGCCGCCCCGCGTGGCCGCAACATCTTCGACGGCGGCGCACCGTTCTACGACACATACGCCACTGCCGACGGTGGCTTCATGGCCGTGGGCGCCGTGGAGCCGGCCTTCTACGCCGTGTTGCTGACGGGTCTGGGTCTCGCCGACGAGCCGGACCTGCCCGCCCAGTACGACCCGAGCGGCTGGGACGAGTTGCACCGACGGTTCACCGAGCGGTTCGCCGAGCGGACCCGGGACGAGTGGACGGCGGTCTTCGCCGACCTGGACGCCTGCGTCGCTCCGGTCCTCGCGCCCGGTGAGGCGTACCGGCATCCGCACAATGCAGCCCGGGGCACGTTCGTCGAGGTCGGCGGCGAGATCCAGCCGGCACCGGCACCGCGCTTCGACCGGACGCCCACCGACCGGCCCGCACCGGCACCCGACCCGGAGCGCGATGCCGTGGCGGTCGACGCGATCCTCGCCGACTGGCGGTGATCCGCCCGGCTCCGTCGGGAGCCGGGCGGCGCAGGTCTCCGGGCACGCGCGACTGCGTCCACAAGGGATTTCACGGGGCCGCGAATGTTGCGGGGGCGTTGGTACTGTCGCTCCCCGGAGGTAGGACCGCGAGTCGTAGGGGGACGACATGGCGAGTGGGATCGATCCGTCCGGCCTGAGCCGGTCACTCGAAGAGGCGATGCGCCTCCTGAGCCAGGCCGGTGCCGCCACCTCGGCCCAACCGGTGGCCGACGACGACACGACGGTGCCGACCGCCGAGCAGATGGTGGGCCGGGGCGTCGGCGGAGGCGGGCTCGTCGAGGCGGAGGTCGGCGCCTACGGCGGCCTTCAGAGCCTCGTGATCGACCCGAGCCTGTCCCGCGCCGGCACCACCGCTATCGCCGAGTACGTCCTGGAGGCGGTCCAGGCGGCGCAGGCCGACGAGCGCGCCCGGCGGGCCGAGCTGACGGCGGCGGCCGGCGTCGACAGCGCGGCCCTCACCGAGCAACTCGGACGCGTCTCCGAGGACGCCTTCCGTGGGTTCCAGCGGATGATCGGCGACCTCGACGCGGCGACCCGCCGGATGGATCGGCGCTGAGCCGATGGCCAACGGGATCGAGGTGGACCTCGACGCTCTGCGTGCCGCGGCGGATTCGCTCGCGGCCACCGGCCAGCAACTCGGCGCGGCGGTAAGCGGTCTGGAGTCGACTGTCAACGGGGCTGGCAGCCCGTGGGGTGCCGACGAGGCGGGCTCCCTGTTCGGTGCCGTGTACGTCGAGGTGCTGACGCACGCGCTCGACGTGTTCCGGTCGATGGGCGACCAGTTGTTGGAGACCTCCGCGAACCTCGACCAGTCCGCCGACGCGTACGAGGCGATCGACACCGCGAACTCCGAACTCTTCACCAGGATGGAGCTGCCCAGTGGGTATGCAGCTACCTCCTGAGCTGGCCGAGGCTCTGGGCTGGGTCGGTTTCACCTGGCCGATGGCCGACGAGGAGTTGCTGTTCGAGGCGTCGCAGATGTGGTTCGCGTTCGCCGGCAAGCTGCGTACTGCTGTCGGTGAGGCGCAGGCGGGCGCGGCGAAGGTCAGCGCGACCAACCGCGGGGAGGACGTCCGCGCGTTCGAGCAGGCCTGGTACGGCGAGGAGGGCGCGCCGCGCCGGATGGAGGACGGCGCTCAGGCCGCCGAGCTGATCGGCATGGCGTTGCTGGTGATGGCCATCATCACCCTGACGCAGAAGATCCTGGTGATCATCCAGCTGACGATCCTCGTCGTGCAGGTGGCGATCGCGCTCGCGGCGGCAGCCCCCAGCTTCGGTGCCTCGCTGGCCCAGATCCCGGTCTCGATCGGCCTGGCCCGGATGGCGATCCAGCGGATCATCAAGGAGGTCGTCGAGCGGGTCGTCAAGGAGATCATTCCGCAGTTGCTGAAGCGGGCGAAGACACTGCTGCGCAAGTTCACCCGCAAGGGCGGTGGGCGTAAGGGCCCTGGGGGTCCCCGCGTGCCCGGCCCGCACACGACGCCCCGCTACCACCACACGCAGCCGATGCTCGACAAGTACCGCAACGAGCACCTGCCCGGCGGGCACTTCCCGACGGCGGTGCGCCGGCTCACTCCGGAGCAACTCGAAGATCACCGGGTCTTCTTCGACAGCAACGGGGTCCTGCGCAGCGCCAAGAGCGGCGAGCCGTTCGACACGGCGAGCGCCCAGACGGTGTTCAGCGGCAACGGTCAGGCCATCTTCGTGATGGACCGCAACGGCAACCTGTACGCGTCCAACTACCAGAAGGTTGGCGACTTCCACCACTCGACGCTCGGCAACGGGCAGCCGGTCGCGGCGGCGGGCGAGCTGGTCGTGAAGGACGGTATGGTCCAGTACGCCACGGCGCGCAGCGGTCATTACCAGCCCGACGTGAGCCACATGGCCAATCTCGACGCCGAGTTCAAACGCAACGGCCTGGCTGGTGTTCCGATCCTGGGCTGGGACGGCGGCCGGATCTTCTAGGGGAGCAGAGATTCATGGGTACGGACAATTGGAAGGGCCACGTCAACGGGATCCTCTACGGGATCCAGTTCGACAGGGCGCTCGACGATTCAGTGGTGACCCGTGTCGCCGACGGGGTGGTCGGCGGGCTCTATCCGGGTGACCGGGCCGAGACGCTTGACGCGCTGGACCAGGCGCTGCGCTACTCGGGCCCCCTCAACGACCAGGCCGAGACGCCCCACAGCGAGGAGAGCATCCGCGCCTTCCTGGCTCAGCTTTCCACAGCCCTGAACGCCCGTACCCCTAGCTGATCAGGAGCGCCGCGACACCAGGTCGCCCGCGGCCCTCCTGATCGCCGAGCGCCGGCGGGCCGGGCTGTTGTACCAGCTGGCGAAGAGTGCCACGGCCAGGAGCAGTTCGGCGATGTCGCCGCCGTAGTACATGAGCTGCGCGGCGGAGCGGAACGCCTCCACGTCCGGGTCGGTGAGGCCGGGAGGCAGGCTGCCGGCGTTCGCGTAGAGATATTTGGCGAGCGCGGAGTGGCCGGCCGCCGCGCCGAGCAGCGCGCCGATCCGCACGGTCAGTCCGGGACGGCGCGGCGCCGGGTCCGGCCCGGCCAGCGACCAGGCGAGCAGGTACCCGGCGGCCACGTAGTGCAGGTGCACTGCGTGGTGCAGTGTGGGCTGCCGCTCGGCCGCCGCGTACAGCGGTGTGAGCAGCACCAGGGCCAGCCCACCGGTGCTGAGCAGCGCGGCGGTGACCGGGTGGGCGATCAGGTGCAGCGGGCGGGCGCGCAGCAGCCGACCCACCGCCCGGCGTACCGACGGGGGTGCGACCCGCAGCAGCAACGTCACCGGGGCGCCGAGGACCAGCCCCAGCGGGGCCAGCATGCCGAGCAGCAGATGTTGCGCCATGTGCCCGCGCGGGTCGTCGGGGAGTTGGCCCAGCGGCCCGACGGCGACGGCCAGCAGTGCGCAGCCGACCAGCCAGGCGGCGCTGCGCCGATGGTCCCAGCCGCGCGGGTCGCGGAACGCCGCCAGCAGATAGCCGCCCGCCAGCAGCACGACGGGGAGCAGCGGCAGCCAGCCCGGCCCGTCCGTACCGTGTCCGCCGTGCGCGACGACCGGGAGCATCGCCGGCCCGTCCGTCCCCGGCGCGGGCCAGCCCTGCGGGCCGGCAGGGACGACTGTCACCGGGGGCCGTCGCCTGCCCGACGGGATCGGGCCGACCACACGACGGCGACGCCGGCCAGCAGCAGCACCGCGCCGGCCACGTTCCACACCACGTCGTACGGCAGCAGGTGTACGCCGTAACGGATCTGGTGAACGCGGAGCACCTTGTGGTCGACCAGCCCGTCGAAGAGTTGGAACCCTCCGGCGCCGAGCAGGAAGCCGCCCCACGTCAGCCGGGTCGACAGTGCGCGCCGTCGGCGCAGGTCGGCGAACCAGAAGAAGCCCCCGACCAGGGCGATCAGCTCGGCGGCGTGCAGCAGCCCGTCCGAGAGCAGCGCGATCGACGGGGTGGACCGGTCGTAGAAGTGGTGCCAGCCCAGCAACTGATGGAAGACGATCTCGTCCACCGCCGCCATGATCGCAATGCCGATCAGGACGCCGGCGAGCGTGGAGGAACGACCGTCCGGCACGTCGACGGTGCGCCTCCTCGGCAGGCTGGAACCGACCACGACACACCTCACATCCACGTCGGTGCGGAAATACCCTGGACCGGCCGATCCATGCCCACCGGAGCCGATGCGGCAGGCGACATCCCCCGTTTCGTGTCACCGGCACGGCTCGCGGCATGATCATGGAGCTGGGCGGGCGTACGCCTCGTCGGCAGCGGAACCGGAGAAGGAGGTGCCCCGTGCCGGACGCGGACGAACTGGTCGCCAACGCGCTCGCGGCGGTGCGCGGCACCGACGTACGGCTGGCCGAACGGCAGCTGGACCACCTGATGGTCGGCACCGGCGCGACGGACGGCACCACGGCGGTCGACGCCGCTCTGCTGCGTCGCCTGGTCCGTGGCGTGGCGCGGCTCTGGCCGCGTGGTTGGCAGCCTGTCGACGTGGACCGGATCACCAGCCGGCGGCTGGACGCGCGTGCCGCCCGGCTGGTCCGTGACGCGATGGCCGCGCAGCGGCGCGACCAGGCCGAACCGGTTCCGGCGTGGTGGGACGAGCAGTTGCGCGAGCTGGCCGCCGAGGCGCGGTCGGACAACGACCGAGGCGTGCTGGCCGCCTGGTCGGCGCGGGAAGGGCTGGACCGGGCCGACGCGCTGCGCACTGCCGTGGACGCCCTCGCGCTTGTGGAGAGCCTGCCGCCGATCGCGGTGCTGCGCCCGCCACCCGGCTCGGCCGGTGCCGCGACGGCCCGACCTGCGGGTACGGCACGCAGCGGGTCGCCGATGCTCGACCGGGTACGGGCGCTGTTGGCCAAAGCCGAGTCGACAACCTTCCCGGCCGAGGCGGAGGCGCTTACCGGCAAGGCGCAGGAGTTGATCGCCCGGCACAGCATCGACGAGGCGCTGCTGGCCGCCGGGGCGGATCGCGGCGACGTGCCCGGCGGGGTACGCCTGAGCACCGACGCCCCGTACGCGGGCGCGAAGGCGCTGCTGGTGCAGGAGGTCGCCGCGGCGAACCGGTGCGAGGCGGTCTGGTCCGACGATCTCGGGTTCACCACGGTGCTGGGTTGGCCCGCCGATCTGCTGGCGGTGGAGGTGCTCTACACCTCGCTGCTGGTCCAGGCGACCAGTGCGATGCTGCGGGGGCGTGCCGAGCGCCGGGCGGGGTCAGGTCGGCGGACGAAGGTGTGGGACGAGTCGTTCCTCAACGCGTTCGCGCTGCGGATCGGCGAGCGGCTGCGGGCGGCCACCGACGCGGCAACCGACGCGGCGGACCAGGCGGCTGCGCAGACGGCCGGGGCGGAACGGCTGTTGCCGGTGCTCGCCGCGCGGGGCGAGGCGGTCCGCGAGCGGCTGGACACCCTGTTCCCGGGCGTCACCAGGCACCGGCTCAGCGCCCGGGACGCCGAGGGTTGGTCGTCGGGCACCTCGGCCGCCGACCGGGCGTCGCTTGATGTCGGCGGCGGCAGGAAGCCCCGACAGGTGCCGGGCCGGCCCGATCCGCGCTGACCGCCCCGGCGTGGGACCGCCACCGCCGGGGTTTTCTGCGATTTTCTTCGGTACGCGGTAGGGAACGGGGCGACGACTCCGACCCTCCGGTGAGCCGCACCCCGTCCGGGGCGCGACCGAGGCTTGAGGAGCATCGCCGTGAAGTACATGCTGCTGATCTGGAACCGGCCCGGCTTCACCGAGGAGCTTTCCGAGGAGGACCGCACCGCCCTGTTCGGCGAGGTCGACGAGATCATGAAGGAGCTGGCCGAGAGCGGCGAGTGGGTCGCCGGCCAGGCGCTGGCCGACCCGTCGCAGACGTTGACCGTCCGGGCCGTGGGCGGCAAACCCGAGATCGTCGACGGGCCGTTCATGGAGAGCAAGGAACAGTTCGCCGGTTACCTGACCGTCGACTGCGACAGCCCGCAGCGGGCCGCCGAGATCGCCGCACGCTGGCCGGACGTCCGCTTCGGCGGCGTCATGGAGGTCCGCCCGATCATGGACGAGGCCGGGACGGAGATGTGACCGGGGACCGGACGGTCGAGGATCTGCTGCGCGCGCTCACGCCGCAGGTCCTCGGCCTGCTGGTCCGCCGGCACGGCCAGTTCGACAGGTGCGAGGACGCGGTCCAGGAGGCACTGCTCGCCGCTGCGACACAGTGGCCCGAGCAGGGCGTACCGGACAACCCCCGCGGGTGGTTGCTCACCGTCGCCACCCGCCGGCTCACCGACGAGTGGCGCAGCGACAGCGCCCGTCGGACCCGCGAGGTGGCGGTGGCGCTGCGTGAGCCGGCGTACGCCGCAATGGCGCCGGCGGCCGACTCGGAGCCGGCGGTGGCGGACTCCGACGACACCCTCACTCTGCTGTTCCTCTGCTGCCATCCGGCGCTTGCCGGTTCGGCGCAGGTGGCGCTCACCCTCCGGGCTGTCGGCGGTCTGAGTACGGCCCAGATCGCTCGGGCGCACCTGGTTCCGGAGGCGACGATGAGCCAGCGGATCCGCCGGGCCAAGCAGCGGATCGAGGCCGCCGGTGCCCGGTTCACGATGCCCGCGCCGGGTGAGCGGGACGAGCGGCTGCGCACTGTGCTCCGGGTGCTCTATCTGATCTTCAACGAGGGATACACCGCGTCCAGTGGCCCGGACCTGCACCGGGCCGAGCTGACCGGCGAGGCGATCCGGCTGGCCCGCATCCTGCACGGGTTGCTGCCCGACGACGGCGAGGTGGCCGGGTTGCTGGCGTTGATGCTGCTCACCGACGCGCACCGGGCGGCCCGGCTCGGCCCGGACGGGGAATTGGTGCCGCTGGCCGAGCAGGACCGCACCCGATGGGACGCGACAGCCATCGCGGAGGGGGTCACCCTGATCACCGAGGCGTTGACCTGGTCGCCGCCCGGCCCGTACCAGCTCCAGGCGGCCATCGCGGCCGTGCACGCCGAGGCGCCGACGGCGGCGGAGACGGACTGGCGGCAGATCGTCGCGTTGTACCGGCTGCTGGCCCGGATCGCGCCGAACCCGATGGTCACCCTCAACGAGTCGGTGGCGGTGGCCATGGCCGACGGACCACGGGCCGGGCTCGCCCTGCTCACGCAGTTGGACGCCGACGAGCGCACCGCCGGGCACCACCGGCTCGCCGCAGTCCGGGGGCACCTGCTGGAGATGGCCGGTGAGCCCGGCGCGGCGCGGGACGCGTACCTGGCGGCGGCACGCGGCACCACGAGCCTGCCCGAGCAGCGCTATCTGGAGTTGAAGGCCGCGAGAATGACCCCGCCACGATGAGTCCGCCGAGGGGCGGCCCGTCCCATCGTGCTTGCCACGCCGCCGTGGCCGCCCCCTTGGTACCTGTTGTAGGGCCCTGTCGAGCTGCCCCAAATCTGGGGCATGTCGCCGCTGGAGTGGAGGAGGCCGCCCGGCCCATTGGTGGGGCAGCTCCGTGGAGGGAGTCGCCGGCCCATTGGTGGGGCAGCTCGGTGGAGGGAGTCGCCCGCCCGATTGGTGGGGCAGCTCGGTGGAGGGAGTCGCCCGCCCGATTGGTGGGGCAGCTCGGTGGAGGGAGTCGCCCGCCCGATTGGTGGGGCAGCTCGACAGGGCTCGCAAACATCTGGGGGCGCGGCGTTGCTCTGGTGGAGGGTCTCCCGCCCCATTGGTGGGCAGCTCGACAGGGCCCGCATGGGTATGGGCATGGGTATGGGCGGCCAACTTGCGGTGGGTCGGCGCGAGGAGCAGTCGACATCGGCGCTCAGGCGGATCCACGGCGGCGGGTTGCGGGCGACCGTGTCCCGGATACGCGATCAGGGCGCTATGCGGGCGCCCGCCGACGCGACAGAAGCCAACACGTCGCTCTAGGTGTGCTGTCCAGGGACGTTAATCAACCTGGTGATGGGTGGTAGGCCGCCGGTGGCGATGTGGGGTCGGTGGTGATTGTAGTGATGCAGAAAGGCCGGTAAGGCCTACCTGCGGGCTTGTTCGGAGTTGTAGAAGCGGCCGAACCGAAAGGACATGAGCATGGTGATCAGTCAGCTGTCGATCTCGCTCGACGGGTACGTGGCCGGGCCGGACCAGAGTCTGCAGGACCCGCTGGGTCGGGGAGGTCTCCAGCTGCACGAGTGGGTCTTCGGCCTGGACACTGGCGGGCCCAGCACGGGCTGACCGGCGGCGAACGGAACATCGACGCGGAGGTCGTCGACGAGATGACCCGCGATATCGGCGCGTACATCATGGGTCGGCGGATGTTCGGCGGGGGTGCCGGCGACTGGGACGAGGCGTGGCAGGGCTGGTGGGGCGACGAGCCCCCGTTCCGTACCCCGGTGTTCGTGCTCAGCCACCACCCCCGGACGCCGCTGGTGATGAACGGCGGCACGGAGTTCCGATTCGTCACCGACGGAATCGAGTCGGCGCTGCGGCAGGCGCGGGAGGCGGCGGGCGACCGGCGGGTGGCGATCGCGGGTGGGGCGAGCACCGTACGGCAGTACCTGACCGCCGGGCTGATCGACACCCTGCAACTGCACCTGGTGCCGATCATTCTCGGAGGCGGCGAGAAGCTTCTCGACGGTCTCGATTCTCTGCGCCTGGAGCAGGTGGCGGTGGTGGCCGGGCCGACCGTCACGCACGTGACCTACCGGGTCCTGCGCTAACCGGGTTTCGGTCTGGCGCGGACGTGCGCGCGTTCGCCCTGCTTGCCGATCAGGCTGAGGAACTCCACGGGACCGGCGCTTGTGGCACCGAACCAGTGCGGGGTACGGGTGTCGAACTCGGCGGCCTCCCCGGGCTTGAGGATGAGGTTGTGTTCGCCGAGCACCAGGCGCAGCGTGCCGTTGAGGACGAAGACCCAGTCGTAGCCCTCGTGGGTGCGCAGGTCGGGCTCCCGGTCGTCGGCACCGGCGGGGAGAACGAACTTGTACGCCTGGATGCCGCCGGGCCTGCGGGTCAGGGGCAGGACCGTCGATCCGTCGCCGTTGGCGATAGGGCGCAGGTTGATGCGGGGGTCGCCGGTCGGTGGCGCGTTGACGAGTTCGTCGAGGGTCACGCCGTGGACCCGAGCGAGTGGAAGGAGTTGTTCGAGCGTCGGGCGTCGTAGGCCGGCTTCGAGCCTGGAGAGCGTGCTCGCGGAGATGCCGGTCTCCTCGGCGAGGTCGGTGAGCGTGAGGTCGCGGCGGAGCCGAAGGTGCTTGAGTCTCGGCCCGACCGCGTCGAGCGTGTCGGCCGGATGCTCGTCCATGCCGCCGATTTTGCCATTCGGCAAGAACCTTTGCGGGCCACTCCGACTCCGGTCACAGTTCGCCTGTGACGCGCGAAGGAGCAGCCAGATGAGCGAGCAGCACGATTTCGACAGGGCCTACTGGGAGCGACGCTGGCAGGAGGGCCATCATGGCGGTGCCGTTGGCACGAGCGACCCGCACCCGTACCTGGCCGAGGAGACCTCCGGGCTGACGCCGGGCACGGCACTGGACGCCGGGTGCGGCACCGGCACGGAGGCGATCTGGCTCGCCTCGCACGGCTGGCAGGTCACCGCCGTCGACATCGCATCGGCTGCCCTCGCCGTCGCCGCCGAACGCGCGACGGCAAGCGGGGTGTCCGAGCGGGTGCGATGGGTGGAGGCGGACCTGACGGCGTGGGCTCCGGAGGCGCGCTTCGACCTGGTGACGACGCACTACGCGCACCCGGCGATGCCGCAGTTGGCCTTCTACGACCGCATCTCCACCTGGGTGGCGCCCGGCGGCACCCTCCTGATCGTCGGGCACCTGCACGCACCCGGCGCCACCGGGCACGGGCACCACCCACCCGCGGAGGCATCGGTCACCCTTGCCGACATCACCGCCGGCCTGGACAGCACCACCTGGGAGATCCTCACCGCCGAGGAGCACCACCGCACGGTCACCGGCCCGGGGGGCCAGGAGAAGACGCTTCACGACGTCGTCGTACGCGCCACCCGGCGGTCGTGAGCACGCCTGCGGGAGAGGGCCGGACACACAGCACGCCGGGCCGGTGAATGATCACCGGCCCGGCGTGCGGGTTACGTCGTACGTCAGCTCTTGAAAGCGTCCTTGATCTTCTCGCCGGCCTGCTTGAGCTTGGCCGTGGACTGGTCGGCGCGACCCTCGGCCTCCAAGCGCTCGTTGTCGGTGGCCCGACCGGCGCCTTCCTTCAGCTTGCCGGCCGCGTTCTCGCTAGTGTTGTTGATCTTGTCGTCGATACCCATGTCAACCTCCATTGCGAGTGTCGCTTCGCCACCAGAAGTACCCCGGGCATCTCCGGTCCAACCATTACCGCCGTCACAGATCACCGGCGGCCGAGCGGAACCTCCGCAGGCGCAGGCTGTTTGCCACCACGAACACCGAGGACAGCGCCATCGTGGCACCGGCGATCATCGGGTTGAGCAGGCCGGCGGCGGCCAGCGGCAGAGCCGCCACGTTGTAGCCGAACGCCCAGAACAGGTTGCCCCGGATGATGCCGAGCGTGCGCCGGGCCAGCCGGATGGCGTCCACCGCCGCGTCCAGGTCACCCCGGACCAGTGTGAGGTCGGACGCCTCGATCGCCACGTCGGTGCCGGTGCCCATTGCCAGACCGAGGTCGGCCTGGGCCAGCGCCGGAGCGTCGTTGACCCCGTCACCGACCATCGCCACCGAGCGCCCCTCGGCCTGCAGCCGCTTGATCACGTCGACCTTGCCGGCCGGCAGCACCTCGGCGATCACCTCGTCGATGCCCACCTCGGCGGCGACAGCGCGGGCCACTGTGGTGTTGTCCCCGGTCAGCAGGACGGGGGTGAGCCCCAGGTCACGCAGTCGGGCCACGGCCGCCCGGCTGGTCGGCCGGACCACGTCGGCGACCGCGAGCACGCCCCGGGCCCGCCCGTCCCAGCCGGCGACGATCGCCGTACGACCGGCGGCCTCCGCCTCGCTGACTGCCCATTCGATCTCCGGCGGTACGTCGATGTCGCGTTCGCGCAGCAGCCGGGGCCGCCCGATCAGCACTACCCGACCGTCGACCGTCCCGGTGACGCCAAGTCCTTCGAGGTTGGCGAAGTCGGTCACCGGGGGCAGCACGCCGGCCTCGGCGGCACCGGCGGCGACCGCACGGGCGATCGGGTGCTCCGAGGCGGCCTCCACCGCCCCGGCGAGCCGGAGCAACTCGGCGCGGTCGTCGCCGCTGGCCGGCACCACGTCCACGAGCGTCATCCGGCCGGTCGTCACGGTGCCGGTCTTGTCCAGCACCACGGTGTCGACCCGGCGGGTCGACTCCAGCACCTCCGGTCCCTTGATCAGCACGCCGAGTTGGGCGCCCCGGCCGGTGCCGACGAGCAGGGCGGTCGGGGTGGCCAGGCCCAGCGCGCAGGGGCAGGCGATGATCAGCACGGCGACGGCTGCGGTGAACGCGGCGGTCGGGCCGGCGCCGGTGCCGAGCCACCAGCCGAGCGTGCCGACCGCGAGGGTGATGACGATCGGCACGAAGACACCGGAGATCCGGTCGGCGAGCCGCTGCACGGCCGCCTTGCCGCTCTGCGCCTGCTCGACCAGGTCGGCCATCCGGGCGAGCTGGGTGTCCCCGCCGACCCGGGTGGCGGTGACGACAAGGCGTCCGCCCGCGTTGATCGTGGCACCGACCACGCCGTCACCCGGGCCGACCTCGACCGGCACCGACTCACCGGTGAGCATGCTGGCGTCGACGGCGGAGGTGCCCTCGTCGACAACCCCGTCGGTGGCGATCTTCTCACCCGGGCGGACCACGAACCGGTCACCGACGGCGAGCTGCTCCACAGGGATCCGGGTCTCCACCCCGTCCCGCAGCACCGCCACGTCCCGGGCGCCGAGTTCGAGAAGCGCGCGCAGGGCTGCCCCGGCGGTCCGCTTGGACCGTGCCTCGAAGTAGCGGCCGGCCAGGATGAACACTGTCACCCCTGCGGCCGCCTCCAGGTAGATGTTGCCGGCGCCGTCGCTGCGGGTGATGTCGAAGCGGAACGGATGCGTCATCCCCGGCATCCCGGCGTCGCCGAGGAAGAGCGCCCACAGCGACCAGCCGAACGCGGCAAGGGTGCCGAGCGACACCAGAGTGTCCATCGTCGCCGCGCCGTGCCGCAGGTTGGTCCAGGCTGCCCGGTGGAACGGCAACCCACCCCACACCACCACCGGGGCGGCCAGAACCAGCGACAGCCACTGCCAGTAGTCGAACTGCCAGGGCGGCACCATTGCCAGCACGATCACCGGCACGGTGAGCACCGCGGAGACCCACAGCCGGGTACGCGGCCCCTTCAGCGGGTCGACCGGCTCCTCGGTGGCGGCGGGCGGCGACGGCACAGCGGCCGTGTAGCCGGTCTTCTGCACGGTCTCGATCAGGTCGTCAGGTGTGACAGCGTCGGCGTACCGGACGGTGGCCTTCTCGGTGGCGTAGTTGACTGTGGCGCTGACCCCGTCCATCCGGTTCAGCTTCTTCTCGATCCGGGCGGCACAGGCGGCGCAGGTCATCCCGCCGATGGCCAGCTCGATCCGGTTCGGCGCCTCGGGCAGCGGTCTACTTGTGGTGGTCATCGTCCGTCCCGTCAGTTGTGCCCGTGGCCGGGGGTGCCGTGGTCGGCCGGCGCGGATCCGCTCGGGGTGGGCTCGGCGCCGGTCGTCGGGGCGTCCGCCGTCGGGGTGCCGGCGACGACTGTGAACTCGGCGGTGTGCACCCGACCGCCGTGCCGGAAGTCCAGGTAGAGCCGGTAGCTGCCGACCGACGGCACCTCGGCGAAGAACGTGACATCCGGGCCGGGCCGGGTCCGCCCGTCGCCGGGCGCTCCCTCCGGGTGGACGTGCAGGTACGCCAGGTCGCCCCGGCGCAGCGCCACCAGATGCCCGTACGCGCCCAGGTAGGGCTCCAGGTCGGTGACCGGCTGGCCGTCCCGGCTGACGGTGAGTGTGAGTGGTGAGGTGCGGCCGGGCTGCGGCTCACCGGCCAGCGTGACCGTGTAGCCGTCGACGGTGGTGCTGGTGGCCGGGGCAGGCAGGGGGCGCTCGGTCAGCGCGCCGGGGACTGTCACGTCCACTCCGAGGGTCAGCGGTTCACCGCCGGTCGGGGTGAAGTCGGCGAACGCCCGCCACTGCCCGGGGCCTGCCAGCGGGGTGTCGACCCGCCAGGTGCCGTCCGGTGCGAGGTCGGGGTGGACGTGGCGGAAGCCGGACAGGTCCCGCCGGGCCACGATCAGGTGCATGCGCTTGTCGTGCGCCACGTCGTACCGGGTGACCGGCTGGCCGTCCGGCCCGGTGACCCGGAAGGCGAATTCGCCGGCCGGGGCGGCGACCGGTTCGAGGGTGTAGCCACGGTCGGAGACGAGCAGGCCGCCGGGCAGCCCGGCCGCCTCGTCGTGCCCACCCTGCTCGGTGGGGTCCGAGGCGTGTGCGGCACCGCCGTCGTGGCGGCTCTCGGCGACCGGGGCGGCCGGGTCAGCGACCCGGCCGATCCCGTACGCCGCGCCGAAGACCGCCGCGAGACCGAGGGCGAAGCCGCCCAGTCTGGTGACCGTGTTCATCGCACGCCTTTCGATCACGCCTCGACGAGGTCGTAACCGGCCTCGTCGACGGCGGCCCGGATGTCCTCCACAGCCACCGGCTGCTCACTGCTGACGGTGACCTGGCCGCTGGCGAGGTCGACCTGGACGTCGTGCACGCCCGCGATGGCACCCACCTCGGAGCTGACCGCGCTGACGCAGTGCCCGCAGGTCATGCCCTTCACCTGGTACGTCGTGCTGACCATCGAACGAACTCCCTCCGTCACCTCCGACCATATACCCCCGGGGGGTAAGGCGAAGGCGGACCCGTGCGTTTGTGATGTACCGATACCCGGTGGGGGTATCAGCGAGAGCGACAGTACCATACCCCCCAGGGGTAAGCTATCCTGGTCGCCATGACCACACCGACCCCGATCCGCGGGTACACCGCCAGCAAGGACCAGCTGCTCACCCGGCTCCGCCGTGTCGAGGGGCAGGTCCGGGGCATCGAGAAGATGGTCGACGAGGACCGGTACTGCATCGACGTGCTCACGCAGATCTCCGCGATCCAGGCCGCACTCGACAAGGTGGCGCTGGGCCTGCTCGACGGGCACGCCCGGCACTGCATGCACGAGGGTGCCGCCGAGGGCCGGGCCGACGAGATGGCCACCGAGATGATGGCGGCGGTCGGACGACTCATGAAGCGCGGCTGACGGTCCTCAGCCCGCTGCCGGCCCTCAGCCCGCTGCCGCGCCGGTTCGCTCCCAGCCCGCCGTTGGCCCTCAGTCCGCTGCCGGCCCGAGCCTGACCCGGCGCAGCAACTGTGCGTTGAGCGCCACCACGATGGTGGACGCCGACATCAGCAGCGCGGCAACCGCCGGGCTCAACGCCACACCGGCCCCCGCCAGCACTCCCGCTGCCAGCGGCAACGCCACCACGTTGTAGCCGGCCGCCCAGGCGAGGTTCTGCCGCATCTTCCGGTACGACGCCCGGGACAGGCGGACCACGGCACCCACCCCACGCGGGTCCGAGGACGCCAGCACCACCCCGGCGGACTCGATCGCGACGTCAGTGCCCGCACCGATGGCGATGCCCACGTCCGCACGCGCCAACGCAGGCGCATCGTTCACCCCGTCGCCGACCATCGCCACTGTCAACCCCCGCCGCTGGAGTTCGGCCACCCGGCTGTCCTTCTCCGCAGGCAGCACCTCGGCGAAAACCTCGTCGACTCCGGGCCGGAAGCCGAGTTCCGCCGCGACCGCCTCCGCCACCGGGCGGGCGTCACCGGTGATCATGGCGATCGTCCGGACACCCTCGGCGCGCAGCTCGTCGATGGCCCGACGGGCCTCCGGACGTACCTCGTCGGTAAGCGCGAACGCGCCGAGCACGGTCTCCGGCAGCCGTACCAGATGCAGCACCGCCGCACCTCGCGTCGACCACCGCCCGGTCGCCTCCTCCACGTCCGCCGGAAGCGACAGTCCCCGTTCCCGCAACAGCGCCGGCCCGCCCACCGCGTACTCCGCGCCGTCGATGGTGGCCTGCACCCCACGGCCCGGCAGCGACCGGAATCCGGCAGCCGGAGCCGGGCCGGCGCGACCGGCCGCCGACACGATCGCGCGGGCCAAGGGATGTTCACTGTCGGACTCGACGCCCGCCGCGATGCGCAGCACTTCGTCCCGGTCGGTGCCCGGTGCCACCACCACGTCGGTGACCACGTGCTCGCCCCGGGTCAGGGTGCCGGTCTTGTCGAAGAGCACCGCGCCCACTGTGCGCATACGCTCCAACGCCAACCGGTCCTTGACGAGGATCCCGGACCGCGCGGCAAGCGCGGTCGACAGCGCGACGACCAGGGGGATGGCCAGCCCGAGCGCGTGCGGGCAGGCGATCACCAGGACGGTGACCGCGCGGATCACCGCCTCGTCGGGCCGGCCGAGCGCCGTCCAGACCAGCACTGTCAGCACGGCCGTGCCGGTGGCCACGTAGAACAGCGCGGCGGCGAACCGGTCGGCAAGCAGTTGCGCGCGGCCACCGGAGGCCTGCGCCTGCGCGACCATCCGCTGGATGCCGGCGAGCGCGGTCTGCTCGCCGAGCGCCTCGACGCGTACCCGGATCGCCGAGTCGGTGGCCACGGTGCCGGCCACCACCCGGTCGCCCGCCGACCGCGCGACCGGCCGCGACTCGCCGGTGATCATCGATTCGTCGAGTTCCGCGCTGCCGTCGACGATTCGACCGTCCGCCGGCACCCGACCCCCCGGGCGGACCAGCACCACGTCGTCCACCCGCAGGTCGGTCACCGGCACCGCCTCGACCTGCCCGTCCGTGGCCACCCGCTCGGCCTCGTCCGGCAGCAGCGCGGCCAGTGCCGCGAGTGCGCCCCGGGCCTGCCCGATGGCCTTCATCTCCTGCCAGTGCCCGAGCAGCATGATGGTGACCAGCGCTGCCAACTCCCACCAGAAGTCCAGGTCGAAGGCACCCAGGCTGGTAGCCAGCGACGCGGTGTAGGCCACTGTGATCGCCATCGCGATCAGCAGCATCATGCCCGGCGCCCGGTCCCGCACCTCCCGGACCGCGCCCACCAGGAACGGCCAACCACCCCACCAGAACACCACCGAGCCGAGCACCGGGCCCAGCCAGGACCGGCCGGGGAAGTCCCAGCTCAGAACCAACTGATCCGATACGAGCTGACTGGTCACCACCACCGGGATGGTGAGCACCAGGCAGACCCAGAAGCGGCGACGGAACATCGCCGGATCGTGCCCGGCGTGCTTGTCATGCCCGGCGTGCTTGTCATGCCCGGCGTGCTTGTCATGCCCGGTGTGTGCGGCGGGGATGCCGTGCCGCTTGTGGTCGGGGTCGGGTGGTGACAGAGGCGGCATGCCTCAAACATGCCCGGCCGAGGGCTGCCGCGCGAGCGGTTCGCTTATCCGACACCCCGTCACGAACTGCCGCCCCGATACGGGCTGGATAGCATCTCCCAGGATGAGCCTCCATACGCCGCCGCGCAGTCAGGCTGCGACGCCACCACGTCGTGGCGTCGCTTCCCGTCGACTGGGCCGGACGTTGACCGTCCGTGATCGGACGATCGCCGGGCGACGATCCGGCGCGCTTCCCGCGGCGTTTCCCCCGTCGACGGTGAACCGACCGCTCCGCTGACACGTACTTCGCACCGGATCGTTGGGAGTCTCGCATTGGGTTCCGACCACAGCCATTCCGCGCCACCCGCCCCGCCGCGGGTGCGACGGATCCTCGTCGCGACGGTGGTGCCGCTCTTCGTGGCAACCGTCCTCGCGGCGGTGGTGCTCTGGCCACGGGACGGGTCGCCGCAGACCGATGGCGGGGCGGACGTGCCGCGGTACCACGGCACCGTGACCCGGGTGGTTACCGAACCCTGCCCGCCAGCGCCGGCACCCGAGGGCGGCCCGTCGGCCGGACCCTGCGGCACGGTGGACGTCCGCGTCGAGGACGGGCCGAACGCCGGCCAGCAGGTCCAGACCCCGATTCCCGCCGGGCCGGGCGCGCCCCGGGTCGAGGTCGGCGACGACGTCATAATGGTCGAGCTGACCGACCCGACCGATCCCGCCGCCAGCAGTTGGAACATCGCCGAGCACCAGCGGGGAACGCCGCTGCTGTGGCTGGCGGTGGTCTTCGCCGCCGCGATCGTCGCGTTCGGCCGGTGGCGGGGCCTCGCCGCGCTGGCGGGGCTCGCGGCCAGCTTCGCCATCCTGCTCACCTTCGTGCTGCCGGGCATCGCCGCCGGTGGGTCACCGCTGCTGGTGGCGGTGGTCGGCGCCGCGCTCATCATGTTCGTGGTGCTCTATCTGACCCACGGGGTCACCGCACAGACCTCGGTCGCGGTCCTCGGCACCCTGGGCAGCCTGATCCTCACCGGAGTGCTCGCCACAATCGCCACGGCCGCCACCAACCTGACCGGCTTCGGCAGCGAGGACGCCACCACGCTGTCGATGTTCCAGGCCGACGTGGACCTGCACGGCCTGCTGCTCGCCGGAATCATCATCGGCTCACTCGGCGTACTCGACGACGTGACTGTCACCCAGGCCGCCACCGTCACCGAGCTGGCGAACGCCAACCCGGGGCTGAGCCGGTTGCAGCTCTACCGGGCGGCCACGCGGGTCGGCCGCGCCCACATCGCCTCCACGGTCAACACCATCGTCCTGGCGTACGCGGGCGCCTCGCTGCCGCTGCTGCTCCTGCTCACCGCCGACACACGACCCATCACACAGATCCTGACAAGCGAGTTCCTGGCGCAGGAGATCGTCCGCAGCGCGGTCGCCACGCTCGGCCTGATCGCCGCCGTACCGCTTACCACCGGGCTGGCCGCCCTGGTGACCGCCGCCGGGTCGACCCCGACCGGCGACGCGCCCCGGCCGCGACCGGAGCGAGCCGACGTACTGGCCGCCCTCAGCCGTCCACGCGCGGGCCGGCCCGACCCCGAGCACACCCCATCCCCATCCACCGCCACCGACCAGTGGCCAGAGCCGGACAGGAGCACGAAGACGGCATGGTGACACTCCTCAGCGTGACCAGATCGGGCCCTCGCCCCGACGACAGCAGCACTGGTCACTCAACGCCATGGCGATATGACGCTTTTGATGGGCATCCAGGCGTAGCTCACCCGGCCGACTCTCGGGTAACCTCGCTGCCGGTTACCGATGAAGGCGCGAAGCGGCGCCTGCGGTGCCACCGCCCAATCGCCAACCGGCGAGCCGGGGACCCAGGTACCTGGGGTGAATCCGCGCCAGCGGTAGGGGCCACTTCCGCCCCGAACCCGTCAGCTAACCCGGTCGGCGGTCGACGGAAGGGAACATTGTGACGGCACCCCTACGCCGCTGGTTGACACCTGTGGTGGCCGTGATCGCCGCACTGACCGTGCTCGCCGGGCCCGTACCGGCCCATGCCGCCCCGACGACCCCCACCCCGTCCGGGCACGAGGAGGACGGCGAGCCGAAGCTGCTCAACGACGTCATCGAGCAGGCCAACCGCGACTACTCCGCGGCAAAGTCCAAGCTGGACAAATCCAAGAAGCGACAGCTGGAGTTGGCGATCGAGGTCGAGCGGGCCAGGGCCGACCTGGACGCGTTGGAACCGCAGGTCGCGCAGATCGCCGCCCAGTCGTACCGCACCGGCCGCGTCGGCGCGATGGCGATGCTGCTGGACAGCACCGCCCCCGACACCTTCGTCAAGCGGGCCGCGGCGCTCGACGAGCTCAACATGGTCAACGAGAAGAAGCTCGCCGAGGTCAACGCGGTCAAGTCCCGCGCCGAGCAGGCCAAGCTGGCCCTCGACACGGAGGTCCGCGAGCAGCAGAAGCAGACAGCCCTGATGGCCAAGCGCAAGAGCGAGGCGGACAAGGCGCTCTCCCTCGTCGGCGGCAAGGGCTTCACAGGCGGTCTCGTGGACGCCACCTCGCCGGTCGCGAGGATCGGCCCGGGTCGCACCGCCGACGGCGACTGGAAGCCGCAGTCGTGCAGCGAGGACGACCCGACCACCTCCGGCTGCGTCACACCACGCACCCTGCACGCCTACAAGGAGGTCAGGCGGGCCGGCTTCACCCGGTTCGTCGGCTGCTACCGCCCCGGCGGGCCGTGGGAGCACCCGAAGGGCCGCGCCTGCGACTGGTCGCTTCAGAAGAGCGGCTTCTCCCCGTGGCACAACGAGGACACCCGCAAGTACGGCAACAACGTCGCCGCGTTCCTCATCCGCAACGCCGACCGACTCGGCATCTACTACGTGATCTGGAACCGGCAGATCTGGTTCCCGGCGACCGGGTGGAGCTCGTACAGCGGACCGTCGAACCACACCGACCACGTCCACATGTCACTGCTCTGACGGCACGTACCGCAGACGAGGGCCGCCCCGCAGCACGCGGGGCGGCCCTCGTCGCACGTGGCGGGTCGGCGGTCCGGGTCCTGTCAGGCAGCGGCGGTCGCGGCCGGGCCGTCCGGGACGCTGGGCACGTCGAGGGTCGCGGCACCGACCGGCACGGCGGTCACCGGACGCACCCCACCGATGGCCAGGCGGTACGACATTCCCACCACCGCGCAACGGCCCTGCTCCACCGCCTCGGCCAGTACCGGCGACTGTCCGAGCAGCGTCTCGACAGTCTGCGCGATGTGGATGTCGACGATGCCGTCGATGTCGTCCACACCCTCGGTCGTGGCGCGCCGCAGGCTGGGCAGCACCGCGTCGACCACCGCGCGCAGGTGCCCCACGGGTGCGGTGCCGGTGGCGGCCGCCTCGCGGGCCGCCTGGACGGCACCGCAGGAGTCGTGACCGAGCACCACCACCAGCGGGGTGCCGAGCACTGTCACCGCGTACTCCACGCTGCCCAGCACCTCCGGGCCCACGATGTGCCCGGCCGTACGGACCACGAAGAGGTCACCCAGGCCCCGATCGAAGATGATCTCGGCAGCCAGCCGGGAGTCGGAACAGCCGACGATCACCGCGAACGGGTGCTGCCCGTCGGCCACAGCGGCCCGGTGTTCGGCGCCCTGGTTGGGGTGGCGTGGAGCACCGCTGACGAAGCGCCGGTTACCGTCGGCCAGCTCGGCGTACGCCCGTGACGGCTCGGTGAGCGCCGGTGCCTGATCGGTGGCCCGCTGCGGACCCGGCTGCCCACCGGGCATTGCGGAAAGGCTCATCCCCGCACCTCGTCTCCATGCATTTGACCTGCTCAACCCGCACGTCGACCGGCCCGGCGGCGGGCGCTGGCTCGGGCTCCACGTTCACACGCACCAGAAGATGCGTCAAGATATGCGTGATATAGATTTCATACGTTGGCCCGGTTCGACCCGCCTGCGACAGGCGCGAGGCGGGCAACCGGAGAGGCGGTCCCACGATGGCGAGCACGGCGACAGCCGACGGCAGCACAGGCAGCAGCCGGAACTGGACATTCCTCACCAACCACGGGCATGTGCTGCTGTCCATCGCCCGCGATCCCACCGCTCGGCTGCGGGACGTGGCGGCCGAGGTCGGCGTCACCGAACGCGCCGCCCAGGCCATCGTCGCCGACCTGGAGGCGGGCGGTTACCTGCACCGCACGCGGGTCGGGCGCCGCAACGAGTACACCCTCAACCCGGCCGGCCGGTTCCGGCACCCCGCCGAGGCGTACCGCCAGGTCGGTGACCTGCTCGCGCTCTTCGCCGAAGCGCCAACCGAGGACGCCGCACACCAGCCGTGACCGATCCCCGCCGGGACGCTGCCCGATGCGGCACGGCGGTAATCTCTGCGGGTGCGCCAAAGCCTGCCGTCCAGCGCGACCACGGGATTACGCCGTGGCGTTCGAGCAGTCCTCAGTGGAACGCTGGTGGCCCTGCTCGGCACCGCCCTGGTGGTCCCCGCCTCCCCCGCCGTCGCGGCACCGCCCACCTGCGGCCCGGCCGGGGAGGACGGCCTGGTGGAGATCCCGTGGGGGCTGCGCCGACTGGACCCGGCGTCGGCCTGGCCCCTCTCCCGGGGCGCCGGAGTGACGGTCGCGGTGATCGACTCCGGGGTGTCCGCCATCCACCCCCTGCTCAAGGGTCAGGTCCTCGCGGGGCGCGACTTCAACGGTCTGCCCGCCAACCAGGGCCAGTGCGACCTTGTCGGTCACGGCACGATGGTGGCCGGCATCATCGCCGGCCGGGACGGCACCGGGGCACCCTTCAGCGGCATCGCCCCGGGGGCCCGCATCCTGCCGATCCGGGTCCTGCCGGACGCCAAGGGCACAAACGACGAAGCCCTACCGGGGCAGATCGCCTCGGCCATCGACTGGGCTGTCGACAACGGCGCCGACGTGATCAACCTCTCCCTGGTGACACTGCCCCGCCCCGAGCTGGCGAAGGCCGTCGAACGCGCCCTCGCCAAGCGGGTCGTGCTGGTCGCCGCAGCCGGAAACCGGCAGGAGCAGCAGGAGGACAAACCGGCCTACCCCGCCGCGTATCCCGGGGTGATCGCTGTCGCCGGTGTGGACGAGCAGGGCGGCCACGTGGGCACCTCGGTCAGCGGCGCGTACGTCGACGTCGCCGCGCCAGGGTTGAACATCGTCGGCCCGGCACCGGGCGGGGCCGGCTACCGCGCCGAGCCGACGGGCGGCACAAGCTTCGCCGCCGCGTACGTCTCCGGCGTCGCCGCGCTGGTCCGATCCGCCCACCCGGACCTCACACCGGAACAGGTCGCCGAACGGCTGGAACGAACCGCTGACAACCCGCCGGACGGGCACAACGCGGAGGTCGGCTTCGGCGTGGTCAACCCGTACCGGGCGGTGTCGAGTCTGCTGGGCACCCGCTCGGACCCGCCGCCCGACGCGCTCCCGGCCCCCGACAACGCGGCAGACCCCCTGAGCTGGCAACGCACCGTCGCGCTCTGGGCCGCCGTCGTCGGCGGTCTGCTCGCCGGGCTGCTGCTTATCGCGCGACCGATCGTGGCGCGGGGCCGCCGACGCGGCTGGCGCCCCGGCCGACGTCCCGACACGCCGGTCACCGGCTGAACGACGTCCATCAGCTGTCCCGGAGCGAGTAGACCACCGTGTCGCCGGCCACTGGCCGGCGTCGAACAGGAAACGGTGCCGATGCGGTCAACCGCATCGGCACCGTCGCGTCCAGACGTTCAGCGCAGGATGCCGGAGGTTCCCCCGCCGTCGGCACCCCACACGTCCTCGTCCTCCTCCAGCCACGTGTTGCGCGAGGTGTCGTCCTCGCCGTAGCCGGCACCGCCGCCCATCCCGGCCATCCCGGCACCTCTGGCACCCGCGCCCCGACCGGCCGCACCGGCACCCGCCGCGCCGCGACCGGCACCGCCCCGACCGGCACCGCCGCCACCAGCGGCGACGCCGCCCATTCCGGGCATCATCCCGCCGCCCGGCTTGCCGCCCGCGCCGAGCCGGCCGCCCGCGCCCCGGCCTCCGCCGCGACCGGCGCCCGCCGCACCGCCACCGCCCATCATCGGGCCCATGCCCGGGGAGACCGCTCGGCCGAGCGCGCCGCCTCCGGCGAGCACGCCGCCGCCTGCCCCGGCGCTGCCCAGACCGCCACCGCCACCGCCGGCGCCGGCGCCGAGGCCTGCGGAACCGAGGCCACCACCGCCAGAGCCGAGACCGGGCACGCCGCCGCCGGCACCCGCGAGGCCGGTGCTGTACTCCTCGTCGAGACCGCCCGTGCCGGGGACACCACCGACACCTGGGTAGCCGCCCGTGCCGGGCTCGCCCGAGAAGGCCGGGTGGATGCCGGAACCGACGGGCAGGTTGCCCGTCTCCGGTACCAGGCTCGCCCCGCTGATCGAGGGCTTGGCGCCCAGACCACCGCCGGGCCCGCCGCCGCCGATGTTCGGCACGCCACCGACACCGCCGCCGCCACCACCGCCACCACCCAGATTCGGTTGCTGACGGGTCGGGTCCGCGGTGTCACCGGGCAAGGCATTACCGGGGGTGTTCGGGGCGATGGTCTGGTACTCGCCGCTGACCCGCTGATAGACCTCGGCAGCGTCCTTGGACTGGTCGTTGATCCAGTCGGCGACGGCACTCACCGGGTCGAGCCAGCCGAGGAAGTCCGGCGAGACCTTGGCCTCGAAGAAACCGACCCCGATGGTCAGCTTGGCGTTGCGCGCCTCCAGGACGTCGTTGACGCAGGTCGCCGGGATCGGGAAGTCCCGCTGGGCGGCGCTGAGGCTGTCGGCGGCGGCCTTGAGCGACTGGACGATGCCGCCGCCCTTCTCGGTGTCCGCCACGAGCTGACCCGTGTCCTTGGCGATCAGCTCGACGTGACCCTTGAACTCCTCGTACGCCGGACCTTTCCAGGTCGCGCCCAGGTCCTTGATGTTGGCTTCAAGGCTCTGCTTGACGTTGTTGAGGTTCTTGATCAGCTGTTCCCAACCGAGCGCCGCGCTCTCCACGTCACCAGGCCGGCCGTCAATGACGACCTTCTGGCACATCTCTTCCCAGCTCAGAGCCATTTGCCGTCCTCCCCGTCCTAACGGCCGTCGCCGCGGCCGGCCACGTCACCGAAGACCCGCTGCATGTCGAGGGCGGACATCCTGTTCTGCTCCTCCGCCGTCTCGTAGTTCTGCTTGACCTGACGCAACGCCTCCGCCGCGTCGTAGAGATTCTGGGCGAGCCTCTGCACACCAGCCTCGGTGTCCCGGTAGAGCCCCTGATGCTTGGCAGCCAACCGGCCCGCCCATTCGAACCCACCGAGCGGGCTCGCCTGGCCGCCGACTCCACCCGCCATGCCCGCGGCCGCACCACCCATCAGGTCCTGGATGTCGACCATCTTGTAGGTGAGCTTGTTCAGGTACGCCGCGTGGGTTTCCAGCCAGTCGATCGCGGAATCGAGGCTGCTCGCGTCCCACTCGGTCTTGACGCCGGCCTCGCCGGGCGCGGTGACGAGACCCTCCGGCGTGGCGGCATGGTTGACGTTGTCGATCTCGAAGCCGGTCAACGCCAGGCCTGACACCGGCGTGGTGCCGACCGGAATCGGAATGTACATGTCGTCGTTCTTGAACCGTTCCGGCTGGCTGGTCCTGTCGTCCGTCATCGGTCCCCTCCCCGAAACCCTGACTGGTGGTCTGTGCTCACTACTGCTGTGGGCCGGACTGCGGCGGCGCCTGGCCCGTGCCCGGCCATCCGGGTCCGCCCGGCGGCGGCGCGGCCGGTGGATAGCCCGGTGCGGGCTGGCCAGCCGGCGGCGGATAGCCCGGCGGCGGATGACCGTGTTGGGCCGGCGGCGGACCGTACCCCGGAACGGGCTGCGGCGGCGCGACGTGCCCCGGTGGGCTCTGCCAGCCGGCCGGGCCCGCAGGCCAGCCGGGCGGCGGCGACCCGGGTGCGCCGGCAGACGGGCCGGGCACGGCCGGGGTACGCCGCTTGCGGCGCCTGAGCACCACCAGCAGGACGATCAGCGCGACAATCGGCACGGCCACGCAGAGCACGACCTGGACGATCGCGCCGGCCTTGTTCGACACCCCGAACTCGACAGCCGGACCCTCGTCATCGTCGGGCCGGGCGGCGCCACCGGGCCGGGTCGGCTCGGTCGCGCCCTCCAGCAGCGGGTTGGCCGTCACCTCTGGCACCGAGCGGGTCAGCGCCGCGACCGGGTCGACCGCGCCGAAGCCGAACTGCTGGTCCCGGCCTGCCGGCCCGGCGTCGCGGGCCGTCTTGATCAGGCGGTTGATGACGTTTGCCGCGTCGAGCTGCGGATATTTGGCGCGGACCAGCGCCACCACCCCGGAGATGATGGCGGCTGACGAACTGGTGCCGCTGCCCACTGTGTAGCCGTTGGACGAGACCGCCTTGGGTGCCGGCCCGATGATGCTCTCCATCGGTGCCGCGATCACCGTCTCCGGGCCGCGCACCGAGCCGGCGAAGAAGTTGCCCCGCTTGTCCAGACCGGACACGGCGATGACGCCGGGGATGTTTGCGGGCGAGGTGACCCGCTGATCACCCTGCTCCACGTTTCCGGCGGAGGCCACCAGCACCGCGTCCTTGCTGAACGCGTAGGTGATCGCGTCGGCCAGATCCGGGGGCGGCGCACCGTCACCGATGCTCACGGAGAGGTTGATGACGTCGGCACCTGCGTCGGCCGCCCACCGGACGGCGCGGGTCACGTCGTCGCTGTTGAACCGGGCACCCATCGAGACCGGCAGGATCTTCGCAGCCGGGGCGATGCCCAACTGCCGCATCTGGTCACCACCACGCCCGGCGATGATGCCGGCCATCGACGTGCCGTGCCCCTTTTCCCGGTCGTCGTCACGTCGCCCGTCCGGCGCGGCGGCGGCGTTGACACCGTGCCCCGCCAGTACCTGGCCGCGAAGGTCTGGATGGCTGGCGTCCACCCCACCGTCGATGACGGCGACCACGACGCCCTTGCCCTGCGTGAGTTTCTGCGCCTGGGGAATCTTCAGCGAGTCGAGATACCACTGCAGGCCCCGGACCGTGTCGGCGGCACGAGCGGGTGCCGGTGCGACAACGGCGGGAACCAGCGCGGCACACAATGCCACTGCGGCCGCAGCCGCCAGCCGGGCCGATCGGAAACGATTCCCCGTACGCATCGCTCTCCCAGAACCTGTGCCGACGCCAACGCAATGCGGCTCCGGCCCGGTCGAACCGGACCGGAGCCGCACCGGCGATTGTCTCAGCCCCACACCTTCGAGTTGCTCATCTCGGTGGAGACGTAGTTCTCACGGGCGATGCCGACGGCACCACCGATCTCGTTCAGGACCCGGTTGATGTCCCGGACGGCCTGGTCCCACTTCGCCTGGTGCTGCTCGTAGGCGACGCGGTCCTGGCCGTCCCACTCGAGCTTGGAGAGCATCGACCGCAGCGTGTCGAGCTTCTCGTCGATGGTCTTCGAGATGGCCTGCATCTGCTGGTTGCTGCTCTCGAGGACCGCGTAGTCAACTTTGATCGCCATGTTTTCCTCCTCTGCTCGCTACGGGATCACGGGTTGAGAGCAGAGTGGAACTTGTCCAGCATCTGCTGCTGCTCTTCGTCGTTGACCTGGTGCGTCGTACCCGACTTGTCGAGCAGGTCCGCGATGTCATCCATCGCGGTCAGCAGCTTGACGGTGTCCTCGTTCCAACGCGTCATCAGCGACTGGAAGCCCGTGGACGCCTGACCCTTCCACGCCATGGCCAGGTCGTCGACTACGTTCCACAGCTTCTTCAGCTCGCCGTCGACCTCGCTACGCGTAGACCGCACGTCACTCGCGGCGGTATGCAGAGTCGCAGCTTCGACCTCGAACGCCATGCTTCACACCCTTCCGTCATGTTGTGGCGGCGGCTTTGCCGCGCCCCCTCCCCCGCGGCAAGGCAGCAAAACACCCCACCGACGGACACTCCAACAGAGACCGTAGCGGAGTCCGTCCAGTCCTCGCAGCCCTGGTAGGCCGCCGTAGGTGAATAGTGACGAATCAGCCGACGTGATTACCGGTTTTACGGGACAGGTATTTGACGCGGACGACAAAATTGCGATGCCGGATCACCGCACAACCGGGCGAGCCCGGTCACGACGGCTCGGACCAAGCGGTCTGGATGAGCTGTTGGCCGTCGCGCCGACGGACCAGCGTGCCCCGGCCGGGCGGCTGCGGGCTCGGCCGCAGCGTGCCGAAGACCGCGCCCTCCTCCCGACTGCCGGACATCAGCAGGCCGGGCGAGTCCAGCTCCCGCAACCGTTGCAGCACGGGCTCGTAGAGCGCGCGGGACACGCCGCCCACCCGCCGCGTGATGATGAGGTGCAGGCCGATGTCGCGGGCCTGCGGCAACAACTCCTGCAGAGCACTGAGCGGATTGCTGCCACCGGAGGCCACCAGGTCGTAGTCGTCGACAAGGATGTACAGGTCCGGGCCCTTCCACCAGCTGCGGTCGCGCAGCTGCGCGGTGGTCACGTCCGGGCCGGGCAACCGGTTGGACAGCGCGCTGCGGATCGAGCCGAGCCCCTGCGCGAACGCCTGATTGGACGGCGCGTAGTCAAGCAGGTGATCGCCCTCCACCGCGCCCAGCAGCCCACGCCGGTAGTCGGCGATCACCAACCGGGCCTGAGCGGGCGTGTACCGCTCGGTGATGCCACGGGCGATCAGCCGCAGCAGGTTGGTCTTGCCACACTCGGCGTCGCCGAACACCGTCAGGTGCGGCTCGTTCGCCAGGTCCAGATACACAGGGGCGAGCGCCGACTCGTTGACGCCGATGGGCAGGCCGGGCGCCGACCGGTCGATGATCCGCGCCAGCTCGGTAACGGCGAGCCGACGCGGCAGCAGCCGCACCTTCGGCGCCGGACGACCCGGCCAGTTGGCCGCCACGTGCCCGGCCAGGGCGATCGACGCCTCGCTCAGGTCGTCGATGTCACGCCGGCCGTCGATCCGCGAAATGGCAGTGAGGAAGTGCAGCTTGTCCCGGGTCAGGCCACGGCCGGGTGACTTCTCCGGCACGTTCATTGCCGACCGTCGGTCGATCTCGGATTCGGCGGCGTCGCCCAGGCGCAGTTCGAGCTTGGTGCCGAGCAGGTCCCGCATGTTGATCCGGACCTCCGCCCACCGCGCCGCGGTGAGCACCACGTGCACGCCGAAGCCGAGGCCACGGTTGGCGAGCGTCGTGATGGTCTGCTCCAGCTCCTCGTACTCCTGGCGCAGGGTGTTCCAGCCGTCCACCACCAGGAACACGTCACCGAACGGGTCGTCGGCGAACTCACCCGCCGCCCGGCGGCGGCGATAGCTGGCCACCGAGTCGATACCGTGCTGGGCGAAGCGCATCTCCCGCTCGTCCAGCACCGCGACCACCTCGGCCACCGTACGGCGCACCGCCTCGACGTCGCGCCGGCCGGCCACCCCCGCCATGTGCGGCAACCGCTCCAGGCTGCGCAGCGCGCCGCCACCGAAGTCCAGGCAGAAGAACTGCACCTCACGCGGCGTGTGGGTGAGCGCCAACGAGGCAAGCAACGTCCGCAGCATCGTGCTCTTGCCACTGAGCGAGCGACCGACGATGACCACGTTGCCACCGGCCCCGGCGAGCTCGACCATCATCGGGTCACGGCGCTGCTCGTACGGGCGGTCCACCACGCCGACCGGCACCGTGAGCCGACCCCGGCCCGGCCAGGACGCGGTGCACAACCCGTACGTCGGGTCGACGGCCAGCGGGCCGAGCAGCTCACCCAGGCCCGGCGGGTCCGCCAGCGGCGGCAGCCACACCTGATGTGCGGGGCGGCCCCGGCCCTTGAGCTGGTCGATGAGCACGTCGAGCATCGCGACGGCCTTACCGTCGGCCGGCTGCTCCGGCTCCGGCGCGGAGTCCACAGGCATCTGGGGGGCCTGCGCCGGCAGGAAGTCGACGCCGTACGGCACGATCCGGCGCTGCACCAGTGCCTGCGACGCGGATGCCTGCTGGCCGGGCGCCCGGTACGGGCCGGAGACGTACGCGGCCCGGAACCGCAGCATCGTGCTGGTGTCGGTCTTCAGGTAGCCGTGCCCCGGCGCGTTCGGCAGCTCGTACGCGTCCGGCACGCCGAGCACGATCCGGCTCTCCACCGCCGAGAAAGTACGCAGACCGATCCGGTACGACAGGTGGGTGTCAAGGCCGCGCAGCTTGCCCTCTTCGAGGCGCTGGCTGGCCAGCAGCAGGTGCACACCGAGCGACCGACCGAGCCGGCCGATCATCACGAACAGGTCGATGAAGTCGGGCTTGGCGGCCAGCAGCTCGCTGAACTCGTCGCAGATGATCAGCAGGCTGGGCATCGGAGCCAGCGGCTCGCCGGCCGCGCGGGCCTTCTCGTACTCGAAGCGGGAGACGTAGTTGCCGGCCGCCCGCAGCAGCTCCTGCCGGCGCACCATCTCGCCGGCGAGCGCGTCGCGCATCCGGTCGACAAGCGGCAGCTCATCGGCCAGGTTCGTGATGACAGCGCTTGTGTGCGGCAGCGCCTCCAGCGAGGCGAACGTCGCACCGCCCTTGAAGTCCACAAGGACGAAGTTCAGCTCCTCCGACGAGTGGGTCACCGCGAGCGCGGCCACCACCGTACGGAGCAGTTCGCTCTTGCCGGAGCCGGTCGCACCGATCACCAGACCGTGCGGGCCCATGCCCTCGTGCGCCGACTCCTTGAAGTCCAGCTCGACGACGTTGCCGTCTGGGCCGACGCCGAGCGGGATCCGCAGCCGGTCACGGTGACCGCGCGGCCGCCAGGTCTGGTGGACGTCGACGGCCGCCGCGTCGCCGACGCCGAGCAGGTCCGGCAGCTCCATGCTGCGTGCCAGCGGCTCCTCGCTGCTGGTCTGCTGCTGGGACAGCCGGTACGGGGCGATCTGCCGGGCCAGCCCTTCGGCGGCCTCGACGGTGAGCCGGTCCGGTCGGCCCAGTTGCGTCGACGAGGTGCCCCGGATCAGTTCGAGTGAGCTGCCGTCGCCGGCGTCCAGGCAGAGCAGCCAACGGCCGGCATCGCGCGGCACCGTCCCGGAGAGATCGATGGTGGTGGCACCGAGCAGACCCTGACCCACCAGCTGACAGGTCGGCGCGACCTCGCCGCCGTCGATCACCACGACGAGGTGCGGCGCGGTGGTCAGCGGCTTGGCCTCGGCGGTGAAGCGGGGACGCCCGGCCAGTTCACCGTTCAGCGACTCCTCGGCCTCGGCCAGGCTGGCGAAGACGAGCCGCCTGGCACCCGCGGCGTCCGTCCGGCCACTGTGGTGGGCGTGCGGAAGCCACTTCACCCACTCCCAGGCGGCCTGCCGGTCGGGCGCGGCGACCACCGCGATCACCATGTCGTCGGGGGCGTGGAAGGTCGCCAGCTGACCCAGGGCCGCGCGGGTCAGGTCGAGCACCGGCTCTCGGTCACCGCGCAGCACCACCCGGCTGAACGCGCGTACGGAGAGCGCTGTCGGCAGCTCCGGCACTGTCGAGTGCGCCCGCACGAACCGGCGCAGCGCGATGGCGCTCATCGGCTCCAGGTCCTCCACCGGCTTGGTCTCCGGCGGGACGATCTCGACGGCCAGCCGCTGCGGGCCGAGCGCGATGCGGGTCTCGCCGAAGTCGTCCTCGGTGATCCGCCGTTCCCAGAGCCGGCGGGACGCCGCGATCGACCAGAGCGCGTCCGGCTCCGGGTGCCGCCAGGCCATCGCTGCCCGCTGCTGCTCGGCGGCCCTGCGGGTGCGCTTGCGCATCTGGGCCAGGTAGCGCATGTAGTCGCGACGGTCGGCGTTCAGCTCGGCCTTGTCGTTGCCGCCGCTGTTGGCGAGCGAGCCGATCGCCATGCCGAGCATCGAGACGCCGAAGAGTCCACCGGCGACGTACGTCATCATGCCGCCACCCCGGCCGGCGTAGAGGAATGCCATCGCGCCGACCCCGCAGACCATCGGCAGGATCATCAGCAGTTGGCCCATGCCGCGGGGCGTCGGCTCGGGCAGCTCGGGCGGCGACTCCAGCAGCACCTCGCCGCGTGGCAGAGCCGGCCCCGGCTGGCGCGGGAGCCGGCGGAACACGACCGTGCTCACGGCTGTCTCCTCCCCAGAAGCGGCCCGATGACGTGCCGTCGCGGATCGAAGCCCGCGGGTGGGCACTGTACGTGCTCGTCATCGTAGGTAATCTCCCGTGGGCGCGGTGCACCCCGTACTGCGGCACCGCCGCCCGCCGAGCGTAGGACGACCCAGGAGGCCACTGTGGCGACGAAGACGGCGACCGGTGGCCTGAGCCGGATCACCATCGTGGCTCCCCGTACGCGGATGGACCTGGCTCTGCCGTCGGACGTACCGATGGCCGACCTGCTTCCCACGCTGCTGCGCTACGCCGGGGAGGACCTGGCCGACGAGGGTGTGCGGCACGGCGGCTGGGCGCTGTCCCGGCTGGGCGGCGCACCGCTGGACGGTGGGCGTACCGCCGCGCAGTTGGGCGTACGCGACGGCGAGGTGTTGTATTTCAATCCCCGGTCGGCGGCGGCGCCGGAGATCGTCTTCGACGACGTGGTGGATGCGGTCGCGACCGCCACCAACCAGCGTCCCGGCTCCTGGCAGGTCAGCACGACCCGGTCGTTCGCGGTGCTGTTCGCCGCGGCGGCGTTCGGCGCCGGCGCGGTGGCCGCCCTCTTCACCGGCCCGCCGCACCTGCCCGGCGCGATGGCCGCCCTGCTTGTCGCAGTGGCGCTGCTTGTCGGCGCGGCGGTGCTCTCCCGCGCCGCAGGCGACAGCCGGACCGGCGCGGTCCTGGCCATTGTCGGCCTGGTGTACGGGGGCACCGGTGGTCTGCTGCTGCTCGCCGGTGACCTGCGACTAACCGACCTGGGCAGCCCGCACGCCCTGCTCGCGGCCACCGCCGTGGTGGTCGCCGGGGCGGTGGCCGTGCTGGCCGTCGGTGACCGGTACCCGCTCTTCTTCGCCGCGATCGGGGTGGGCGCGGGCGCCGGTCTGGGCGCACTGCTCTGCCTCGCCTTCGGGCTCGACGCCGCAGCGGCGGCAGCGGTGGTGGCGGCCGTCGCGTTCGGCGCGGTGCCGGCGCTGCCGATGATCGCCTACCGGCTGGCCCGGCTGCCGGTGCCGTCGATCCCGACCGGTCCGGAGGACCTGAAGACCGACAGCGAGTCGGTAGACGGCCGGCAGGTGCTCGAACGCAGCGACCGGGCCGACCAGTTCCTCACCGGTCTGCTGTGGACGGTGTCGGTGCTGGTGCTCGGCGCGCAGTTGGTGCTGGCACTGGACGGCCGGCTGCCGGCGGTGCTGCTCTGCCTGGTGCTGGCCCTGCTCTCGCTGCTGCGCGCCCGTCCGCTCCTGGGCCGGGCGCAGCGCATCCCGGTGCTGCTCGCCGGCACTGTCGGGCTGGGCCTGGCGGCGGCGGCCACCTTCGCCGGGGGTTCGTTGCCGGTCCGGCTGGGCCTCATCCTCGGTGGGCTGCTGCTGGCGGCCGTGATCAGCCTGATCTACGGCCTGACCGTCGCAGGCAAGCGCATCTCGCCGGTCTGGGGCCGGCTGCTCGACATCGTCGAGATCATGCTGATCATCTCGCTGGTTCCGCTCGCCTTCTGGGTCTGCGGCCTGTACGGCTGGATCGTCAACCTGCGGCCCTGACCCTGCCGGCCGGCGTCGACGCGACCGGCGCGCTGGCGTAGATGCCCGGGCCGTGCTGCCCGTCCATCGGCCGGGCCGGGAGACCGGCCCGCTGTGCCACGTCCCGGACGACCTTGACCAGTGCCTCGACGTGGTTGTCCATCGCCGCGACCCGCAGCAGCGGCGCCGCCACGCGACCGTCGGACGAGACCACCGCCGCCACCGTGTGCGACGGTGCCGACGTGGCGGTGATCGCGTCCACAAGCGGGCCGAGCGGGGTGTCGGGCCGTCCCCGCAGGGTCAGGCAACGGTGCGTCCAGCCGCCGCCCCGCAGCCCCTGCCAGGTCTCCGCCGGCGTCTCCGGAACCAGGTCGAGGCCGGCTGCCGACACGACTGCCGCGCGCAGCTCGTCGCGGCCCAGCGGCCGGTGGGCCAGCCCGGCGGCGGTCAGCGCCTTGCCCAGCCGGCCGATCCCGGCGGCCAACGTCCGGTGTACGCCGGGCAGCCCACCGCCCCGGCTGACGGTCTCGACCCGGGCGTCGCGGATCGTGAGCCGCAGCGCCACCCAGACGGACCGGTGCGCTGCCGGCGGCGCACCGGAGGCCGGGTACCAGACCAGTGTGTGCGCGACGACCTGGGCCCGGGAGACGGGTGCCGAGAAGTCGCTGAGCACCCGCAGTACGCGGTCCACGACGGACGCGTCCACCGAACCGCTCGTCGCGCCGGTGACTGGTTGCAGGGCAACCGCCGCGAACCAGCCCTGGTCGTCCTGCCCGATGCCCAGCCGGGTGCCACGGTCGGTCAGCTCGATGACGCTCAACTCGGGTGCGAGCGCGGCCAACCGGGGGTCGGCGACCGAAGCGCTCGCCAATGCCGCCGCCGCCGCGCGTTGGCGGCGACGCCGCAACCGGCGGCGCAACAGCACGTCCTCGAACCACCAGCGGCCACCGCGCCGGGCGAACACCACCGCCACGACCAGCACCGCGACGGTACCCGCCACGGCGAGCAGCCAGCTCGGGCCGGCCGTCGCGGCCCAGACGCCGACCGCACACACCTCCAGCACGACGAGCTGGCCGACAAGCACCGGGCCGATACGACCCCGGCCCGGTCGATCGACGCCCGGGGCCACCCGCGCCGGGACGTCGGACGGGCTCGTGACCGCTCGGGCGGGTCGCGCCTGAACCTGCGTCATCGCTGACTGTCCCTCCTGCACGATGTGGCTCTGCTCCGGGGAACGCCCGGCGCCGACCAGGCGGCGGGCCAGAGGGCCGGCCGTCGGCCCCTTATCGTAGGGAAGCCCGCGACGGCACCCTGACCTGATCGTCGCGGATCCACCCCGCCGGAGGTAAGTCATGCGGACCCGCCGCGATCAGGTGCAGGCGTACCGCTTCGTCACCCGCCGGATCGTCTCCGCTCTCCTGTCGGGCGATCCGGAGACCACCAACCTGCCAATGCGGCGGCTCGGCATGGCCGTCTTCGGCAGCGCGATCGCCGCGGCCGTGGTGCTCGGCGGGGTGGGCGCCTACGGCCAGTTGACCGGCAACACCGCACCGCTGGACGAGAACACGCTGGTCATCGAACGGGAGACCGGCGCGACGTACGTGTTCGTCGAGGGCAAGCTCCACCCGACGCTCAACTACACCTCCGCCCGACTGATCCTGAACGAGCCGAACCCGCAGGTACGGACGATGTCGCAGACCTCGCTGCGGGACCGTCCGCGCGGTCGCACTGTCGGCATCGTCGGCGCCCCGGACGCGCTGCCCGGCCGCAAGTCGTTGACCGGCCTGCCCTGGTCGGTATGCGACGTACCCGACCCCGTCGACCCGCGCCGCTCCACCACCCGCGTCGTGATCGACCGCGCGCTGCCCGGCGGCGCCCCGCTGGGTGACCGCGCCGTGCTTGTCACGGTGGACGGTCAGCGGCACCTGCTCACCGGCAACGCCCGGCTCGAGGTGCTCGGCGGCGACCAGTCGGTCGCTGCGCTGCGGATGAGCGGCACGGCGCCCCTGCCCGTCGGGCAGCAACTGCTCAACGCCCTGCCGGCTGGGCCACCGCTGCGCAAGCCGTCGCTGTCCGGCCTGGGTGACCGTAGCGGGCTGAGCGTGGCTGGCCGACCGGCCACCATCGGCCAGGTGTTCCAGGCGGCCGGGCAGCACTACGTCCTGGCCCGCGAAGGGCTCGTCTCGATCAGCGAGATCACGGCGCTGCTGCTGATCAGCGGCGGCGGTCAGATCACCGACATCACGCCGGATCAGGCCGGCCGCCTGCTTACCGAACAGCGGCTGGAGCCGGACGGGATGCCGCGGACGCTTCCCTCCCTGTACCCGGCCCGCGCCGGGCAGACGCTGCTCTGCGCGACGTACCGGGCCGGCACCGCGGGCGGCCCGCCGACCACCACGCTTGAGGTCTTCGACCGGGCGCCTGCCGAGCTGAGCGCCAACGAGCCGAACTCGGTGCCGGTGCGGCAGAGCAACCGGGACGCGGTCCGCACTGCCGAGTCGGTGCTGCTGCCCGGCGGCAAGGGCGTGCTGGCCCAGGCCGCTCCCGGCGCCGGCACAAGCGGGTCCGGCGCCGCCGGGTCGACTGTCTACCTGATCAGCCCGCAGGGCGTCAGGTATCCGCTCGGGTCGGCCGAGGCACTGGGGGCGCTCGGGTACGAGGGGGTCACCCCGCTGGCGGTGCCCGGGTCCCTGCTGTCCCTGATCCCCACCGGGCCGACTCTGGACCGCGAGGACGCGCTCGCGCATTTCTCGCCAGGTGGCACGCCATCGACGGGCACCAACGGCTGAGCGAGCGCCACGGGTCGCCTCGGCTTGCGCTGGTGGACTAACCTGGTTCCGCTGACGGTTGTCAACCAGAACGACGGGGATGTAGCCATGACCGGCCGTACGGAAGTTGACCTGCTGTCCCTTGAGGACTTCCACAAGAACCTCGCGGCGCGGCTCAGCCAGGCCGAGACGGTACTGCGCAAGCTCAACACCGAGATGCAGTGCAGCCCTCCGGCGTTGGGCCTGTTCACCGACGCCACCCAGAACGCCCGCCGCTACAGCTCGGTCCACGAGTCTTATGTGGAACAGGCCGAACGGCTCCGGCAGGCTGTGCTGGCGGCGCAGCAGGCCACTAGCACCATTCTCGCCAACTACCGCACCGCCGAGGCGCGCAACGCGGCAAACGCCACCGACATCGACTCGGCGCTGAGCGGGGTCGACCGGGCGCTCAAGCCGAAGGGGGACGGGCGTGTCTGAATACACCCAGCGTTATGAGGGCAAAAGCCACCAGGAGCTGTACGACGCGGTGATGGCCGGCAAGCCCGAGCAGATCGATGAGCTGGCCGCCAAGTGGGCCACGCTGAAGGGCATCCTGGACGGCCTGAGCCGGGAGCTGAGCGGCGACATCGAGAAGCTCGGCAACAGCTGGACAGGTTCGGCAGGCCGCGAGTTCCAGCGGCGGCTGACCTTGGTCGTCAGCCACACCGACGCGCTCAGCGAGGGCATGACCGGCGTCAAGCAGGGCCTGACCATGATGGCCGGCCAGCTCCGCACCGCCCGCAAGCAGGCGGAGAGCCCGGAGGAGACCGACGACAACGACCGGGCGATCTCCGGTGCGCTCAAGGGCGCCGCCTTCGGTCTGCCCGGGGCTGTCGTCGGCGGCATCATGGGCCACCAGCAGGACAAGGCCGAGCAGGAGAAGGCCCACAAGCGGATGGTGAACGTGGTGGCCGAGTTGGCCGCCGGTTACGACCTGTCCGCCTATGACCGCGTGGTCGACCCGCCGCGTCCGGACGCCGAGACGCCGAAGACTGTCAACCAGGACCCGACGACGCCCCGCAGCGTGCCGAGCACCACCACGCCCCACGCCGCCCCGACCACCACCGGCCGCCTCGCGCACACCGGCGGCGCGACGATCACGACGCCGACCCACACGTCCGCGGCCCCGGTCCCCGCCGGGTTCGTCACCGGCCAGGAAGGCGGCCCGGTCACCGGCAGCACGCCCGGCGTCGTCACCGGTCCGGCCCCCTCCACGGGTGGCACCTCCCTCGCCAGTGCCAACCCTCTGATCGGCGGGGCACTGCTCGCCGGCGGCGTCGCCGGGCTGGCCAGCATGTCCGGGCCGACCACGGCACCGGCCAGCGCCGGGACCGGCCGGGGCCTGCTCTTCGGGGCACCGGGTGGGACACCGGCCGGCGGGGTGCTGCGCACGTCCACGCTTGCGGGTTCGACGAGCACGCCCACCCCGTCGGCACGGCCGACCGGTGGTGCCGCAGCTGCCGACACCCGTTCGGCGAGCGGCGTCGGGCGCGGCATCGACGGCCGGCGCGGCGAGGCCACCGGCCGGGCTGCCGCAGCCGGGGGCCAGGGAGCGACCGGCCGGGCGGGTTCCGGCCGCGGGTCGGGCACCAACCGTCCCGGCCTTCTCGGCGGGAACGGCCGGCCGACCGACGACGAGTCCGACGACCGCCTGACCTGGCTGACCGAGGACGAAATGGTGTGGCAGGACGGCGGGGACGCCGCGCCGCCGGTACTCGGCACCGCAAGCTGACAGTTCCCCGGGGCGGCACGGCTCGCAGCCGGGCTGCGTCGACGGATACCACTGGACCTTGACGGCCCGGCCTCACTTGAGGCCGGGCCGTTCGTCACGCGCACGGTGCAGGATGCCCACCCGGTCGGCCCCGTCCACAGTGGCCACAGTGGCAGCGGTCACCCCGGCTGGCGCGGCAGACATGCTGCACAACGCCGGGTCGGCGGATAGGTTGGTCGGGTGTCGTCCGCAAACCAGATCCGCCCAGCCCGGCGGGTCGTGCTGCGGTCACTGCGGGAGCTGACCCGGCTGGCGTTCACCGCACTGGTGCTCGCTGTCGGCCTCGGCGGCGCCCTCGCCGCGACACCGCCTCCCTCCCCGACGCAGCCACGGCCGATCGCCGTGAGCAGCCGGGTGGACACCCTCCGGCCCGAGGCCGCGTCCGCTGCCCAGACAGCCGACAGTGCGAGCCCGCCGAACCCTTCCGAGGCGGCCGATGGAGCCGTCACCACCACGGCGACCGGCCCGGTCGCCGCTGGCCTGGAGCACTCGCCGGCCATCGAGCCCGGCCGGGGCGCACCCGCCCGGCGCGGCCCGCCCACCCGCTGACCCGGCCCGCCTGACGATCCGCGCGACCCGCCCCCGGGTCACGCGCGTCCCGGCCCATCGGGTCGCCAACAGCTTCTCCCGACCACTCGGAGCCGACCGCGTCGACATCGCTCGATCACCGGCCCGGTGCCGTCAGGACCATCCGTCGATACCCGTTGTTCGACCGCGAGGTGCTGATCATGCAGACCGTCCTCTCCGCCGTCCTGCCCGACGTGCCCCGGGCCGCCGTCATCTGGCTGAGCCTGCTCGGGGTGGTCGTGGCCGCTGTCGCCGTACTCCTGCTGCGCCCCGGCCTTCTCCGCCTCGACCTGGCCGCGCGGATCCGTGACGCGGCAATGCCCAGTCAGATCGAAGAGGCACAGGAGGAACGGGAGCAGAGCCGCTACGCGCAGGAGGTCGCGGTGGCCGCCGAGCGCGCCACCACCACCGCCCAGCGTCTGCGGGCGGAGTGGGTGGCCGCGCAGGAGACGGTCGAGGCCGCGTGGCAGGAACTGGAGGCCGCCGAGGCCGGCGTCCGCAGGCTCGCCGAGGCCTCCGCGATGCCACTGCCGTACACCACCCAGACCCCCGCCGAGTACGCCGACCGCGAGCGTTACCTGCATCGGGCCGCGCTGGACGCGTACTGGCGGCGGGAGCTGTCGGTGGAGCAGCTCAGCGACGTGTTCGCGTACCGCAATGGCTGGGACCCCCGGCTGCACCCGGTCGAGCAGGAACTCGTGCTCCAGCGGGCGATCCGCGACAACCTGGCGGCCCGGCACGTCGCCGCCCAGGAGCAGGAGCAGGCCGCCTGGCGGGCCGCCGAGCTGGCTGTTGCGGCGGCCCGCAGCCTCCGCGCGGAGGCCCTCGAGGCGACCGGGCGGCGGGTGGCGGAGTCGTCATCGGTGCTGCCGCTCAGCGAGGTCGGCCGGCCGCTGACCGAGCCGACCCGGGAGAACGTGGTGGTCGCCCGCGGCCGCGCGGCGGTCCCCGCGTTCTGACCGCACGGCACGGCGGTCCGACAGCGGGCCGGACCGCCGTCGGTGGGTTAGCGTGACGCCATGTCCCGAGAGACGTGGGTGCTCGTGGTGATCGCCGGCATCCTGGCGATCGCCACACTTGTCGGCGCGGTGCTGCTGGCGGTGCGGGTGGTGCGTACCCGCCGGATGCTGACCGGGCTCGGCGCGAGCGGCAAGGTCGTCTTCTACGGGGCGCTCATCTACGCGATCTTCCCGGTCGACATCCTTCCGGACCCGATCTATCTGGACGACATGGGTGTCCTGGCCGGCGCGCTGATCTACCTCACCCGGCTGGTGCAGAAGCGCCGGGCGGAGGGTCGCCGGCTGCCCGGGCAGCCCGACGCGCCGCCGGCTCCGGAGGCCGCCCGACGCTCCGTACGATGATCGAGGTCGGTTCGACGGACAGGGGACGGGCGTGGCGGGCGATCACCGGCTGGACGGGCACGACGACCGGGTGGCGGCCTTCTGCGCGGAGCGGCACCTCGCGACGTTGACCACCCTGCGCGCCGACGGCACCCCGCACGTGGTGCCCGTCGGGGTCACCTTCGATCCGGAGTCCGGGCTGGCTCGGGTGATCACCTCCGGTACGTCCCGCAAGGCACGTCATGTGGCCGATGCCGGGCCGGCGGGCCTGCCGGTGGCCGTCTGCCACGTGGATGGCCGGCGCTGGCTCACCATCGAGGGCCGGGCGGTGCTCCGGTCGGATCGGTCGGCGGTGGCCGAGGCGGAGCGCCGCTACGCCGACCGTTATCGCACCCCGCGTCCGAATCCCGAACGTGTGGTCATCGAGATCACCGTGACCCGGCTGCTCGGGAGCCTCTGACCCGCCGCCGATCGGCCCGTTCGAGCCACATCACGATCCTTGGGCGTTTTGCGCGGTCAGAGGTGCCGCCGCAGAGCGGAATGCCGCCCGGAGCAGGGCCGTTACACCCGTACGACCCCCGGCCGAGACCGCCGCGGGTCGTCCCCTGATGAGCCGAGCGCCATTCCCGGTGCTGCTGCCCTCCGCCCAGTCGGAGGCTCCAACCCCTCGAACGGAGACTCGACCATGAACCCGATCATGCAGAAAAGCGGTCTGTCCGTTGTCGGCCTGCTGGTCGCGGGCGGATGTGCCCTCGGCCCGGCTGCCATTGCGCAGGCCTCCGCCCCGGCACAGGCTGCCCCTACGTCGTCGAACCAGACGAACCGCAGCGGTGAGCGGGTGCTCGGTTTCGACTACCAGGCGCAGCCGAACTTCTACTACTGCGGGCCGGCCGCGACCCGGATGGCGCTCTCCGCCCAGGGCAAGGCACTGCCGCAGGACGACGTCGCCAAACTGCTCGGCACCACCGAGTCGGGCACCGCGTCGGCCCTCGACATCACCCGGGTGCTGAACACGCTCACCGGCGACAGGTACCGGACGACCGAGATCAGTGACCCGGTGGCCCGCCCCGACCAGGTCGATCAGTTGCGGCACGACGTGCGGGCCGCTGTCGACGCCGGACGGCCGGTGGTGGCCAACATCAAGGGCACGGCCGTCGACATGAGCGGCAACCCGCACTCGTACGAGGGCGGCCACTACGTGACGCTTGTCGGCTACCGCGACGGCGGGGACACCATCCGGGTCGCCGACCCTGCCAACCCGGCGCTCGGCGAGTACTGGATGGGTCTGCCGAAGGTCGCCAACTGGATCGCGGAGCGCGGCTACTCCTCCTGATCCGCACGGTTCACCGGGCCGGTCTCCCACTGTCGGGGAGGCCGGCCCTGCCGTCGTAACGGCGACGGGTGGCCAGGTCGGCCCGCCGTCGGGACCGCGACGCACGGGTCGGCCGGATCCGGTACAGGTGTCGCCGGGTCGGCGGGTGCGTGGCGGCCTCGCCGGCGCCGGCGGCCTCACGCACGATCCTGTTGGCGTCGTCCGGTTCGCAGCCGGTGGCGCGGAGCAGGTCGCTGGCCGCGGTGCGCAGGCCGGTGACGAGGGCGTCGCCGAACGACCTGACCCCACAGGCGGCCGCCCGCCCGGCCAGGTTCGCGCACTCCTCGACAAGCGTACGGGTGTTCTGGAAGGTGTCATCGCCCCTGCACTCCGTACGCAGTTGCGCCACCGCCGCACCGAGCCGGGCGATCGCGTCCGGCAGCTCCGGCGGGATCTGCTCGTCGTACTGGAGTGCTGTCGTGGACCAGCGGGCCAGGGCGCGGCTGTCCAGCAGCAACCGTTCGAGGTGACCCGCGCTGAGGGCGTACCTGTGAAACTGCTGGCGGCGGTGCCACCGGGCCGGCGCGATCGTCACCACCTCCTCGGCCCCGCTCAGCGCGTCGTGCAGTCGGCCCAGGTCGTCGTCGCTGCCACGGAGCTGGTCGAGCACACGCAACGTCCGGTCGCTGTCGCGGTCCCGCACCGCCTGCGCGAGTTCGGCGAGCTGCTCGCGGAGGACCTCGAAGATCGGTGTCGCCGCCCGGTCCAGCACCCGCAGCGGATTGACCGGCAGCAGCAACGCGACCACCACCAGGCCGACGATGCCACCGACAAGCGCGTCGAAGATCCGGGGCACCTCAAGGCCGCTCTCCATCGGGGCCAACGTCGTGATCAGCACGGCGGTACCGCCGGCCTGCCCGACAAGCGGGCCACCCTTCCCGGCCACCAGCAGGGCGGTGGCGATGGCGAGGGCGACGACCAGGCCGGTCTGCCACGGCCCCGAGCCGACGACGAAGCGCAGCGTGTCGCCGATGATGAGGCCCAACGCGACGCCGGCCAGCAGTTCGAAGGTACGCCGGGCTCGTTGCCCGATGGCGGTGGCGATCGTACCGACGGCCGCGGCGGGGGCGAAGACGTGCGAGCCGGAGCCGAGGAAATGCTTGGCGATCAGGGCGGCGAGCGCCGCGGCCAGCCCTGCCTGGGCGGCGATCACCAGGGTGATCTCCCACTGTCGGGCCCGGAGCCGGCCGGCCTGCCCGCTGCGGTGCCGCACTGTTTCGACAAACTGGCCGCTCTTCTCGGCAGCCGTTTCGAGTCGAGACCGGCCGCGGCCGGGTCGTGGACGGTCGTCGGCCATGGCGGCGGATACCCGGGCGTCGTCCCGGCAATCCATCGGCGACCATGGGTTTGTCAGACCGCTGCGGGGTACCAGGGGCCACACACACCCACCGATCCGCAACCGGCAAGGGGACGTGAGATGAGCAATCCGCAGACCGTCGACGACCAGGACGTCGTCGACATCCTGGTCACCGACCACCATGAGGTCGAGGCGCTCTTCGTCGAGTTGGAGACGCGGCAGGGCACCCCCGAGTACCGCCGTCAACTCGTCGACGTGGTGATCTCCGAACTCGTCCGCCACGCGATTGCCGAGGAGGCGTACGTCTATCCGACGGCCCGTAAGGCGCTGCCCGACGGCGACCAGATCGCCGAGCATGAGATCGCCGAGCACGCCGACGCCGAACGGACCATGAAGGACCTGGAGTCGGTCGACCCGTCCGATCCGCGCTTCGACGAACTGCTCGCCCACCTGACCAGCACCATCCGGCACCACGTCCAGGAGGAGGAGAACGACCTCTTTCCCCGGCTGCGTGCCGCGACGGCCCGGGAGGAGCTTGTCGAGCTGGCCGGCAAGGTGACGGCGATCAAGAAGATCGCGCCGACCCGGCCGCACCCGAGCGCACCGGACCGCCCTCCGGCGAACAAGCTGCTCGCCCCCGGCACCGGCCTGGTCGACCGTGTGCGTGACGCGTTGAGCGGCCGGCCGACCTCGATGGACGAGCTACGCGAAGGGCAGCACTGACCCGTCGCCGGATGGTCGGTGACGGTCCGCAAGGGACATCCCGGGTCGCCACTTGGTGGCGGCCCGGGATGTCCCGGTGTGTCAGCGGACCTGGTCGCCCTCTCCGGTACGGGCCTGAGCCTGATCCACGCCCTTGTCGATCTGGTCGTCGTACTTTCCGCCGGTGCGCCGATCGGCCGCGTCGCCGGCCTTCTCCATCCCCTGGTCAACCTGCTTGTCGTGCTTGTCCGCAAAGTCCTTGGCCTTGTCCATGAAGTCGCTCATCGCGGTCCTCCTCCACTTCCGACTGCGTCAGTGATGGCTTCCCTGAGCCGGGTTGCCCAAACTCGGACGATCCAGACTCGCCGGCCAGGAACGGATGTCCCGTGTGCACCCGCCACGACACCGGCCCACCTCGCGTTGGAGCGGTACGGGTGTCGGCGCGCGTCAGGCCGGGTACCGACCTCCCGGACATCGAGGAGGACCGACATGGCGGCAGAGGAACCCGGGGCAGACTCCGGGGAGACGACGCACGACGTACAGCCGCGCAACCCGTGGACGGCGCTGCCGTGGCTGGTCCGCACCGCGGTGCTGTGGAGCGCCTGCCTGGTGGTCATCGTCGCCGGGCTCTACCTGCTGGGCCGGATCGCCCTGCTGTTGGCACCGCTCGCCATCGCGCTGGCCGCGACCATCTTCCTCACCGCACTGCTGGACCCGGTGCTGCTCCGGCTTCGCCGGCTGCGGGTGCCCGCGGCACTTGCCGCGCTGCTCACCGTCCTGCTGCTGCTCGGCATCCTGGTGGGCGTCGGCGCGCTTGTGTGGAACCTGACGGCGAGCCAGTTCGACCAGCTCAGCCAGGAGTTGACCCAGGGCGTCGACCGCAGCCGGGACTTCGTCACGTCCACCCTGCCCGTCACCGACGCCCAACTGGACCGCCTGATCAGCCAGGCCCGGGACGGGTTGAGCGGCAGTTCGCCGGACCCGGTCTCCGGCGCCCGGACGGCCACCGAGGTGTTCGGCTCCGCGCTGCTCGCCCTGGTGCTGCTCTTCTTCCTGCTCAAGGACGGCCGGTCGATGTGGCACTGGGTGCTGTCCCGGATGACCGGCCCGAACCGGGCCGTGGTCGCCGAGGCCGGTCGGGGCGGCTGGCAGACGCTCGGCGCGTACAGCCGGGGCACCATGCTGATCGCCGCTATCGACGCGATCGGCATCGGCCTGGCCCTGGTGGTGCTGCGGGTGCCGTTGGCGCTGCCACTGGCGCTCATCACCTTCCTCGGCGGCTTCGTACCGATCATCGGCGCGACGGTGGCCGGCGCTGTGGCGGTGCTCGTGGCCCTCGCTGCCAACGGGCCGACGACGGCGCTGCTCACCCTCGCGGCGGTGATCGCCGTCCAGCAGATCGAGGGCAACCTGCTCGAACCGCTGGTGATGAAGCGGCAGGTCCGACTGCACCCGGCGGTGATCCTGGTGGCCGTCACCGCCGGCACCCTGATCGCCGGTATCGCCGGGGCCTTCGTCAGTGTCCCGATCACCGCCGTCCTCTGGCGCATCATCGACACCGTCCAACGGCACCGGGCCACTGCCACCCTTGCGGTTCCGGCCGCTCCGGCGGGTTGACCCCGTCGGCCTCAGCTGCGACGAACGGCCTCGCCGACCAGGTGGTCGCTGAACCAGGCACCTGCCTGGTCGGCCACCTGGTCGAGCGTGCCGGGTTCCTCGAACAGATGGGTAGCGCCCGGGACCACCCGCAGCTCGCCGACCTCACCCAACTCGCCGAGCGCCTGCTCGTTGAGCACTATCACTTCCTCGTCCAGGCCGCCGACAAGCAACAACGTGGGGGTACGCACCCGCGCCAGCGCCGCACCGGCCAGGTCGGGTCGACCGCCCCGGGACACCACAGCCCTCACCCGGTCCGCGCGGGACGCGGCGGCGACCAGAGCGGCGGCGGCACCCGTGCTGGCCCCGAAGAGACCGATGGGTACGTCCCCGGCGGGACGCTCGACCGCCAGCCAGTCGACGATCCCGGCCAGCCGGCCAGCCAACAACCCGATGTCGAACCGCGGTTCGGCGGTACGCGCGTCCACCTCCTCCTCCGCCGGGGTGAGCAGGTCCACGAGCACAGTGGCGAGACCACGCCCGTTAAGCGTCCGGGCCACCGCCACGTTGCGCGGGCTGTGCCGCGAGCTGCCGCTGCCGTGCGCGAACAGCACCACGCCGGCCGGATCAGCGGGCAGCAGCAGATCGGCGGGAAGCTGGACGTCCCCTACCGGAATGGTCACCGTGCTGCTCTGCTCGTCCATACCGCACCTCCGCGCGCTCGCCCGTCCCACGCGCGTACCCCGCCTGGGGCTTCGCACGCACCCGGGATGCCCGGGCCTGGGCCGCGTTTGTCGCAGATGCCGCCGGGTAGCCGGGAGGTGACCGCAGACCGCGCAGGCGCAACCGCGCCCCGACGGATCGCGAGGATCGCCATGGCCAAGCAGCAGACCTCCCGGCAGCAGCAGATGGACGAACGGAACCGGCGCGAACAGGACATCGAGCGGAGCCGGAACTTCGGGGACGAGGCCTCCGAGGCCCGCCTGCCCGACGATCCCCGGGCGATGGCCCCCAGGGACGCCCTGGGCCGCCCGTCGACCGGAGAACCCGTCTGACGTACGCGTGCAACGGCCGGGACGGGAGACTCCCGTCCCGGCCGTCACTCGTCGCGCTCGGGCAGCCGGAGCAGCGGCGACCGGCCCGGCGGGTGCTCCGCCGGCGCAGCCGTCGGCTCCGCCTGCGGCACGGGTACTGTCACCGGTTCGTCGGAGGTGACCCGCAGCAGCTGGTTGTGGTGGCGCAGCTCCACCACGTCGTCCGGGCCTCCGTGTCGCAGCGAGTACGTCGTCTCGTGCGGCCGGACGTCCACGCGCAGCGCCAGTCCGCGCCACTGCAACGAGAACTCAAGGCGGCTGAGCCGGCTGGAGAGCCGGGGCGCGAACGACAGCTGACCGTCGTGGTCGCGCAACCCGCCGAGCCCACCGATCAGGGCGAGCCACGCGCCGGCCAGCGAGGCCATGTGCACGCCGTCGCGGGTGTTCTCGTTGAGGTCGTGCAGGTCCATCAGGGCGGCTTCGCGCAGGTAGATGTGCGCCAGTTCGGGATAGCCCACCTCGGCGGCCAGCACCGCCTGCGTGCACGCCGACAGCGACGAGTCACGGACCGTCCGGCGCTCGTAGTAGAGGAAGTTGCGCAGCTTCTCCTCGGGGGTGAACGCGTCCCCCCGCCAGTGCATCGCCAGGACCAGGTCGGCCTGCTTGACCACCTGCTTGCGATACAGCTCGAAGTACGGATAGTGCAGCAGCAACGGGTACTTCTCCGCAGGCGTGTGCGCGAAGTCCCACTCCTGGAGGCGGGTGAACCCCTCCACCTGCTGGTGCACCTCCAGCTCGTCGTCGTACGGGATGTGCATCGCGGCGGCGGCATCCCGCCAGCTCGCCGCCTCCTCGTCGGTGACGCCGAGGCGGAACGCCTCGTCGCGGTAGCGCATCGCCGACTCGGCCGCGGTGAGCATGTTCCGCTGCGCCATCAGGTTCGTGTAGATGTTGTCGTTCTTCACGGCCGTGTACTCGTCCGGGCCGGTGACCCCGTCGATGTGGAACTGGCCGCGCCGGTCGTGGTGCCCGATCGAGCGCCACAGCCGGGCGGTCTCCACGAGCAGCTCCAGCCCGATCTCCCGCTCCAGCTCGGTGTCGCCGGTGACGAGCACGTACCGGCGCAGCGCGTCCGCGATGTCGGCGGCGATGTGGAACGCCGCGGTGCCGGCCGGCCAGTACCCGGAGGACTCCGGCCCCTCGATGGTTCGCCACGGGAACGCGGCGCCCTTGAGGTTGAGTGTCTCGGCCCGCTCGCGTGCCTGGTCAAGCGTGCTGTGTCGCCACTGCAACGCGCTGCGGACCGCGCTCGGCTGGGTGTACGTCAGCACCGGCAGGACGAACATCTCGGTGTCCCAGAAGGCGTGCCCGTCGTACCCGGGGCCGGTCAACCCCTTGGCCGAGATGGGCCGCTGCTCGGCACGGGCACCGGCCTGAAGCACGTGGAAGAGACCGAACCGGACGGCCTGCTGGATCTCCGGGTCGCCCTCGACGAGGACGTCCGCCGCGTCCCAGAACTCGTCGAGATAGCTGCGCTGCTCCCGGTGCAGCCCCTCCCATCCGTCGAGGCGGGCGCCGGCAAGTGCCGCGCCGACCTGGTCACGCAACGCCGGCAGGGAGCGTCGGCTCGACCAGCCGTACGTCAGGTACTTGACGATCCGCAGCTTCTCACCGGGCTTGAGCACGCAGGCGATGGTCGTACGGACCCAGTCCTCGTACCCCTCGGACTCGATCGTGGTGCGGTCCGGACCGTGCACCTCGTGCTCCATGGCGGCGGCCACCCGCAACCCGGAGACCTTTGTGCGGTGGATCAGCTGCCCGCCGTCGGGTGTGGTCAGTTCCTCCTCGGCCTGCAAAGGCGACTCCAGGACCGCCGCGACCCGGGGGTCCTTGCTCTGCGCGGGCAGCGACTCGTTTGCCACCAGCTCGGACTGCACGATGAGCCGCAGCGGGCCGTCGACGGCCTCCACCTCGTAGTTGATCGCGGCCACCGACCGTTGGGTGAACGACACCAGCCGGGTACTGCGGACCTTGACCTCACGGCCTGCCGGGGAGCGCCAGTGCAGCTCGCGGTGCAGGGTGCCCGCGCGCATGTCGAGCACCCGCTCGTGGGAGATCAGCTCGCCGTAGCGCACGTCGAGCGGTTCGTCGTCGACGAGCAGCCGGATCAGCTTGCCGTTCGTGACGTTGACGATGGTCTGCCCGGACTCGGGGAAGCCGTAGCCTGCCTCCGCGTACGGCAGCGGGCGAAGCTCGAAGAACGAGTTGAGGTAGGTGCCGGGCAGGCCGTGCGGCTCGCCCTCGTCGAGGTTGCCGCGCAGGCCCACGTGACCGTTGGACAGCGCGAAGACCGACTCCGACTGGGCCAGCACGTCCATGTCCAGGCGGGTTTCCCGGATGTGCCAGGGCTCGACGGGATAGGCCCGTTCCCGGATCACGCGGTGCCCCGATCGTCGCTCGTCGTCGCGTCGACCGTACGCGTCGGCGGGTCGGCGTCACCGGCGTCGAGCAGGTCGGCGAGGTCCTTGACCACGATGTCGGCACCGTGCGCGAGCAACTCGTCGGCCTGACCGACCCTGTCGACGCCGACCACGAAGCCGAAACCGCCGGCGCGACCGGCGGCCACTCCGGAGAGCGCGTCCTCGAAGACGGCAGCCTGGGTGGGGTCGACGCCGAGCAGGGCGGCCCCGGCCAGGAAGGTGTCCGGCTGTGGCTTGCCGCGCAGCCCCTGCTGCCGGGCGACGATCCCGTCGACCCGCGCTTCCAGCAGTCGGTCCACCCCGGCTGCGGCGACCACCTCATGCCCGTTGGCGCTCGCGGTCACCACTGCCCGACGCAGCCCGGCGGCGGCCGCCGCCTCCAGGTAGCGCACCGAGCCCGGGTAGACCTCTACGCCGTCGGTGCGCAGGTGCTCCAGTAGCAGGACGTTCTTGCGGTTGCCGACGCCGTTCACAGTGTCGGCGTCCGGTGGGTCGTCCGGGGTGCCCTCGGGGAGAACGATGCCACGGGAGGCGAGGAACGACCGGACGCCGTCGGCGCGCGGTCGGCCGTCGACGTACCTGTTGTAGTCGGGTCCGGGATCGAACGGCTGGAACGGAGTCCCGGTGGACGTCGCGTGCTGGCGCAGGAACTCGTCGAACGTTTGCGTCCAGGCGGCGTTGTGCACTCGGGCGGTCTGCGTCAGCACACCGTCCAGATCGAAGAGACAGGCGGTCACATGAGCAGGTAGGCCCAGCACGGTACGAATCTAACCACCCCGCCGGCCCGCAAACCCCTTTTCGGTGACGCGCGCCGCCGCTCAGTTCGGTCGTAGCGTCCAGAGCACGGTGAGCGTCGATGTGTGCTTGCCGTCCTCGGTGCCGATCTGCACCTCGATCGGGAACTCGGGTCGCTGGCCGGCTTCGAGTTCGTCGATCACTTCCTGGGCGGGGCGACCGAGTCGCGCGGTGGCCAGGACGGGCCCGTACGCGCGCTTGTGGTAGGCGATGTCGGCCCGGACGACGAGCGGCACCATGCGGTCGAGCAGGTGCCCGAAGGCGACAAGCACGATCGTGCCGGAGGCCGTCTCGCCGAGCGTGAACATCGCGCCGGCGTGCGGCCCGCCGATGTGGTTGTGGATGGCCGGGGTGTCGGGCAGCCGCACGACCGCCCGCACCCCGCCGTCCGCCTCGGGTGCCACCTCGACGAATTCGATGCCGAGGGTACGGGCGAACGGCACCGCTTCCAGCATTCCGGCCGCCACCTGGCGGGAGTCGATTGTCATGTGCCGACGTTACTCGCGGGTAACCAAGGCGGCAACCAGGGCCTTTCCACCTGCCATCCCGGTCACAGGTTGGCGATCGTCCGCAGGATCTCGGCGTAGAAGTTGCCGTCGATGCTGCGGAAGAAGGCGAAATCCTGACCCGGGTCGCCGAAGAACGGGCGCAGTGTCCAGGCCAGCTGGGTCCCGACGAAGCCGAAGAGCAGGATCCAGATGTAGAGCAGCGTCATGCTTGCCGGCCGCTGGGTCGGCTCGCCGCGGCGGACCGGCGGGGTGCCCCACGGACGGTTCGTCGCCGGGTAGCCGGGCGGCAGCACGCCGGGGGCCGGCTGCCCGCCCCACTGGGCCTGGGTGGGGACCTGCGCCGGGGTCTGGACAATCGGTGCCGCGGCGGGCGTGCCGCCGTTCGCGCCCGCCCCTGCCGCCGCCGCTCCGGCCGGCACTGCGACCGGCTCCGCGCCGGCGGAGGAGGTCGAACCGGCGGCCACGGTGGCCGGCACGGCGCCTGCGGACACGGCGGCCGGCGCCGGGGCGCTGACCTGGGCCGGGGTTTCGGCGGCCACCGCCGGGGCGAGCAGACCGTGGTCGTTGAGGACCTGCATCCCACCGGTCAGGAAGCGCAGCCCGACCAGCGCCGACAGCGTCAGGATGGCGACGTTCAGCAGCTTGAAGAAGCCGTAGTCCGGAGCGGTGATCAGGAAGAAGAGGCTGATCGGCGCGAACGCCACAGCGAGCATCGAGGTGACGGTGATCGCCACCATCACCAGCGCCAACGACTGGCGCACCGACAACCGGGCGCCGAAGACCAGGTTGAACAGGTAGAGCGTGGGCAGGCAGATGGCAAGTGTGACAAGGAACAGCAGTGGCAGCTTCAGCGCGGAGGTGAGCGCCATGAGCGGGCTGTGGAAGGCACCGAGCACCGCCCCGTAACAGGCGAGGGCGATGGCCGAGCTGGCCAGCATCCGCCCGGTCAGCGCGTTGAGATCACGCTCGGCCACGATCTGCTGCCAGATGCCCTGCCGGTCACGCAGGATGCGCTCGATGACGAGCGGGCTGGGACGGTCACCCGACACGGGTGCACCCCTCTCGGTGACTTTCACTGTGGACTGGGTGGGCAGACGGTAGGCCACCGGGAGGGCGGCTCGCCACCCCGCTCCGGCGTGGCGTTACCGCCAACCCACGTCGATCCGCGCGCCCCGCTCGTCGAAGAAGTGCAGCGCGTCCATCCGTACCGAGACCGCGAGCGGATGCCCGGCGGTGACCGCCGGGTACGGCGCCAGCCGCACCGCCAACTCGGCCGGCCGGCGATGGTGCCGACCCGGATCGGGGAGCACGCTGGTGCGGGTGCCATTGGCCTGCGGCTCCTCGGTCTCCACCGGCTTGCCGGTGAGCCGCTGCATCACCGCGCCGAACCGACGCAGCCCTCGCTGACCGATCGGCGGCGAGTCCAGCGGTGCACCCATCTCGTCCACCATGATCGCGGTCGCCCCGATGTCGAGGAACGCCAGCGACTCGTGGCCGTGGTGCTCCAGGTAGCGGATCCGGCCGCGCAGCACATCACCGGGGCTGTCCGGAGCGACAGGAGTGAGCGCCTCGGCTCGCATCCCGACCACGATCCGCTCGCCGTGGTAGTGCGCCACCGCCCGGCTGCGGATGTCGTTCCAGGGCAGGTAGAGCGCCTGGTCACCGAGGTTGAGCGTGACGTACCGGTCGAGGTGGACGTAGACCGACGCCTCAAGCAGGTTCATCCGCGGGCTGCCGAGGAAGGCTGCCACGTAGAGCGTCGCTGGACGGCCGTACACCTGGGTGGGTGTGCCCACGTCCTGGAGCACCCCGCGGCGCATGATCGCGACCCGGTCGGCCATTGTCAGCGCCTCGGCCTGGTCGTGGGTGACGTAGACGGTGGTGACGCCCAGCTCCCGGGTCAGGCCCGAGATCTCCGCGCGCAGCTCGGCGCGGAGCCCGCTGTCAAGGTTGGACAGCGGCTCGTCCATCAGGAACAAGCCCGGTCGTCGGACGATTGCCCGGCCCATCGCTACCCGCTGGCGTTGCCCACCGGACAGCTGACCCGGCTTGCGGGCCAGAACGTCGTTGATGCCCAGCGCGCTCGCCACGTCGGTGACGCGCTCACCCCGCGGCTCCGGCTCCACTCCGGCCAGCCGCAGCGGGAAGGCGATGTTGTCGCCCACTGTCATGTGCGGGTAGAGCGCGAAGTCCTGGAAGACCATCGCGATCTTGCGATCTCGCGGTGGCAGGTCGTTCGCCAGCTCGCCGTCCAGCAGGACCGCGCCCTCGGTCGGGTCCTCCAGACCGGCGATCATCCGCAGCACAGTGGACTTGCCACAGCCGGACGGGCCCAGCAACACCATGAACTCGCCGTCGTTCACGTCCAGGTTGATTTTGTCGACGGCCAGCGTGCCGTCCTTGAAGACCTTGCTCACATCCTTGAGCGCGACGGTGCTCACCGTCACCTCCCCCAGCTTGTCGGCCGAACCCCACAAGACTGTGACCAGGATCATTGCGCTCGCACATCGGGTAAACGTCTCATGTTCGGCCGATGACGTTGCTATTACACGACACTAGGCACCCGGGTCGGGCGTCAGCACCGGCTCGACTGCTCCGACGGCTCGCCCAGGAACACCCGACGCACCACCCGCTCCGCCGCCCGGCCGTCGTCCAACGTGCAGAAACGGTCCCGAAACCGTTCCCGGGCGCTGTTCGCCCCGGCCGTCCGCACCGCGCCGGTGCGGAACAGGTCGAGCAGATCCGTGAAGGTGGTGGCCACCGCGCCCGGCGGCTCGGCCGTGACGTCGAAGTAGACACCCCGAGCCAGACGGTACGACTCCCAGTCCGGCGCGTAGAGCACGATCGGGCGATCCAGAACCGCGTAGTCGAACATCGCCGAGGAATAGTCGGTGACCAGCACGTCGGCCACCAGGTAGAGGTCCTCCACCCGCTGGTAGCCGCTGACGTCGCGTACCCGTTCCCAGTTACCCGGCCGGCCGGGACGGCGATCCCGATCGTGGAAGTAGTGACTGCGCATCAGCAGTTGGCCCGAGTCACCCAACGCCTCGACGAACCGGTCCGGCTGAAACGGGGGCCGGTAGCCGGGCAGGTGCTCGCGGTGCGTCGGGGCGTACAGCACCACCTGCTCGTCGGGGGTGAAGCCGAACTCCTGCCGCAGCCGCCGTACCTCGTCCGGACCGGCGGTGACCAGCCGGTCGTTGCGCGGGTAGCCCACCTCCAGCGTGGTGTACGTGGCCGGGTACGCCCGGTCCCACATCTGGGTGGAGAAGCTGTTGGCGCTGACGCTGTAGTCCCAGCGGTCCACGCGGCGCAGCAGTCCTGCGAAGTCCATCCGTCCCGCACCGATGGGATAGCGCTGCTGGTCCAACCCCATCACCTTGACCGGGGTGCCGTGGTGGGTCTGCACGTGCACCTGGTCCGGCCGCTTGCGGACGAAGTCCGGGAAGTTCACGTTGTTGATCAGCCAGCGGGCCCGCGCCAGCACCCGGTAGTAGGCGGGAGTGCCTGCCACCACGTACTCCACCCCTGCCGGCACGGCGTCCACCCGGTCGCGGCGCACGATCCACACCCCACGCACACCGGGGGCCAACCGGCGTGCGACCTCGTAGATCGCCGCCGGGTTGCAGGCGTAGCCGCGGTACCAGTAGGCGGCGTACACGGCGAGGGCCGGATCGACAGGCCGGCGCAGCTCCGCCCGGTAGTACTCGCGCAGCAGGCCGTCGCGGGTCACCCGGGCACTGCGACGGGCCACCGGCCCGACCCGCCGCTTGGCGGTCCGCACCTGCCGGCGGGCCGTGTCACGGGCTCGGCTGGCAGCCCGCAGCGCCGTGAACGTCCGCCACCGGCCGGCCGCGACCAGCCGGTGCTTGACCCCCTCCACCCCCTCCGGTAGGGGGTAGCCGCCCTCGGGCAGCCACCGCGCGTAGTCCTCGGTGATCTGCACGAAGAAGGCCGACCGCAACTCCGGTGCGATCCGCTGGCCGTTGCCGAGCACCGTCAGGTAATGCCAGATCATCCGCTCGAACACCGCCGGCCGCAGCTCGTCCACAGCCGGCGACCAGGCGTCCATCAGGTGGAAGACCCGATGCCACTGCGGGAAAACCTCGAAATGCCTGTCACCCCGGGTCTTGGTGATCGCGCCGGCACGGCGCTGCCGGTAGTTGACACACACCCGATCGAGTACGCCGATCCGCCGCGCCGCCATCAGCACCGGATAGCTGAACGAGACGTCCTCGTACCAGCCGTCCGAGAAACGCAGCCCCAGGTCGACAAGGAACTGCCTGCGGACCAGCCGGTTCCAGGCGGTGTGCAGCAGCCGCATCGTCTCCGGCCGGTCCCGCAGCCGGAACGTTGCCGTCCCTGGTGACTCGGGAAACACCTCGGCCATCGCACTGCGGGTGACTGTGTCGTTCCAGTACGCCCGGACGTGGTCGACGAGCAGCACGTCAGGTTTTGTCGTCCGCAGCCGCTCGGCGACCTCCGGCAGGCAGTCGGGCATCAGCCAGTCGTCACCGTCGATGAACCACACGTACTCGCCGACGGCCCGGTCCAGCCCGATGTTGCGGGCCGGACCGAGGCCGACGTTCTCCGGCAGCCGGACCGCACGGACCCGGGGGTCGCGGGCCGCGTACTCGTCGATGATCTCGCCGCTGGCGTCCGGCGAGCAGTCGTCGACGGCGATCACCTCGATGTCGGTGTCCGGTTGCCCGAGGATCGAGTCCAGGCATTCGCGCAGATATCCCTGCACCCGGAAGGCCGGCACCACGAAACTGATCAGGGTCATCCGGCCGTCCCTCCGTCAGCGGGGCGTCACACCTCCCGCGCCCAGGGATGCGGCCGACGCCCGCGCGTCACGGGCCGGTCGGACGAACCAGGCCAGGACGGCGCTCGCCACGAAGACCACGAGAAGGTACGCACCGAGTGTAGCCATGCCCATACCGACCATACCGGCAATCGCGGCGAGGGCCAGCAGCACCGAACGTCCCTCCCAGCCCAGCGTGGCCGCGTGCAGAGGCGGCGCCACCTGCCGCTTCTCCAGTCGCGCCGTCAGGTCGTAGTGGTGCACGGTGAGCACGAAGACGTAACCGAAGATCAGCCACCCGGGCGCGTCGCCGACCACACCGACCGCGATGGCGAACAGGTACTCGCCGGCCCGCAGCGCCGCCGGCACCAGCCAGTCCAACGGGCCGTTGTGTGCCGCCCCGGCACCGAGGCCGCCGGCCAGCAGCACCAGCAACGCCACCGGCACCGTCCAGCGCAGACCCTCCGGCGAGTCGCCCAGCAGCGCCGCGACAAGCAGCACCGCAGGGCCGAGCGCGGCGATCACCGCCAGTGTGAGCGGACCCATCGGGCGGACCGCAGGCAACCAGCGGGCCAACGGCCCGTCGTCGCGGTGCAGCGTCGCGTCGACCGTGTCCAGCACCGGCACCCGCATCCAGCGGGCCCGCAGCGTACGCAGCGCCCCGGTGTACGCGAACGCCAACGTGCCCCACACCAGCACCGCGACAAGGCTGACAAGCGGGTTGAACAGCGCCACTGTGATCGCGATCAGCGCCCACCGCTCACCGATCGGGAACACGACGGTCCGCTTCAGCCAGTACGACAGCGAACCCGTGTCCGCCTGCACCCGTGTCGACGCCGCGTTGAGCCGGTCACCGATCCCGCCGCTGGCACCAGTCGCCGATCGAGGCCGGCGTGCCGCCTCGTCGTGCAGCACCCCGTACCAGGTGTCGGTCATGTGCCGGACGGTCTGCAACGTCATCGCGGCGATCGCCAGCGCCCAGCCGTTGCCCAGCCCGGCGTGGCTCACCCCGAAGCCCAGCCCGGCGTAGACGAGGTATTCCTTCGCCCGGTCGGCCATCGTGTCCAGCCAACCGCCCCAGGCGCTGAAATGCCTTGTGTAACGGGCCAACTGACCGTCCACGCAGTCCAGCACGAACCCGAGGTAGAGCAGCACGGCGCCGCCCACAAGCGCGGGTCGCCCGCCGACGCCGAACAGCACGGCAGCGGCCAGCGCGAACAGCACCGAGATCACCGTCACCCCGGTGGGGGTGAGACGCATCCGTGCCGCCAGCCGCACCACGTACGGCGACCAGGTGCTGACGAAGTACGTGGAGAAGAAGTCGTCCTTCTCCTTCACCGACAGCCGCAGTTCGGCCCGGTCCTCGTCCACAGCCGTCACCGCCGCCTCGGCAGCGGCCAGCCCGACGGCGTCCTCGACCCGGTGCGCGACGAGCAGGCGTACCCGCTGGGCGAAGATCAAGGTGCCGAGCGCCGCGAGACCCGCGACGAGCCGGTCCACGGCGGACCCGGGACCATCGGCGGGGGCCGAGCCTGCCGAGCCCACACCGCCGGCCACCGGCAGCGGCGACACGTCACCGGCCGGGCCGATCGGGGCGGCGACGGGGAGCACTCCGGACGCGGCGGCGCGGGCCGCAGCGGCGAGGTTCGGCAGGTCGTCCACGCCGACCCTCAACGCACCGCCGAACACGCCTGTGGCGTCGCCGTCCAGGTCGCCCACCGCGCCGGCGTCGACGACCTGCCCGCGCTCCTCGCGCACCGCCGTCCGTCCCGGCACCGGCGGATCGCTGAGCACCAGCGCCACCGTCGGCCCCACCGGGCTGGTGGCCAGATGCCGCAGTACGGCTGTGTGCGCCACCAGGTCGGTGCCTGTGACAAGCAGCGGACCGGTGGCGGCGTCGGCAAGCGCGGCCAGGTCGTCGAGGGTGGCCGCGAAGCGCACCTCGTCCGCCCCCGCCCGGCGCAACTGGGCGGCGAGCCGGTCGGCAAGCGGCTCGCCGGTCGCGGTGGCCAGGCCCGCCGCGGGCGTCCCGGCGGCGAGCACTATCGCGAGCGTCACCGCGGGACCGCGGCGTGGTACGCGTCGAGCGCCTCGGCGATGGTGCCGTCGAGCGTCAACCGGCCCGCGTCGAGGAACAACCCCCGACGGCAGAACCGGGTCAGGTCCTTTTCGTTGTGTGACACCAGCACCAAGGTGCGCCCCTCCCCGAGCAGACGATCAATCGTCGCGTAACACTTCTTGCGGAACTCCGCGTCGCCAACCGCGGTCACCTCGTCCATCAGCAGGATCGGGTGCGGCAGGTGCGAGATGATCGCGAAGCCGAGCCGCACCTTCATCCCCGACGAGTAATGCCGCACGGACGTGTCGATGGCCCGTTCCACCTGCTCACCGGCGAACTCGACGATCTCGTCGAAGTGCCGCTTCAGGTAGCTCGCCGACAGCCCGTGCAGTCCACCGACCAGGTGCAGGTTCTCCCTGCCGGTCAGGTCGTTGGAGAAACCGGCGGACAGCTCCAGCAGCGGGGCCACCGCCCCGTGCACCCGGATGCTGCCCTCGTCCGGGATGAGCACCCCGGCGATCAGCCGCAGCAGGGTGCTCTTACCTGTGCCGTTGCGGCCGATCACCCCGACCGTCTCGCCCGGCTCGACGGTGAACGACACGTCGCGCAGCGGCCAGAACTGGCCCGGCAGGGCACCCCGCGCGCCCCGGTGGATGAACAACTCCCGCAGCCGCAGCTGGCGACGACGGTTGCGGACGAACCGGATGCCCAGCTGATCGGCCTCGATGATCGGCGCCATCTCAGAGTTCCTTGAGCACGGCGGGCTCCAGCCGGCGGAACGACCACCAGCCGGCGGCCAGCACCAGCAGGCTGCCGACGACGGTGGTGGCGAGCAGGCGGGCGTCCGGGAACTCGTCCGGGTACCAGATCGCGTGGTGCAGCTGGAAGATCCCCACCAGCGGGTTCAGCTCGTACACCACCTTCAGCCAGCCGGGCAGGCTGGACTCCCGGACCAGGCTGAGCGGGTAGATGATCGGCGTGGCGTAGAAGAGCACCCGGATGATCAGCCTCATGAGCCGTTCCACGTCGCGCATCAGCACGTTCCACGCCGACAGCAGCAGGGCCAGCCCGATCAGCAGGGCCGCCTGGACGACCACCGCGAGCGGCAGGGCGAGCAACGACCAGCCGGGGTGGATCCGACCGTGCACCGTGTAGATCACCGCGATGGCGGCGAGGATCGGCAGGCCCGCCGCGTACTCGGCGAACCGGCCGGTGACCCGGCCGATCGGGAAGACCTGCCGGGGTACGTTCATCGTGGTGATCAGCCGGGACTGGCCGGTCAGCGCGTTCGTGGCCTCGCTCAGCGCCGAACTGGTCCACATCCAGGCGAAGATCCCCGTGATCAGGAACAGCGGGTACGACCCGGCCGCCTCACCGAGGTGCCGGCCGGTGTCGCGGGAGTACAGCACCCCGAAGACGAACCAGTAGATGGCGCCCATGCCGAGCGGCTCGATCAACGACCAGAAGTAGCCGAGCACCGACTGCTGGTACTTCACCGCGAGATCACGCCGGACCAGGATGCGCAGCGAGTTGCGGTGCGACCACAACGCCGCGACGCCAGCGGTCACCGCAGCCTCCCGCCTCCTGAAACGGACGACAGGTTAGCAGTCGGTGAACGAATGCCCCGAATCGGCCGACTCAGCACTCAATCACGTTGACGGCCAGACCGCCACGCGCCGTCTCCTTGTACTTGACCTTCATGTCGGCGCCCGTCTCCCGCATGGTCTTGATGACCTTGTCAAGCGACACCGCGTGCACCCCGTCACCGCGCAGCGCGAGCCGGGCGGCCGTGATCGCCTTGATGCTAGCCACCGCGTTCCGCTCGATGCAGGGGATCTGCACCAGGCCACCTACCGGGTCACACGTCAACCCGAGGTTGTGCTCCATCCCGATCTCGGCGGCGTTCTCCACCTGCTCGGGAGTGCCGCCGAGCGCCTCGGCCAACCCGGCGGCGGCCATCGAACACGCCGAACCGACCTCACCCTGGCAGCCCACCTCCGCGCCGGAGATCGAGGCGTTCTCCTTGAACAACACGCCGATCGCCCCGGCCGCCAGCAGGAACCGCACCACGCCGTCCTCGTCGGCACCCGGCACGAACCGCGTGTAGTAGTGCAGCACCGCCGGGATGATCCCCGCCGCGCCGTTCGTCGGCGCGGTGACCACCCGACCGCCGGCCGCGTTCTCCTCGTTCACCGCCAGCGCGAACAGCGTCACCCAGTCCATCACGCGCAGCGGATCGGTACTCCCGGTGTCCGCCTCCAGGCTGCGCCGCAGCTCCGCCGCGCGCCGCCGGACCTTCAACCCCCCAGGGAGTACGCCGTCACGCTCGCAGCCCTGCTGCACGCACTCCCGCATCACCCGCCAGATGTCCAGCAGACCGGCCCGGATCTCCGCCTCGCTGCGCCAGGAACGCTCGTTGGCAAGCATCACCTCGCTGATCGACAGGCCCGTCGCGGTGGTGACCTCCAGCAACTGCGCCCCGGTCAGGAACGGGTACCGCACCCGCGTGCCGTCCGGCTTGATCCGATCCGCGCCGGCCGCCGCCTCGTCCACCACGAAGCCGCCGCCCACCGAGTAGTAGGTGCGGCTCCGCAGCTCTACACCCGCCCCGTCGTACGCCGCGAACGTCATCCCATTCGGGTGGTACGGCAACGAACGGCGACGATGCAGCGTCAGATCCCGGTCCGGGTCGAAGTCGACCTCGTGCGCGTCCAGCAGGCTGATCCGCTGCTCGGCGCGAATCCGCTCGACCCGGGAGCCGACAGAATTCGTGTCGACCGTCTCCGGCGCCTCGCCGGCCAGCCCCAGCAGCACCGCCTGACCACTGCCGTGCCCGTGCCCGGTGGCACCCAGCGAACCGAACAGCTCGGCCTGCACCCGCGCCGTGTCGGTGAGCAACCCGTCGGCCTTGAGCCCCGACACGAACGTACGGGCGGCCCGCATCGGCCCCACCGTGTGCGAGCTCGACGGCCCGATACCGACACTGAAAAGGTCGAAAACACTGATCATGGCTGCGCTTCCTCGCCGTCGTCCCGTCGTACGGGATCCGGCCCGGTCGTGGCCACCGGTCAGGCGGCCCCGCTCGTGGTCGCCCGGTCGGGCGCCCGCCGGCCACCCGGGGTGGTGGGTGCCCGACCTGCGAGCCTACCCGCCCAGCACACCGCCCACCGGACCACGCGACCGCACGACCTGCCCGACGACCCGGCGCTGAGTCGGGGCTGCCCGACCACTCCGTCGCAGCCACCGCGCGTCCCGAACACGCCTCTTGACGCCCCGTCGCGAGCACCGGGTCCAAGATCATGCTTGATCTCCCGCGAGGGGCGAGGGGCGAGGGGCGCGCGGGCGCGGGAGGCGTTGGAGGCGTTGGAGGCAGTCCGCACGGGTATGTACCTACGGGTCCACGGGTCGCCGATCCTCCTCGAGACCGAGGGCAGGGTGGCCAGCCCTTCCTACCGTGGATTGCAGACGCGGCGCATTGCCGCAGAGTGGGAGTACGACGATGAGTCGCAAACTGGTTCGGCCCCGCCAGGGGCGCATGCTCGCCGGTGTCTGCGCCGGCCTCGGTCAGCGGTTCGGTATGTCCGCCGGCATGGTGCGGCTGCTGTTCCTGCTGTCGCTGCTGCTGCCCGGCACCCAGGTGATCGTCTACCTGATCCTCTGGGTCCTCATGCCCAACGAGGACCGCTACCTCGCCGCCACAGGCCGCTGACCCTCCCCACAACAACCCGCGTTAAGGCACCACCGCCGGCCGAGGCAGCAACAACCCTGAAGTTGCTGCCTCGGCGGCACCTGAGACAGCAACATCCCTGAAGTTGCGCGGATCTTGGCGCGAGGAGGGGGTGGCACAGGCGCGACGGCAGGCCGACGGGGCGACCGGCGGCATGGGACTCCGTGAGCACCGCAGGATCCGCCGCGTGCACCGACGCCAGGGACACGCGAAACGCCCGCTCCGACGAAGGTCGGGGCGGGCGCTTCCGCGTACGGAGGTGTTGGTAGCTCAGGGAGCGGTGTAGGTGACAGTGACCTGCTGGTAGCCGAGGGAGCGCAGCAGCCCCTCCAGCATCTTGCGGGTGTTCTCCTCCGCACGGGCGGAGAGCCCGCTGTCCCGGGCGGCGGCGGTGATCCGTTCCTCGGCCAGCTGGTAGACCTGCTGCTGCCGGTTGGGATCGTTGCCGACCAGGTCGCCGAGCCGGTTGAGCAGGCCGCGCTGCTCGGCGAAGACGTAGCTCTTCTCCAGGTCGAGGTTGGTCTCACCGAGCTGCGGCGCGGGCAGCTTGATCTCGACGGACTTACCGTCGGCGGACTGCACGATGGCACCCTCGCCGATCTTGCCGAAGTCGACGTACGCCTCCACGCTGCCGGCCCCGACGAACAGGGTGCGCTCGTTGAGCAGGAAGTCGGGAACGTTGCGCCTGTCGTTCTGGGTGTCGACCACGACCTGGAAGTTGCCCTCGGCGGCAACGTAGCGGCTGAGGTCCTGAATCGACTTCAGCAGCGGCGGCTGGCTGCGGTCGGTCTGCTCCTTGGCGAACGGGTTGCGGAAATCCGGCAGGAAGCCGGTCGCCTGCACGCCCAGCAGCACCACCACGGCAAGCGCGGCGGCACCGAGCAGCAGGAGCAGGCCACGGGCCGCCCCACCTGCCCCGCCGGTCGTCGGGCCGCCGGTGTCACCGGGTGTGTCCGCGGGCGGTTCGGGTGCCGCGGTCGAGCGCTCCTTGAGATCGTCGCCGGTCGGGTAACCGGGGAACTCCCTGGTGGGCTCGTTGATGTCAGCGTCGCGAGCCATCACACTCACCGTCCTCGTCAGACACGTCGTCTGCCAATGACGGTACGGCCCCCGTACGACAGCCGCGCGGTGAGCGGCCGGAAAGCACAAAACGGCAGGTCAGGCGAATGCTGAGAGCCCGGTGAGCCGCTGCCCGACGACCAGTTGGTGAATCTCCGAGGTGCCCTCGTACGTCAGCACGCTCTCCAGGTTGTTCGCGTGCCGCATCACCGGGTATTCGCCGGAGACGCCGTTGGCGCCGAGGATGGTGCGGCACTGCCTGGCGATGGCCAGGGCCTCCCGCACGTTGTTCAGCTTGCCCACGCTCACCTGCTCGGGGCGCAGCCGGCCGGCGTCGGCGAGCCGACCGAGGTGCAGGGCGAGCAGTTGGCCCTTGACCAGTTCGACCGCCATGTCGGCGAGCTTGGCCTGGGTGAGCTGGAACCCGGCGAGCGGGCGGCCGAACTGGGTACGGGTGGTGGCGTACGCCAAGGCGGTTTCCAGGCAGTCGCGGGCGGCGCCGACCGAGCCCCAGACGATGCCGTAGCGGGCTTCGGTGAGGCAGCTCAGCGGGGCCTTCAGACCGATCGCCTCGGGCAGTTGCGCCGCCGCCGGAATGCGGACGTCGTCGAGGGAGATCTCGCCGGTCACCGAGGCGCGCAGCGACATCTTGCGGGGGATCTCCCGGGTCGTGACACCTGGCATGTCCATGGGTACGGCGAAGCCACGCACACCGGACTCGGTACGCGCCCAGATCACCCCGACGTCGGCGATCGGCGCGTTGGTGATCCACATCTTGCCGCCGCTGAGCACCCAGTCGTCGCCGTCGCGGTGTGCGCGCGTGGCCATCGAGGCCGGGTCGGAGCCGTGGTCGGGCTCGGTGAGGCCGAAGCAGCCGATCACCTCGCCGGTGGCCATCGCGGGGAGCCAACGCCGTTTCTGGTCCTCGCTGCCGTAGCGCCAGATGGCGTACATGGCAAGCGAGCCCTGCACCGAGACGAGCGAGCGGACGCCGGAGTCGGCGGCCTCCAGCTCCTGGCAGGCCAGCCCGTACGCGACGGCGGAGGCGCCGGCGCAGCCGTACCCGCTCAGGTGCATTCCGAGCAGCCCGAGCTTGCCGAATTCCTGGGCCAGCTCCCGGGCCGGCACGCGACCCTGCTCGTACCAGTCGGCGACGTGCGGGCGGACCCGGTCGTCGACGAGCTGGCGGACGACGTCCCGGATCTGCCGCTCCTCCTCGCTGAGCGACGGGTCCAGATCGAGCAGGTCCAGTGGAGCAGTCATGGACGCCACCTTAACGAAGGCTCAGGGCGTGGCAGAAGTGCTCGTCACTCGGTCGACCCGGAGAGCACGAGCACCCGAGCGTGGATCTGGTTGCGCTGCTGAAGGGCCGCGCGCAGGGCACGGTGCAGACCGTCCTCCAGATAGAGCCCGCCGTTCCACTGCACCACGTGCGGAAAGAGGTCACCGTAGAAGGTGGAATCCTCGGCGAGCAGCTTGTCGAGCGCCAGCTCACGCTTGGTGGTGATCAACTGGTCCAGGCGCAGCGGGCGGGGCGGGATCTCCGCCCACTGCTTGAGCGTCAGGTTGTGCTCCGGATAGGGACGCCCGTCCCGGACCGCTCTGAAGATCACGACGGCACGCTCCCCTCCCCGTGGCCGGGCCGACCGACGGCGCCGAGCCGGGCCGCGGCGGGCACCGCGCGGCGCGGCACCGATGACCGTGCCAGCCTAGCGGCCCAGCGCACGCAGCGTTCTGCTCCCTGATGTCAGTTTCGCTACCCGTCGTCCGTTCCTCAGCCGGACAACTGGGAGGAATGACTCAGCTCCACCGCCCACGTCGCACCACGTCGTCCACTCCACGACGTCCTCGGCGCAGCGATGGTGACCGATGGTCAGGTGCGGGATAACCGATCGTGACCGCGCCGATGGGGCGGAACTCCGCCGGCACGCCAAACGCCTCCCGGTACGCGGCCAGCCGCTGCGGCGGAATCCCGAAGAAACAAGCCCCCAGCCCCTCGTCCACTGCGGTGAGCAACATCAGCAGCGAGGCGAAGCCGGTGTCCACGTACCAGTAGGGCACCGGCCAGCGATCGGTGGACTGATCCGTCCAACCCTTGTCCGACTCCGCGTACCGCCGCAGGTAGGCCGACTCGTTGGCGTGCGGCACCACGATCAGCGGTGCCCTGCGCATGCCGGCCAGCCAGCGCTCCCGCCCTCCGCCTCCGGGCGTCGCGGCCGCCCAGAACCGCTCCCGGTCGGCCGACTCCTCCAGCACCAGGAAACCCCAGCCCTGGGTGAAGCCGGCCGACGGCGCACGGATCGCGTGGTCGAGCAGCCGGTCCACCACGCCGGGCGGGACCGGGCGGTCCGGGTCGTAGTTGCGCACCATCCTCCGGCGCCGGACGACCTCGGCGAACTCCATCTCCCCGCCCTCTTCTCCCGCCCGCTCAGGCCCCGGGCCGGATGCCCCAGGCGCCCCGCCAGGTGGTGCCGGGCTTGAGCGTGAGTACGTCCCTGCCGGAGCGGAACGCGTCCGGCGGGCAGGTCATCGGCTCGATCGCCACCGAACGCCGGTGCCGCTCGCCGGTGAGCGCGTCACCAGTGAACACCTGCCACCAGCCGAACTCCGCGTCCGCCCAGATACTCACCCCTGACGAGCCGTCCGGAGCGGTCAGACTCACCGACGAGCCGCCGTCGGCGTCCCGAATCACGTCACCGAAGCAGAGATCCAACTCGACCCCGCCGATCCGGCGCGGGCTGGTCCAGTCGTACTCGGTGCCTGCCACCGGGGTGACCCCCACCGGCAGCAGCCGGCCGTCCACAAGCACCCGGGTACGCGTCGGCAGCCGCATGACCAGGTCGTCCACCGCGACGCCCGGCAGTTGCAGGTACGGGTGCACGGAGAAGCCGAACGGCGCCACCTCGGCACCGACGTTCGTCACCTCGTGCTCGGCGCGCAGACCGTCCACGCCGACGCTCCAGCGGCTGAGCAGCCGCAACGGCCACGGGTAGCCAGGCTGCGGCGGCAGGTCGTAGCCGACCGTCACCGAGTCCGCCGTCTGCTCCAGCAGCCGCCACGGCACCCAGTTGACAAGCCCGTGGATGGCCACGTGCCGCTCCGGCTCGGTCAGCGCGAGCTGATGCGTACGGTCGGCGAACGGGTAGCGGCCGTCCCGGATCCGGTTCGGCCAGGGCGCCAGCACCTGTCCGGCGCAGCCGGGGCAGACCTCGTCGGTCGCGTACCCGTCGAGCAGGTCGACGCCGTCCTTCCGGTACGTCCGCAGGCCGCCGCCCACCTCGACGATGACGGCCTCGTGGCCGGCGGCGGCGATGGTCCACTGGGCGCCGGAGAAGGGGCGCTGGTCGGGGGTGTCCATGCCGGCGACCCTAACCGGTCACCCCCGCGCGCCGCTCGACACGGTCACGGCCGCTCGCCGCCCACCGCCCACCGCCTGTCATGCGCGATCGCCGCCCCTTGTCCGGCTCCGTCAGGCCCGATCGCCGCTCGACGCCGTCGCGGCGCGGTAGCGCACCAGGGCCGGGAAGGCGACCGCGAGCACCACCACGAGCGCCGCCGAGGCGAGGCCGCCGGCCACCCAGGCCACCCCGCCACCGAAGCCGGCGGCCATGGTGCCGGCCCGCAGGTCACCAAGCCGCGGCCCGCCGGCCACCACCACCGTGTTGACGCCCTGGAGCCGACCACGCATCCGGTCCGGCGCGTAGACCAGCAGCATCGACTGCCGCAGGACCGCGCTGACCAGGTCGGCGGCACCGGCGACGGCGAGCAGCACCACCATCAGCCAGAGGTGGTGGGCCAACCCGGCGGCTGCGATCGCCAGGCCCCAGGCGACCACAGCGACCACCAGGCCGAGCCCCTGCCTGCGGAGTCGACCGATCCAACCGGAGGTCAACCCCCCGATCATCGAGCCGATCGCGATGGCGGCGTAGAGCAGGCCGACCGCTCCACCACCTCCGAAGCGTTCGTGGGCGATCTCCGGGAACAGCGCCCGGGGCATGGCCAGGATCATCGCGATCAGGTCCACCCCGAAGGAGAGCAGCAGCACCGGCGTGGTCGCCAGGTAGCGGAACCCGTCGACAACGCTTGCCAGGCCGGCACGGCGGGGCTCACCGTCGGGGCTCGGCTCCGGCGGCAGCGACGGCAGGCGCAGGGCTGCCCAGAGCATCGCTGTGAACAGCACCGCGTCCACGCCGTACGCGATCGACAGGACGAGCCTGGTGTCGGTGGAGGCCGCGAGGATCAGGCCGGCGGCGAGCGGCCCGGCCACCGAGGCCGCGGTGAACGTCGTGTAGTTCAGGGTGCTGGCAGCCGGCACGAGGTTGTCCGGCACCAGTCGGGGCAGCATGGCGCTACGGGCCGGGGAACTGATCGCGAACGCCACCGACTGCACCGCCATCAGCGCCAACAGCAGCACCGGGCTGCCCACGTTCAGCAGCGCCTGCACCAGCAGGCCAAGGGTGGACGCCCAGAGCAGCACCGACCCGCCGAGCAACACCACCCGGCGGTCGCGGGCGTCGGCGATGGCGCCGCCCCAGAGCCCGAAGATCAGCAACGGTACGAAGGCCGCCACGCCCAGCAGGCCGACCCAGAACGAGTCCTTCGTCAGGGCGTACATCTCCACAGGCACGGCGACGGCAGTGAACTGGAAGCCGAACATCGCCACGGTGTTGCCGAGCCAGAGCCGCCGGTACGCGGGGACGCGCAGCGGACGTACGTCGATCGCCCAGCGGCGTCCTGCCCGCCGCCGGGCCTCCTGCACGCCCGTCACGGTGCCAGCCGCTCGACGATCCAGCTCCCGTCGCCGCTCGGGACGCCACCGGGTGGCCCCTCGTCGGTGCGCCGGAACCGCAACCTGTCGTGCAGTCGACCGGCCCGGCCCTGCCAGAACTCCACCGAATCGGGCCGGACCCGCAGGCCACCCCAGTTCGGTGGGGGCGGGATGACGGCCTCGTCGGCGAACCGCTCGGCCACCTCCCGATAGCGCTCCTCGAGCACGGCCCGATCCGGCACCACCTGCGACTGCGGGCTGGCCCAGGCGCCCAGCTGGGAGCCGCGCGGCCGGCTGGCGAAGTACGCCTCGGTCACCGGGGCCTCCACCGGGGCGATCCGGCCCGCCACGACCACCTGCCGCTGCATGGCGAACCACGGAAAGACCAGACTGGCGTACGGGTTGGCAGCCGCCTCGACTCCCTTGCGGGACAGGTGGTTGGTGAAGAAGACGAAGCCGTCGGAGTCGTACCCCTTCAGCAGCACGGTCCGGCCGCTCGGCCGGCCGGCGGCGTCGGCGGTGCCCACCACCATCGCGTTCGGCTCGGGTAGCCCGAAGGCAACCGCGTCGGCGAACCAGCTGTCGAACTGGGTGTGCCAGTCACCGGCCAGGTCGGCCTCGGTCAGGCCCAGCTCCGCGGCGTACTCGTTACGCATCGCGGCCGGACCAGGTGTGTCGCCCGTCACGTCCTACTCCTTCTCGGCGGCCCGGTCGCGCACTCCCGCGCTGACCAGCCCGCACCGCCCAGTCTCACCGAGCGGCGTGGAATATGCGCGCCCGGGGGTGTCGCGTGCGGCACAGTCGCCGTGGGTCGCGTATCCGCTGACGCAGCAGGCAAGATGTTCCGAACACATCCCTGAGGGTCGCCTAAGGCGCCCGGCCGACCGGCCGGATGAGCTGATCGGGCGCACCGAGCAGATCCAGGAGAGCGACATGGCCGATTTCAAACCCGGGCTGGAGGGCGTCGTAGCCTTCGAGACCGAGATCGCCGAACCAGACCGCGAAGGTGGCGCGCTGCGCTATCGCGGGGTCGACATCGAGGATCTGATCGGCCAGGTCTCGTTCGGCAACGTGTGGGCGCTGCTTGTCGACGGCCGGTTCGGGCCGGGCCTGCCGCCGGCGGAGCCGTTCCCGGTGCCGGTGCACTCCGGTGACATCCGGGTCGACGTGCAGTCGGCGGTCGCCATGCTGGCCCCGTACTGGGGGCTCAACCAACTGCTCGACATCTCCGACGAGCAGGCCCGTGAAGATCTCGCCCGGGTCTCGGTGACCGCGCTCTCCTTCGTCGCGCAGTCCGCCCGGGGCCTCGGCCTGCCGGCCGTGCCGCAGAAGGAGATCGACAAGGCGCAGACAATCGTCGAGCGGTTCATGAAGCGCTGGCGTGGCGAGCCCGACCCCCGCCACGTCAAGGCCGTCGACGCGTACTTCATCTCGGCCGCCGAGCACGGCCTGAACGCCTCCACCTTCACCGCCCGCATCGTCGCCTCCACCGGGGCGGACGCGGCGGCGTGCATCTCCTCCGGCATCGGAGCCCTCTCCGGCCCGCTGCACGGCGGCGCACCGTCCCGGGTGCTCAGCATGCTGGAGGCCGTTGAGCGCAGCGGCGACGCCGAGGGGTACGTCAAGGGCGTCCTCGACCGCGGCGAGCGGCTGATGGGCTTCGGCCACCGGGTCTACCGTGCCGAGGACCCGCGCGCCCGCGTGCTCCGGCGCACCGCCAAGGAGCTGGGCGCGCCGCGCTTCGAGATCGCCGAGGCGCTGGAGAAGGCTGCCCTCGCCGAGTTGCAGGCACGTCGCCCGGACCGGGTGCTCGCCACCAACGTCGAGTTCTGGTCGGCCGTCGTGCTGGACTTCGCCGAGGTGCCGGCGCACATGTTCACCTCGATGTTCACCTGCGCCCGGATGGGCGGCTGGAGCGCGCACATCCTGGAGCAGAAGCGCCTGCAGCGGCTGGTCCGCCCGTCCGCCCGCTACGTCGGCCCGGAAACCCGCAAGCCGTCCGACGTCGAAGGCTGGGCCGCCATCCCCCACGGCGTCTGAGGTGTAAGGAAGGGCCCCTTCTTAACGCCTGGCGTAGAGGAGGGGCCCCTTTCTAACGCCTGCTGTTAAGAAGGGGCCCTTCCTTCGTCGCGGCGGGGGTGAGTGTGGTGAAGGACTCAGGCCTGCAGGTGAGGGCCTGGCCTTCACCGCCGGATCCTGGTGCGAGGATGGGGGCCGGCAGTGTCGCCGGGCCCGCCCTAGCCCTTGCGGAAGGACCTTCATACCGTGGCTGACGCCTCGATCATCCGGATTCCCGACGAGATCAAGCCCGCTGACGGCCGGTTCGGCTGCGGCCCGTCCAAGGTCCGGCCTGCGGCCGTGTCCGCTCTCGCCGACGTGGCCACCAGCTTCCTGGGCACCTCGCACCGGCAGAAGACGGTCCGTGACCAGGTTGCCCGGCTGCGCTCCGGCATCGCCGAGTTCTTCTCGCTGCCCGAGGGCTACGAGGTCGTGATCGGCAACGGCGGCACCACCGCGTTCTGGGAGGTCGCCACGTTCGGCCTCGTCCGGGACCGTGCGCAGTTCGCCAGCTTCGGCGAGTTCGGTGCCAAGTTCGCGAAGTCGGTAAAGGACGCCCCGTTCCTGGGCGAGCCGACCGTCCGCAAGGCCGACGCGGGCAGCGCGCCCACCCTTGTCGCCGAGGCCGGCGTGGACGTCTACGCGACGCCGCACAACGAGACCTCGACCGGTGTGGCCGTGCCGATCAGTCGGGTCGCGGGCGCGGACGAGGGCTCGCTGCTGCTTGTCGACGCCACCTCCGGCGCCGGTGGCCTGGAGGTCAACGTCGGCGAGACCGACGTCTACTACTTCGCGCCGCAGAAGTGCTTCGGCTCCGACGGTGGCCTCTGGCTGGCCCTGATGTCGCCTGCCGCGCTGGAGCGGGCCGCCGAGATCAAGGCGTCCGGCCGCTACATCCCGGCCTTCCTGGATCTGACCACCGCGATCGACAACTCGCGGCTGGAGCAGACGTACAACACTCCGGCGCTGGCGACCATCTTCCTGGCCGCCGAGCAGACCGACTGGATGAACGCGCAGGGTGGCCTGGCCTGGGCGGCAAAGCGCACCGCCGAGAGCGCCGCGACGGTGTACGGCTGGGCGGAGCGGTCCACAGTGGCCACTCCGTTCGTGACCGACCCGGCGCTGCGGTCCAACGTGGTCGCGACCATCGACTTCGCCGACGGTGTGGACGCCACGGCGATCGCCAAGGCGCTGCGCGCCAATGGCATCGTCGACACCGAGCCGTACCGCAAGCTCGGCCGCAACCAGCTGCGGGTGGCGCTGTTCCCGGCCGTCGAGCCGTCCGATGTCGAGGCGCTCACCGCCTCCATCGACTACGTGGTCGAGCGCCTCTGACGATCGTCACGGTCGGTGTTGGTCGGAGCCCCGACCGACACCGACCGTGATCATCGCCGCAGCTCAGTCGCGACATGCGGGGTGTCGCTTCCCCCACCCCGAGACAGATGCGCGTACGGTGGTCAGAGACGCCTGGGTGGCCGACTCGTGGCGTGCGGCCAGCGAAGCGGGACGGAGGCAACGCAATGCGCCCAGTACGCTTCGTCGCCCTCTCCGAGGACGGCCATGCCCTGGTTCTCGCCGACGAGGTCGGGCGGCTGCTAGCCCTGCCGATCGACGAGCGGATCGCCGGCGCGTTGCACGCCGAGCCCGGCGCACCGCCCCTTCCGGCGGCGCCGACGACCGTCGACCCGGTTCCCTCGCTGTCTCCTCGGGACATCCAGGCCCGCATCCGCTCCGGTGAGTCCGCCGAGGACGTCGCCCGGATCGCCGGTGTGCCTGTGGACCGTGTGCTTCGCTACGCCGGGCCGGTGCTCCAGGAGCGGGCGATGCTCGCCCAGCACGCCCGCCGCACCAGGCTCAAGGGCGCGGAGAAGCCGACCCCGCTCGCCGAGGTGGTGAACGGCCGGCTGAGCCAGCACGGCATCGACACCGAGAAGATCTCCTGGGACGCCTACCGGCGCGACGACGGCACCTGGCGGATCATCGCCACCTGGCCGTCCGGCAAGGCCACCGCGCAGGCCATCTGGGATCTCGACAAGACCCGGCAGGCGGTCACGCCGCACGACGACATGGCGCAGTACCTGTGCGCCGAGCGGCCCACGCCGATCCTCGGTCAGGAGCCGGCGCCGGAGCGGGGTGGGCACGCCCTGCCCGGCCCGTCGCGTGGTGAACCGAGCCGTGGTGGGCACGGGTTGCCGGCCGCGTCCGAGCACCCCCGCCAGGGTCGGGACCCGATCCGGGCTGGCCGGGACGCCCTGCTCGCCTCACTGGACCGTCCGCTCGGCGCCTCGTCGGGTCGTGGGCTGGAACCGCGTACCCCTGCTGCTCTGGCAGGGTCGGACGCGCCCCGGCAGCGACCTGTCGGCGGCGGTGCCGCCGCGCTTCTCGGCGGCGGCCAGGGGTCGGCCTTCGACGACGACGCGGATGCGCCAAAGGAGGTCCCGGCCGTGCCGTCGCTGGCGGTGCTGCGACCTCGGCGGACCGGTGCCGCGGCTGCGGCCGGTGGCGAGTCCACCGACGCTGCCGGCAAGCCGCGCAAGCGGCTGCCGAGCTGGGACGACGTTCTCTTCGGCAGCGGTCCGGCCGCGCGCGAGTCTTCCTGACGCTCCGCGTCGACGGGCGACGATATCCGCCTCCTGTCGACGCGGGGCCGCGCGACCCCACCCACCGGCTCGACTGCGACGTGCGCCTCGGTTCACACTCGACTGCGACCCATGATGCCTCGACTCACAGGGGCCAGGCGGCGAGGCGCTCGTAGCGCGGGCCGGGGTGGCTGCGTACGAGGAGCAGTTCGCTGACCGGCCATTCCGGCCCTCGGTAGTCGTCAAGGGTGACCCGGTCGGCCTCGATGTCGGCCGGGGCCATCCGGTCACCGGGCCGGGCGATGGTCAGGTGCGGCCGGAAGGGCTTCTCGTCATACGGCAGGCCGGCGTGCCGCAACCGGTCCCGGGTCAGCCCGGCCAGCGTCCGCAACGCCTCGACGTCACCGCGCACATCTGTCCAGAGCACTGTGCGCCGGCCATCGCCGAACAGACCACCGCCGCCGAGCCGCAACCGGGGCGGGGCGTCCCGACCGTCGCGGAACCGTTCGGCGGCCAGCCCTAGAGCGCTGAAGACCTCGACCAGCCGGGCGGTCTCGACCTCGCCGAGAAAGGCAACTGTGAGGTGGAGGTTGGCCGGGTCGGCGAGCCGGATCGGGATGTCGGCGGCGGCCGCCGCACCGACACGCAGGCCGGCGACCCGGGTGCCGAGGTGGGTGACCGCCTCGACGGGCGGGTAGACCGCGACGAAGAGCCGCAACGACGAGCCGCTCAGCGGTGCCGTTGACGGTGCCCGGCGCGGGCCGCCGGGAGGGTCAGGCCGGCGGCGTGCAGCACACCCTCGACCCGTACACGTTCGATCTCCTGGTCGACGCCTGTCAGCTCGGCGAGGTGTTCGGTGATGCCGAGGGCGCGGCAGGCCAAACGGAGCCGGTCGTCGTACGCCTGGAGCACCCCCGCGTACCAGACCATGGACCGGCCGCTGCTGCCGAGCCGCTGGCCACCGAGGCGGCGCAGGTCGGCGGCGAGCTGCTCCAGAGGACGCCGGTCGGCGCTGTCGAACTCACTGAGGTCGATGTCGCGGGTCAGCGAGTCGGCCTCGACGGCGCGGTCGAGACGGGCGATGGTGCGCCGTTCCCGACGGCGTTCACGCCACTCCGACCAGCCACAGACCACCCGGTCGAGGATTTCGTCGGCGCAGAAGAGCAGGGCGAGCGCCGCCGGCAGGCTGGCCATGGCGATGAGCGCCAGGGCAAGCGTCAGCGCGCGTCCGACTTCCACATATCGACGCTAAGCCCCGTCGTGCCGCCTCGCCAGCAATTTGGCCGCATCCGCACAATCCGCCGATCGGGACCCGCTCCGGTGCCCCGTACAGGGAACGACCCCCTCCTCGCGGGTTGCGAGAGGAAGGGGCCGTTCCTGACGCGCTCAGCTGTTGGCGGAGACGACGTAGAAGCGGGGCATGGGCAGCACCCGGAAGCGCAGCCGGGCATCGGAGCGGCGCAGCTGCCAGGCCAGCGCGATAAGCGCGGTGGCCAGCGAGATCAGCCCGCCCATCCAGATGCTCGCGCCGGCGCCGAAGTGCTCGGCGACCCAGCCGATCAGCGGTGCGCCGACCGGGTTGGTGCCCAGGAACACCAGCACCCACAGGGCCATCACCCGTCCCCGGAAGGCGGCGTCCACGCCGAGCTGGACGCGCTGGTTGGCGGCCTGGGCGAAGAAGACCATGAAGAAGCCGGTGGGCACCAGCAGCGCCACGACCAGCCAGTACGCCCCCGCGAAGCCGACCAGGGTGCCGAAGCTCGCACAGGCGACAGCGGCGCCGAGCACCAGCCAGACCGACGGTCGGCTGCGCCGGCCGGTGCCGCTGAGAGCACCACCGAGCGCCCCGACGGCCAGTGCCGTGCTGAACAGGCCGAAGGAGGCGGCACCGGTGTGGAAGACCGTCTTGGCCAGCGCGGCGAGGGTGAGCTGGAAGTTGAACAGCGACATGCCGATCACCGACATCACCGCCATCGGCAGCAGCAGGTCCGGCCGGCGCCACACGTACCGCAGTCCGTCGATCACCCGGGCGGAGTCCCGTTCGTCGCGCGGCAGCAGGGCGGCGCGGTGCAGCTCGGAGGTCCGCATCTGGACCACGGTGACCAGCGGGGCGATCGAGCTGAGGGCGGTGACGAGGAACACCGGGCCCACGTCGAAGGCGGCGATGGCAAGGCCGGCTACGGCCGGGCCGACGATCCGGGCGGAGTTGAACACTGCGGCGTTCAGCGACAGCGCGTTGGGCAGCAGCGGCGTGCCGACCAGCTCGGAGACGAACGCCTGGCGGACCGGGGTCTCGACGGCGTTGGCGGTGCCGAGCAGCGCGGCGAACGCGAAGACGTGCCAGAGCTGCACCAGATCGGTGAGGACCAGCACTGCCATACCGAGCGCCAGCACCGTCCAGAAGGCGTTGGCGACGAAGAGCAGCACCCGCTTGTCGTACCGGTCGGCGAGCCGGCCGGAGAGCAGCGTGAGTAGCAGCACCGGGGTGAACTGAAGGGCGGTCACCACACCGAGCGCGGTGGCCGAGTTGTCGGAGAGCTCGAGGACCAGCCAGTCCTGGGCGATGAACATCATCCAGACGCCGATCAGTTTGATCAGCTGCCCGGACGCGAAGAGCCGGTAGTTACGGACCTGTAGGGACTGGAACATCGTGCTCAGCTTGGCCTGCACTCTTGGTGCGCCTCCTTGGACGTACGCGTCATCGACACGTGACGGCACGGCCCAGTGGCGCGGGCTCAGGCGCGAGCGAGCTGCTGGAGAATCCCGGCGGCCCTGAGCAGGGTCTCCCGTTGGTCCTCGTCGAGCGCGGCCAGCCGGTGGGCCAGCCACTCATCGCGGGCCCGCTCGAACTGGTCGAGCACGGCCTGCCCTTCTTCGGTCGCCGCGAGGATGACCTGCCGGCCGTCGGTCGGGTGGGGGGTCCGCCGCACGAGGCCGCGTTCCTCCAACTTCGCAACGATCTTGGTCATCGTCGGCGGCTGCACCCGTTCGACGTCGGCCAGTTCCCTCGGCGTCATCGTGCCCGCCAGCCGGATGCTGGTGAGCGCCGAGAGCTGGGTGACCGTCAGGTCGCCAACCGGCCGGGCCTGGCGGACCCGCCGGTTGAGTCGGGTGATCGCATCACGCAACTGGGGAGCCAGTTGCGCCGGTGGCACGCGTTCCGCCGTCACCGTCCGCTCCATCACGGTAGTTAGCCTAACTAATAAGCCTGGCTAATGACATCCAATATGACTCGCCTCACGAGAACATTCGCGCCGTTCCGGGCGGGAAGTCCGATCCGCTCCCCGCCCGGAGCAGACGTCAGAGCACCAGGGACTCGACCGGCCCACGCAGGAAGTACAGCACGAACAGCGCGGCCACCCCGTACAGCAACGGGTGGATCTCCCGGGCCTTGCCCTTGGCCAGCTTGACCACCACGAAGGTGATCAGACCAGCACCGATCCCGTTGGAGATCGAGTACGTGAACGGCATCAGCACGATGGTGAGGAACGCCGGGATGGCGATCTCGTAGTCGGACCAGTCGATCGTCCGCACCGCCGTCATCATGAGGAAACCGACCACCACCAGGGCCGTCGACGCCGCCTCGAACGGCACGACCACCACAAGTGGCGCCAGGAACATCGCCAGCAGGAACAGGGCGCCGGTGACCAGGTTGGCCGCGCCCGTCCGGGCACCCTCCGCGACACCTGCGGCACTCTCGATGTACGACGTGTTGCTGGAGGTGCTGGCAGCACCACCGGCCGCCGCCGCGATCGAGTCGACGAGCAGGATCTCCTTCGCCCTCGGCGGAGTGCCCTCCTCGTCGAGCAGGTCGCCCTCCTGGCCGACCGCCACCATCGTGCCCATGGTGTCGAAGAAGTCCGTGATCAGCAGGGTGAAGACGAACATCAGCACGACCAGCCAGCCGGCCCGACTCCACGAGTCGAGCACGTTGAACTTGCCGAGCAGCGACAGGTCCGGCAGGTCCACCACCGTCTTCGGCAACTCCGGCACGTTCAGCGACCAGCCCTTCGGGTTGGGCTGCCCGTTGACGAACGACGGGCCGATGTTGCCGACCGCCTCCACGATCACCGCGAGCACCGTGGACGCCAGGATGCCGATCAGGATCGCGCCCTTCACCCGCCGCACCACGAGGACCAGGGTGATCAGCAGACCCACCACGAAGACGAGCATCGGCCAGCTCACCAGCTTGCCGCCGATACCCAGACCGACCGGGACGGTGGTGTTGGCGTCGTCCGGGATCCGCCGGACGAAACCGGCGTCCACCAGACCGATGATGGTCAGGAAGAGGCCGATACCGACGCCGATCGCGGTCTTCATCTGCGTCGGCACCGCGCGGAACACTGCGGTACGCAGGCCGGTCAGCACCAGCACCGCGATGAGCACGCCCTCGATCACCACGAGGCCCATGGCGTCGGCCCAGGTCATCTCCGGCGCGATCTCGTACGCCACCAGGGCGTTCACGCCCAGGCCCGCGGCGAGCGCGAGCGGGAAGCGGCCGACCACACCCATCAGGATGGTCATCAGGCCGGCGACCAACGCGGTCGCCGCAGCAAGAGCGGGAATCGGGAGGGACTTTCCGTCGCCGTCGACGGCACCGCCCAGGATCAGGGGGTTGAGCACCACGATGTACGCCATCGTGAAGAAGGTCGCCAGGCCACCACGTACCTCACGGCTCAACGTTGAGCCACGGGCGGAAATCTCAAAAAAGCGGTCAAAGCCGTTACGTGGATGAGCGGGGGCGGGTGGTGTGCCGTTCTCGGGCGGCAGAACTGCCATCAGGTCCTCGCAGGTGATCTTTCCGGTTGACGCCGGCATCGTCCCAGATCGCTGGCGGGCAGGGGAAGTAGATCCCGTACGCTTGCCGCGTGCCGAACGACCAGCAACCGCGGCCCGCGCCGCTGGACCCACCGATGGTGCCGTTCGCCGTCGCCGGGCTGATCGCCTGGGCGGTCGCCGGGCTGGTGCTGCTGATCTTCTTCCGGGGTTGGCTGACCGAGAACGGCCACCAGAACTGGCTCTGGACCTGCCTCGCCGGATTTCTGTGGGGCTTCCCCGGCCTCGCCACGATGATGCGTCACGACGCCAAGCGGCGCCGCCGCCGAGCGAGCTGACGTCAGCGGCCCGTCCGGCCACCACCGCGCACTGTCAGGAATGCCCGTACGGCTCCGCAGGCTCAGGAATGCCCGTACGGCTCCGCAGGCTCGCTGGACTCCACCGAACCGGGGGCACGGCTGACCGACATGGCCTCCACCGCGCTGTCGTCGTACACCGTCGGAAGATCCTCCACCGCGGTCTCGGCGGCCTCGATAAGCGTCTCGGAGTGGGCGCCGCAACCGTGGTCGGCGCTCACCACACGACCGTCGTCGGGGGCGTAGAAGTTGCCGCACGCGCCGAACGCCTGGCGCATCGCACCTGCCAGCGGCAGGTAGAAGCCGCAGGTGCCGCATCGGGCAGCGGCCGGAGCGGCGGTGGAGATGGCAGCCGTGGGGCCGTGATCACCGTCGTACCAGCGCTGCGCCGCGTCGGCGCGGCCTTCCCGGGAGAGCACCCGCGCCCGACCGAGGCCCAACTCCCAGGCGGTCTCCTCGACCGCGGGGTCGTCGGAGAGCAGATAGCCAGGCGCCAGGCGCTCGTCTTCCGGTGAGGTCGGCAGCAGGTCACCGGGGCCGAGGTCGCCCGGCTTGAGCCGTTCCTGCCAGGGCAGCCAGCCGGGCGCGAGCAGCGCGTCCGGGCCGGGCAGCAGCACCGTCTCGCAGATCGTCACCGTCCGGCTGCGCGGCACTCGGGTCACCGTGACCGCCCACCGCCAGCCCTGGTAACCCGCGAGACGACAGTCGAAGTAGTGGGTGACCAGCCGGTCACCTTCGGCCACAACCTGCAGGTGATCGCCGACGTCGTCGGCGTCCACCTCGGTGATGCCGGCGCGGGCCACCTCGACGGCGGCGGCACAGACCTGGTCGAGGCGGGCGGCACGGGTGGAGACGGGCCTGGTCACTTCACCATTGTTCCCCATGCGCCCCGCACGGGTGACAGGGACTCCCAGGGAACGTTTCCCCGCAGTGGTGCGGCGTAGGTGGGGCGGATGGGCGAGGATGGTGCACATGCCGCCGTACAACCGCTCCGGGCGATCCATCCTCGGGCGTACCGTCGGCACCGGCATCCGTGCCGTCCGCCTGCTCCTGCGTGGTTCCGTGGGCAGCGGACGCTGGGTGACCCGTCACGCCGGCCGCGCCCGGACCAGGGGGGCCGGCGGCGAGGTCGGCATGGTGCGCCTGTTCGACCTGCACGCCGTCTCCTGCGCGGGCGACACCTTGATCGCCATCGGCCTGGCCGGGACGATCTTCTTCAACGTGCCGCTGGGCGAGGCCCGCAGCAAGGTCGCGCTCTACCTGCTGGTGACGATGGTTCCGTTCGCGATGCTCGCCCCCGTGGTGGGTCCGCTGCTGGACCACTTCCGGCACGGCCGACGGTACGCGCTGGCCGCCACGATGCTCGGCCGGGCGTTCCTGGCCTGGCTGATCTCCGACTACATCCACGGCTTCGGGCTCTATCCGGCCGCCTTCGGGGTGCTCGCGCTGTCCCGCGCGTACGGCGTGGCCCGATCCGCGGCGGTGCCCCGACTGCTGCCGGAAGGGCTTGGCCTCTCCCAGGTGGGCGCGCGGGCCAGCGTCTACGGCACTGTGGCGGGCGCGCTCGTGGCGCCGATCGGGTTGGCGGCGTTCTGGTTCGGGCCGCAGTGGCCGCTGCGTGTCGCGTCGGTGATCTTCCTCGTCGGCATGGTCATCTCGCTGCGACTGCCACCGAAGGCGGATTCGGAGCCACCGGAGCGGGTCCCCCGGCCGCTGCGGGCGTTCGGCCGGCGGCGGGGCGAACGGCCGTTGGGTCGTGGCCGTCCAGCCGGCCGGCTGGTGATGGCCAGCCTGATCGGTGCCGCGACCCTGCGTGCGATGTACGGCTTCCTGCTGCTGTTCCTCGCCTTCGCGATCAAGAAGGGCGACCTGACCACCGGGGTGTTCGGCCGGGATCTGGGGGCGGAGTGGGCGCTGGGGCTGGTCGGCGCCGCGCTGGCGGTGGGCACTTTCCTGGCCACGGCCGTCGGCACCCGCCTGCGCATCCACCGGCCGACCGCCATCCAGTCCAGCAGCATGATCATCGTGGCCGGGGTGGGCGTGCTGGCCGTCATCCAGTTCTCACTGCTGATGGTGGCGCTGCTCTGCCTGGTCACCGCGCTGGTCAGTGGAATTTCCAAGCTCGCCGTCGACGCCTCCATTCAGGAACGCATCCCGGAACGGCTGCGGGCCAGTTCGTTCGCCCACTCCGAGACGGTGCTGATGCTCGCCTTCGTCGCAGGCGGAGGGCTCGGGCTGGTCCCGTTCAACGGTCGTACCGGCATCGCGGTAGCGGCCAGCGTGGGCATCCTGGCCGCCGTCCGAGGGGTGCTGGTCGCCACCCGGCTCCGCGCCGAGAAGCTGGCCGGCCGACCGCTGGGTGACGACGAACTGGCCACCGACGACGAGCCGGCCGACGAGCCCGCCGCGGCACCGCAGGACGCCGCGCCCACCTCGCCGGCACCGGCCCAGGCCAGCTCGCCACAGTACGACGAACCGGGGCTCGCTCCGCCCGGCTACCACATCTACCGGCCGTCGTCCGCTGTCGGCGGCCCGGGAAGCAGCGCCGAGGACGAGACCCGCCGGGAGTCCCCCGGCCCGCTGTCGTGACCGCCGCTGGCGTGACCGGGCTGCTGGTGGTGACGGCGGTGCCCGCCGAGGCCGACGCGGTGCGCGCCGGCCTGGTCGACGCCACGGTGACCGTCGCCCCGGTCGGAGTGGGACCGGCCGTGGCCGGTGCCGCCACCGCCCGGCTGTTGGTGCTGGCCGAGGCTGCCGGCCACCCGTACCGTGCCGTCGTCAGCGCCGGCGTGGCCGGCGGCTTCGCCGGGCAGGCCGGCGTCGGGGACACCGTGCTCGGTACCGCGAGCATCGCCGCCGACCTCGGTGCCGAATCACCCGACGGCTTCATCCCCGTCGACGAGCTGGGCATGCCGCCCGCTCTGCTCGGCGGCGGCAGCGTGATGCCGGCCGACCCGCAGTTGCTGGCGGCGCTGCGGGCAGCCCTGCCGGCCGCCACGGCCGGCCCGATCCTCACGGTCAGCACTGTCACCGGCACAGCCCTCAGCACCGACGAGCTGCGTCGCCGCCATCCGGCCGCGGTCGCCGAGGCCATGGAGGGGTACGGCGTGGCGGTCGCCGCAGCGCAGGCCGGACTGCCGTTCGCCGAGCTGCGCACGATCTCCAACCCGGTCGGCCCTCGTGACCGCGACGCCTGGCGCCTACACGAGGCCCTCGCCGCGTTGACCGAGGCGGCGGCAGCGCTGCACTGACTACGGCCGAGAGGAACGAACTTCGAGTGCGAGCGCCGACGGCCGACCCGCCTGCAGCTCGAAGCCGCAGGCAAGCAAGAAATCAACACCGCCGGCCTCGGCGATCGCGTGGGTCGTCCGGATGCCGGCCACTGCCATCTCTCTGGCCAGCAGCCCGATCAGCTGACGCCCGATGCCCAGGGTTCGCAGGCCGGGAGCCACCACCACGCCCTCCAGCACCAGCTCACGCCTGTCGCCCCAGTCTTCGCCAAGGAGAAGGTCGACGCTGCGCTCATGGGCTCTCAACTCACCGACCGCCCCGGCTCCGGGCACCTCGGCAAGAAAGCGCCAGGACGTCACCGGAAGCCCTTCGGTCGCGCGCCGAAACCGCACCTGGGCGCGCGTCCGATTCCGCCACCGCCGCTCGTCGCGCCGCCCTCGGTCCAGGTCGTAGGTCAACTCCGGGACACGCAGCGGCCACAACCGCTCCGGCAGCGTGTACGAGTGCACCCACCAGGCACCTGGCCAGTCTTTGAGGGTCAAGACTCGACGCACGTCAAGGTGCGCCGGATAGCGACGACCTGCCTCGTCCCGTAGCTCGGCCTCTGGCTCGTCGGCACCAGATCTCTCGGTCTCTGGCCCCTCGGCCTCTGGCTCGTCGAGCCTGGACTCGTCGCCGGGCAGCCTGACGGCGAGTTCACCACCGGCGGCACGGACGAGCCGCTCCACCGTCCGAAACGCCGGCCCCGCGCCCCGCCCCGCCTCGATGCGGGCCAACGTGCTCTTCGGGACGCCCGACCGGTCAGCCAACTCCCGCTGGCTCAGATCGACACGTCGACGCAGATCCCGCAGTGTCGCCCCCACATCGATTGCATCCTCACCGATAGCCACCAATCCATGGTTTTCCGCTCAGCATCGACCGTCAACAGCGGCCCTTCGGGTTGTGGATAACCCTGTGGATAGCGCCGCCGCCGCTGTGCATACCTCGGTGAGTGCCTGTAGAGCTGCCCCATAAGTGGGGCAGGCGGACGGACTGCCGGGGCAGCCCCACGGTTCGACGACCACCATCGCGGGGGCCGCCAGGATTACCTCGAGCCTGGCGTGGAAGCGGCCGGCCGCATGGCACCCCCGGCATCGCGGCGCAGCCAGCCGTGTCAGCGCGGCTCAGCGTGCCCCACTTATGGGGCAGCTCTACAGGGAGCGGCAGTCACACCCATACCTCTGCGGCGGGCTGGCGCCTCGATCGTGACTGCGACTAGACAGCGGCGACACTAGACAGCGGCAACCCGCGCCGCGTCCGGCAGGGGCCGTTCGGCACCAGGGGCGGCCGCGCGGCGGAGCCGTTGTTCGGATCAGTCCGCCACTACCGCCGCGGTGATCCGGTGCAGCGCGAACGTGTGCAGCATCTCGGTCCGCTCGTCCTCGGCACGTAGGTAGCCGGCACCGATCGACACCGGCTTGACCAGCCGCGAGGCTGTCGCCCCGTGGGCGTCCACGTAGCCGACCCAGACCAGCGCCTTGTCGCGTACCGCCTGCTGGAGCACCGCGAGGGCCTCGCTGTGCGTGTGCGCTGGCACGGGACCACCGCCGAGCCCCGCCGCACCACCGCGTACCACCGCTGGCGCCCGTCGGGCCGCCCGCGCCGCCGCATCGCCCCGCCGGACGTGCTCCACCACGCCGAGCAGCCGCGGCATCGGCAGCTTCGGGGCAGCCAGCGGGTCGAACGCCCGGGTGGCCACCGGCACCCGCGCCGGGGCGCGCCGGATCCGGGGCCGGGACAGCATGGTGCTGCCGGTGCCGTCCTCCTGCACCGGGGCGTACCCGGCGTCGCGCAAGGCAACCAGCAGCCGACCCACCTGGTACGGGGTGATCAGTACCGTCGGCGCGAGCCGCCGCAGGGTCAACGGCTCCAACCGCCGGTCGGCCAGTACCTCGGTGAGCAGCGTCTCGTCGTCGCTCCGCAGGTACGCCCCGGCCGCCCCGACCCGCAGCCCGCCATGTTTGCGGGCCACGTCGTCCACCAGATAGCTGAGCCCCTGCGGCACTGGGGTACGCGAGCGACGCCGGAACAGCTCGTGCAGATCCTCGGCCGTGTAACCGGCGTCCAGGGCGCGCCGGATGCTCGCCGTGGTGACCCGGTGCACGCTTGCCCCGCCGGCCGACTCGGGCTCGGTCGCCGCCTCCAACTCGGCGGCGAGCTCGGGCTCCGGTGGGCCGGGCACCACCACTGTCAGGTCGGCCTGCACCAGGAAATGATCGACCGGTGCGGGTAGCAGCGCGTCGAGCGCCCTGGCGGTGCTGGAGGGATCGCCGCTCTCCGCGTCCACGTACAGCCCCAGCGGGTCGCCGCCCGGCTCGTCGGCCGACGTCAGCTCACCCAGCAGCAGCCGGCCGTACGAGGTGAGCGCTCCCAGGCCGGTCACGCCGAGCTGCGCCGCCTCGGCCAGCACCTCCCGGTGGGCGGCCTCCCGACCCCGGCTGCGCCGTGGCGCCCGCCAGTCCAGCAGAGCCTGGACCTCCTCGGCTGTGGGTGCGGTCGCGGGTTCCAGGTCGGCGAGCACGGCGAGGACCGCCCGCCGGGTCGCGGGTGCGCTGGCCCGTTCAGCCTCGGCGGAGAGCGGGGTGATCGGCCGGTCCCGATCGTCACGCTGGCCGACCAGGCCGACCTGCCGGGTCATCGTCAGCCAGGCACGGGCCAGCTGCTCCCAGCGCTGGGCCAGCGAAGCGGCCCGCCACACCTCGTACCCGCCGGTCGGCAGCACCTGCTGATCTGCCCCGTACCGGGCGGTGCTCGTACCGGACAGCTCCAGCTCACCGGCGAGGCCCGCCGCGTACGCCACCTCCAGCAGCAGCGCGGTCGTCGCCTCGTCCAGCCCTGCGGTACGCGCCAACCGCCGCAGGTCCCGGACGCCGATACCGCCCGAGCGCAACACCGGCGCGGGTTCGGCGGCGAGCTGCTCCAACAGCCCTTCGGTGTGCCGGACGACCTCCATGGTCTGCCCGGCCCCGGCCGAGTCGACCGCCTTCGGCTCGCGCGGCGCGGCAGTCACCGGTGGCGCACTGGTGTGCAGCGGTCCGAGTGGGCCACTGTCGCGACGCAGCAGGAGGCCGACCTCGCGGGGCAGCTCCACAGTGCCGCCGCCCGTCGACGAACCGGATGAGGTGGAAACCAGCAGCCGGTTGTCGACCAGCCAGCGCACCGGCGAGCCGGTCGGCGCCCCACCGTTTGTCGGGTCGGCGAGCACGGGGTCCTCCGCGCCGATCGGCGGTGCCTGCAACGCCCCCGGTGGCACGGTGCCGACCGGCGGGCCGGCCGCCAGCCGGTCGAGGATCGCCCGGGCCGACGAGGGCGCGGCGAGTAGCGTCCGGCGCAGCTTCGCCGGGTCCGCGCAGAGCGCGGCCGAGCGCAGGTCCAGGTCCGCGGCGGGTCGGCCGAGCCCAGCGGGGTACGGGGACACCTCGTCGACGGCGGCCGCCACGTGCAGGGCGTGCTCGGGGCCGTACAGCAGGAAGAGCGCCCGTAGCCGGTCGACGGCGGCCCGGACGGACGTCGGCGCCGGTGGGTGCGGGCCGGCGGTCGCCATGGCGAGCACGGAGTCGGTGTCCGTGGTGCCCTCGTCCGGGTGCCGGGTGAGCCGGGCGGCGTCGAGGATCTGCATGGTGAACTGGTCGAGCCCGTCCAGCGCGCGTGCCACCGAGACCCGGGACTGGGCGCGGATGGCCAGGGCGGAGATGTCGGCCGGCACGGGCACGACGAGGTCCGGCCGAAGCTGGAGCAGCGCGGCCAGCGACTCGTCGGGCAGTGACCGCAGGTGGTCGGCGAGTGAGGTGGTCATCGTCTTTCCACGCTAGCCCGGGACGGGGCAGTCGCGCCCCTCGGACGTCCGGCCGACCCCGGGTCACCGGGTACGTTTCTCGACATGCCCGCACCGACCGTCGGATTCGATCTCGACATGACCCTGGTGGATTCCCGCCCCGGCATCGCCGCGACCTTCCGGGCGCTGACCGCCAGGACGGGCGTGCCGGTGGACGCCGATCTGGCCGTGTCCCGGCTCGGGCCGCCGCTGCGTACCGAGCTCGCGTACTGGTTTCCGCCGGAGCAGGTCGAGTCGGCCGTGTTGGCGTACCGGGAGCTGTACCCGGCGTACGCGATCACCCCGACGGTCCCGATGCCCGGCGCCCGGGAGGCGGTCGACGCGATCCGCGCACGGGGCGGTCGTGTGCTGGTTGTCACTGCCAAGATGGGTCGGCTGGCCCGGCTGCACCTGGATCACTTGGGCCTTAAGGTCGACGAGCTGGCCGGTGACCTGTTCGCCGAGCAGAAGGCGATCGCTTTGAGGGAGCACGACGCGACCCACTACGTCGGTGACCATGTGGCGGACATGGTGGCTGCGGAAGCCGCCGGGCTGCCCGGGATCGGTGTAGCGACGGGCCCGTGTTCCGCGCAGGAGTTGCGCGCGGCCGGGGCGAAGCTGGTGCTTGACGATCTCGTCGGATTCCCAGCGGCGCTCGACGGCATGATCCAGCTAGCCTTGGAGCAGTAGCGGCTCAAGTGAAGCAGGGGTTTACAGGTGCCTACGGGTCGAGTGAAGTGGTACGACACGGCCAAGGGATACGGCTTCGTCACGAGCGACGAGGGCGGCGACGTGTTTCTGCCCAAGGGTGCCCTGCCTGCGGGCGTCACCGACCTCAAGGGTGGTCAACGGGTCGACTTCAGCGTGGTGGACAGCCGCCGGGGCTCGCAGGCCATGGGCGTCAAACTGTTGGACGCGCCGCCGTCGATGGCGGAGCTGCGCCGGCGACCGGCCGAGGAGCTGCACGGTCTCGTCGAAGACATGATCAAGGTGCTGGAGGCGAAGGTCCAACCGGACCTGCGTCGGGGTCGGTACCCGGACAAGAAGGCCGCGCAGAAGATCGCTCAGTTGGTCCACGCGGTGGCGCGCGAGCTGGAGGTCTGAGGCACGAGCCCGGCGTCGGCGGCCCGGTCGAGCAGTGCCGTCACCGCGGCGAAACCGGCTTCCCCAAGGTCAGCGGTGAACTCGTTGACGTAGAGGTCGATGTGCCGGTCCACCACGTCGGGCTCCATTTCCTGGGCGTGCGCAAGCACGTACTCCCGGCTGGCCGTCGGGTCCGCCCAGGCCTGCCGGACCGACTCGCGGATCCAGCCGGCGGCGGCCTCCGGGTCGACGACGCCACGCCGGGCCAGGATCGCGCCGAGGGGGATGGGTAGGCCGGTGTCGGCCTCCCACCACTCGCCGAGGTCGACGAGCGCGGTCAGGCCGTGCCGGTGGTAGGTGAACCGTGCCTCGTGGATGACGAGCCCGGCGTCGTACCGGCCAGCCGCGACGCCCGGCATGATCTCGTGGAACGGAACCACCTCGATCCGCGCCGGCGGCCGGCCCGCCGACCAGAGCCGGAACAGCAGGTACGCGGTGGTCCGGTCGCCCGGCACCGCCACCGTGGCACCGGTCAGGTCGGTGCGGTCGGGGCCGCCCGCGCGGTCGCCCCGGGTGAGCACCAGGGGCCCACATCCCCGGCCGAGAGCGCCGCCGCAGGGCAGCAGGTGGTACTTGTCGAGGAGCCAGGGCAGCGCCGCGAAGCTCACCTTCACCAGGTCGAATGCGCCCCGCTCGGCTGCCGTGTTGGTGACGTCCACGTCCGCGTACGTCACCTCGACCGGCGGTGCGCCGGGCACCCGACCGTGCACCAGGGCGTCGAAGACGAACGTGTCGTTGGGGCAGGGCGAGATCGCCAGGGAGAGCGCCACGCCCCTCACGTTAGCCCGCCCTCGTGCGCTCGGTCAGCGCGGTCCCGTGCCTGTGACCTGCCCAGCGCGCTCGCCGCCGTCCACCCTGCCAGTCCGGTCGAGCGCCACCCGCCCGCCGCCAGCCCGCAGGGGTATGGCCGCTCCCTGTCGAGCTGCCCCATGCGTGGGGCACGCAGCAGCGGCGCCGCCACACGACCGCCGGGCAAGACAGGGCTGCCTCAAAAGTGGGGCAGCTCTACAGCGGTGCCGCCACACGACCGCCGGACCAAACAGAGCCGCCCCATAAGTGGGGCAGCTCCACAGCGGCGCCGCCACACGACCATTGGACAAGACGGAACTGCCCCATGAATGGGGAACGCTGTTGGATCAGCGGTGACTGCGGCTGCGGCGTACGGTGCCGATGACCGAGACGATCAGCAGCAGCGCGAAGCCGGCGCCTGCGGACTCCCCGACCGAGTCGACGAAGCCCTGCTGGAGCACCAGCCAGCCGAAGAGGAACCATCCGAGCAGGAGCGTCGCGGCGACGCCGTACGCGACCACTGTCGCTCGGGACACCTCGTCGGGCGGTGCCTGCTCGTGTTCTGCGATCACGTCACGGTCGACCGTCATGCCCAGCCCTCCCCGCCCGGTTCGGCCCCTGAACTCCCAAGAGTGTCACTCCTGGGACCGCTGTGACAGGGGTTAAAACCCGGAGTCGGGCAGGTCACTCAGGTGCCGGGCCGACGGCCGACCAGAACGACGCGTGTGCCGACCTTGCCCAACTCCCACATCCGGACGGCGTCGGCGTGCAGCAGGTTGACACAGCCGTGCGAGCCGATGGACTTGTCGTGCAGGTAGGTGGTGGTCTCGTGGAAGCCCATCCCCTGGGTGAAGTGCTGCCAGTACGGCAGCCACACCTCGTACGGGTTGGACCACTCCTTGGGGTTGCGGTAGTTGACGGCGTACGTGCCGGACGGGGTGCGGTAGCCGGACATGCCGGTCCGCGTCACCGTCGGTTCCATGATCACTTTGCCGTTGCGCAGGGCCCACACTGTCTGGCGGGTCAGGTCCACGCAGAACGTGGTGCCGGTGCCCGCCTTGCAGCGGGTCGGATCGGTGGTGGCGAGTCGCTTCGCCACGTCGAACGTGGTTGGCCCGGCGCGACCCTCGACGGGGCGAATGCCGTACCTCTTCTGGAACTTCTTGATGGCCGCGCAGTCGGCGGCGGACTGCTGGCCGTCCACGGTCACCGGCCCGAACCCGCCCAACTGGGCTAGGTAGGTCTCCACAGCGCGCTGGTGCTCGCCCTGCGGGCAGCCGGCGGCTCGGGCAGTGGGCGCGGCCGTGGTCGGGGCGGGCGTGCTGCGGGTCGGCTTGGGCTTGGGTTTCGTCGTGGCGCTGCTGGTCGGCCCCGCCGTCGGCGCGGCCGGCGTTGGCCGGCCGCGCTGGTCCGGCCCGGACGTGCCGCTCGCCCCCGTTACCTGTTCCGCCGCACCTGCCGGGGCGGCTCCCCCGCCGCCACCCCCGCCGGACTGCGGATCGAACGTGCACGCGCCGGTGCCGACCAGCACGACCACCAGCGGGGCGACCAGCCGGGAAGTGATCCGGAACCGCTTCATGAGACCTCCCCTGGACAGTCGTCCCATTGCTAGACGTTTGTCAGTACGGTCGCGGTTGCGCCCAGTCGGCATCTTTCTTTGCTGATCCCGGATCGTGCGACACTGGATGGTCGGCCAGCGTCGGGTAAGCGACTGCCGCGACCCGACAGCCAATCGAGGAGAGGACGCTGGCGTGAGTGGTGGACCACTGATCGTTCAGTCGGACAAGACCCTTTTGCTGGAGATCGACCACCCCGACGCGCAGGCCTGCCGGATGGCGATCGCGCCGTTCGCCGAGCTGGAGCGCTCTCCCGAACATGTGCACACCTATCGGCTGACCCCGCTCGGGCTCTGGAACGCCCGCGCCGCCGGGCACGACGCCGAGGGCGTGGTGGACTCGCTGCTCAAATACTCGCGGTACCCGGTGCCGCACGCGCTCCTGGTGGACGTCGCCGAGACGATGGACCGGTACGGCCGGCTCCAACTCGCCAACGACCCGGCGTACGGGTTGGTGCTGCGTGCGCTGGACCGGCTCGTGCTGATCGAGGTGGCCAAGAGCAAGAAGCTCGCCGGCATGCTTGGGAACAAGATCGACGACGACACGATCCAGGTGCACCCGTCCGAGCGTGGCCGGCTCAAGCAGGCGCTGCTGAAGTTGGGTTGGCCGGCGGAGGACCTGGCCGGGTACGTCGACGGCGAGGCGCACCCGATCGAGCTGGCCGAGGCCGGCAAGGACGGGCGCAAGCCGTGGACGCTGCGGTCGTACCAGCGGGAAGCCGTCGAGGCGTTCTGGGCCGGCGGGTCGGGTGTGGTGGTGCTGCCCTGCGGGGCCGGCAAGACCCTTGTCGGGGCGGCGGCGATGGCCGAGGCGAAGGCGACAACGCTGATCCTGGTCACCAACACCGTCGCCGGCCGGCAGTGGAAGCGGGAGCTGATCGCCCGCACCTCGCTCACCGAGGAGGAGATCGGCGAGTACTCCGGCGAGCGTAAGGAGATCCGCCCGGTCACCATCGCGACGTACCAGGTGCTCACCTCGCGGCGCGGCGGCGCGTTCACCCACCTTGACCTGTTCGGTGCCCGCGACTGGGGCCTTGTCGTCTACGACGAGGTGCACCTGCTGCCCGCGCCGATCTTCCGGTTCACCGCGGATCTCCAGGCCCGCCGCCGGCTGGGCCTGACGGCGACATTGGTACGCGAGGACGGCCGGGAGGGCGACGTGTTCAGCCTGATCGGTCCGAAGCGGTACGACGCGCCGTGGAAGGACATCGAGTCGCAGGGCTGGATCGCCCCGGCCGAGTGTGTCGAGGTCCGGGTGACCCTCACCGACGCGGAGCGGATGTCGTACGCGACGGCGGAGGCCGAGGAGCGGTACCGGATGGCGGCTACCGCCCGCACGAAGCTGCCGGTGGTGAAGGCGCTCGTCGACCGGCACCCGGAGGATCAGGTGCTGGTGATCGGCGCGTACATCGACCAGTTGCACCAGCTCGGCGAATACCTCGACGCGCCGATCATCCAGGGCTCGACCACGAACAAGGAGCGCGAGCGGTTGTTCGACGCGTTCCGGTCCGGCGAGCTGCGGACGTTGGTGATCTCCAAGGTCGGCAACTTCTCGATCGACCTGCCCGAGGCGGCGGTGGCGATCCAGGTGTCAGGCACGTTCGGATCGCGCCAGGAAGAGGCGCAGCGGCTGGGCCGGGTGCTCCGGCCGAAGTCCGACGGGCGGCAGGCGCACTTCTACACGGTGGTGTCCCGGGACACGATCGACACCGAGTACGCGGCGCACCGGCAGCGCTTCCTCGCCGAGCAGGGGTACGCGTACACGATCGTCGACGCCGACGACGTCCTCGGCCCGTCCCTGCCGTCGTTCGACTGACGGCAGTTTGATCGACTCGGTTTCCAGGAAATCGGGGTATCCCCAGCGCTCTGATACCGCGCCTTCAAGGAAACCGAGTCGATCAAGACCACTGCGCCCTGGTCAGCCGGCGCCGCCGGCTCGGAACGCCACCCAGGCGTCGCTCATCCGGTCGGCCTGTCCGGCTGTGAACATGTTCATGCAGGAGTCCTGCGTGTAGTCCATGAAGTTGTGGATCGGGTCCAGCCCTGGTGCGGTGCAGGAGTCCGCGCCCACCGGGCAGTCGAACTGCGGCCCCGCCTCGCGCGGGGTGTCCTCCACGAAGTCACCTGCGGCGGAGCAGCCGTGCGCGAAGGTGTGCTCCAGCATCAGCCAGTGCCCGACCTCGTGCGTCAGGGTGTCGCCGAGGGCGTACTTGCCGGCGGTGCCGCCCGGCATCGACTCGTCGAGCATCACCACACCGTCGATGTACGCGCGGCCGTTGTTGTAGTCCTTCGGGAAGTACGCCCAGCCGAGTAGACCGCCGCCGATGTTGGCCGCGTACACGTTGAGGGTCTCCGAGTCGCCGGTGTGCAGCGCCCTCTTCATGTCCCGCTCGTTCTTGCCCGGCTCGACCGTGTACCAGGCGCTGTTCACCGTCCACGTCGTCTCGACGAGCGAGAACCGGAACGGCGTGTCGGAGGCGTTCGCCGCCGTACGGCCCGCGAACGAGTCGTTGAGCACGGTCAGCTGCGCGGCGATCAGGGTGTTCCACCTGGTCCGCTCGGCCGCGCTGAGAGGGTGGTCCGACACCATGTGGAAGACCGTCGGCACTGTGACGCTGCCGTTGGCCAGGCGCGGGGCGTCCTTGACCACCCCATAGGCCTTCGCCTCGTTCGTGGAGTACAGCTCTGGCTCCTGCGCGGTGGCGCCCTTGGCGACCCGGGCCGCGCTGTGCCGGTCGGCGCCCGACTCACACGCCTCGACACCCGGAGAGGCGGGGGCGGCAGTGGCAAGCGCCCCGGAGGCGCCGCCGGACGCCAGGAGCGTCGCGGCGGTGGCGGTGAGGACGGCCAGTCGGAAGGTTGGTCTCCTGTGCATCGTTGCACCTTTCAGTGCGGGAAGCGGTGCGCGTCGATGACGTCGTCGTGGGGTATGAGAACACGCCTACGGCATCGACGAAAGACCCTGTGAACAGGGCGGATGACGATGTAACGGAACAGGTTCGCCAAGCGCTGTTGGGCCTGGCGGGCGCGGGTCAGAGGACCCGGGTCGCCTGTTCGGCGGCGACGACCGCGTCCCGCCGCGCCGGGTCGAGGTTGGCGCTGATCACCACTGACGCGCCAGCCGACAGCGGCGCGAGCAACCACTTCAGCGGCTGCTCGTGCTCGGCGGCGTCGACAAGCAGCCGATCGCCGGCGCGCAGGCCCAGCATCCCCGCGACCTCCTGGGCGAGCGCACCCCACTGCCCGTAGGTCGTCCCGTCCGCGCTGGCCGGATCCGACGGGTGGATGGCGGCGTGGTCGGGCGTGACGTCCGGGTGCCGGAGCACCTCGGCGGACCAGTCGAGCCAGCCCAACGGCACGTCGGCCAGGCGACCCGGCCCGGTGCCCACCAGGTAGCGGTGCGTGGCGTCCGGCACGTCCTCCAGCCAGTCGTCCTGCCGCTCCGGCGTCACGAAGACCGCGTCGAACGGCCGGTCCCCGCCCGGTTCGAGCACGGGCAGGCCCGCCGTGGCGCGCGGCCGGAACGACACCGCCAGGCCCGAGGCCCACGCCCCCAACAACACCGCGGCGGTACGCCAGTGCGGCGGCAGCAGCACCGCTACGCGGCTGCCGGGGCCGAGCCCGCAGCCGTCCCGCAGGAGGCTCGCGCTGCGCGCCGCCCAGGCACCGAGCTGGTGCGCGGCCAGGTCGACGCGTTCACCGGTGGCCTCGTCGCGATAGCTGAGCAGGGGACGTTCGACGTCGACGGGTAGGTCGACAGTGACGGTTGCCTGCATGTCCGCTCCCCGGTGACGACGTCGGATTCACCCTACTCAACGACTTTGGTCCCGACCGTCGTCGGCCGACAGCCGTAGTTGTCGGCAACGTCAGCGCGCGGGCAGTTCCGGGCCGCCGTCGAGCAGCGGGGCGAGCAGGTCGCCGTACTCCTCGACACGGTCCAGGACCTCGGCGGAGGTGAACTGGCGGACGGCCGGCTTCCGGCCGCGGGCGCCGGCCTCGACCTCGTCCCAGGTCAGCGGCGTCGACACCGATGGTGCCCGCTGGGCGCGCAGCGAGTACGGCGCGACTGTCGTCTTCGCCGCGTTGTTCTGACTCCAGTCGATGAAGACCTTGCCGGGGCGCAGGTTCCTGGCCATCTTCGACACGATGAGCTTCGGGTGCTCCTTCTCCAACTCCTGCGCGATGCGACGCGCGTAGGCGGAGACGTCGTCGGCGGACTGGTTGCCGGCGATCGGGCAGCACAGCTGCATGCCCTTCTTGCCTGACGTCTTCGGGTACGAGTCGATGCCGTCGTCGGCGAGCCGGTCGCGCATCAGCACCGCCACCGGGCAGCACTCGGCGAGCCCTGCCGGCGGCCCCGGGTCCAGGTCGACAACCATCATGTCCGGGTGTTCGCCGACCTTCCACTGCGGTGTGTGCAGCTCCAGCGCGGCCAGGTTGGCCAGCCAGACCAGGGTTGGCAAGTCGTCGGCGACCACGTAGTCGATGGTCTCCCGGCCCTTGGTCGAGCCGGGCGCTGGCAGGGTTTCCACCCGCACCCAGTCCGGGGTGGCTGCCGGCTTGTTCTTCTCGAAGAACGATTTGTCGTCCACCCCGTTGGGAAACCGGATCCGGGTCACCGGTCGGTCGGCCAGGTGCGGCAGTAGCACCGGCGAGATCCGGGTGTAGTAGTCGATCACCTCACCCTTTGTGAAGCCTGCCGCCGGATAGAGGACCTTGTCCAGGTTGGACAACTCCAGTGGGCGGCCCTCGACGTCCACCTTCAGCCGGTCAGCCGGCATCGTCGACCTCCTCCGGCGGCTTGTCCGGGCGCATCCGCAGCACCCGGGGGAAGCGCAGCCGGCCGTCGGGGGTGCGCTGGCCGTACTTCACCTCCACCACCACCCGGGGTTCTACCCAGATGGCACCCCGGGCATCCTCGCGCGGCACACCCGCCGCGAACGGTGACACGCCGGAGCGCAACGGCTCCAGCTCGGCGAGGAGCTGCCGTTCCATGGCTGCGCCGATCCCGCCGCCGACCCGCCCACGGTAGATCAGCCGGCCGTCCGGGCCGGGTACGCCGACCAGCAGCCCGCCGATGCGGCGCGCTCCCGGCCGCCAGCCGCCCACCACGAAGTCGCCGGTCACCTCCAGCTTGACCTTCACCCAGTCCGGCGAGCGCACCCCCGGCCGGTAGACGGCGTCGACCCGCTTGGCCATCACGCCCTCCAGGCCGTGCTCGCCGGCCGCCTCGTAGGTGGCCGGGCCGTCGGAGAAGACCGGCGGCACCGCCCACCGGGCACCGCCGAGCGCGAGCGCGTCCAGGGCCTCCCGGCGGCGCTCGTACGGCCAGCCGGTCAGGTCGTCGCCATTGATCCGCAGCAGGTCGAAGATCATGTACGTGACCGGCATGACCGCCGCCAACCGTGCCGCCTTGTTGCGGTCCCGGACGTGCATGCGCTCGGCCAACGCGGTGAACGACGGCTGCCCGCCCTCGCCCAACAGCACCACCTCGCCGTCGAGCAGCACGTCGTCGACCTGCTCGGGCAGGGTGGCCAGCTCCGGGTACGCGGCGGTGATCTCCACGCCGGTACGGGCGTACAGATGTTGAGCACGACCGGAGATGTCGGCGAGTGCCCTGATGCCGTCCCATTTGAACTCGTAGGCCCAGCCGTCACCCGCAGGGAGGGGCCCGGTCATCGCGAGCATCGGCTTGAGCGGCGCTCCGGGCACGACCCGACTGTAGTACCAGGCCGAACACCTCGCGTCCGGTTCTTTCGGATGCGAGCATGGTCGATACCGGGGAAGGGAGCGCAGGATGCGTGCCATCTGGAAGGGAGCCGTGTCGTTCGGGCTCGTCTCGATCGGGGTGAAGCTCTACTCCGCGACCGAGGAGAAGGACATCCGGTTCCACCAGGTCCACCGCGAGGACGGCGGTCGGATCCGCTACAAGCGCACCTGCTCGGTCTGCGGCGAGGAGGTCACCTACGACGACATCGCCAAGGGCTACGACATCGGCGGCGGCGAAATGGTGATCCTCACCGACGAGGACTTCGCCGAGCTGCCCCTGACCAGCTCACGCGCCATCGACGTGCTGGAGTTCGTACCCGCCGAGCAGGTCGACCCGATCCTCTACAACAAGGCGTACTTCCTCGAACCGGAGGGCACTGCCACCAAGCCGTACGTGCTGCTGCGCGACGCGCTCATCGACTCGGAGCGGGTGGCGATCGTCAAGGTGGCGCTGCGCCAGCGGGAGCAGCTCGCAACGCTGCGGGTGCGCGAGGGTGTGCTGCTGCTCAACACGATGCTCTGGCCGGACGAGATCCGTACCCCGGATTTCGGTTTCCTCGACGAGGACCTCAAGGTCCGCCCGCCGGAGTTGGCGATGGCCAGTTCGCTTATCGACTCGATGGCCGGCGAGTTCGAGCCGGACGTGTTCACCGACGACTACCGGGCGGCATTGCAGGAGGTCATCGACGCCAAGGTGGAGGGTCGGGAGGTCGTCCAGCCGGAGGAGGCCGAGGAGGCTCCGGCCGCGGCGGTGGACCTGATGGCCGCGCTGAAGGCGTCGGTGGACAGGGCCCGTGCGGCGCGCGGCGAGCAACCGGCCCGCGGCGGTGGCGGCGAGCCGACGCCCATCTCGTCGGCCCGCTCGGCGCAGAAGGCAGCCGCCAAGAAGACCCCTGCGAAGAAGACCGCCACCAAGAAGGCCGCCGAGAAGAAGACGGCAGCCAAGGCCGAGCCGGCGAAGAAGACCGCCGCCAAGAAGACAGCGGCGAAGAAGGCCGAACCGGCGAAGAAGACGACCGCCCGCAAGACCGCACCGCGCAAGACCGCCTGACCGGTACGGCAGCGACGAGGGGTGTCGGCCGGACCGGGTACGCTCCGCCGGCCGCTGGCAACCGGAGGAGCCCTCATGCCGTACACCCCTGACCTGGACCGGTTGTTGACGCCCGGGGCGCGCTTCACCGATGCGCACGGCGCGTACCTGATCGAGGTCCACCCGGTGGGCGACATCGTGCTGCCGACCGGCCAGGTGGTCGGGTGCGACCCGCTGGTCCGCCCTGAGGCCGAGCCGTTCACTGTCACGGTGCCGCCTGGGCGTCATCCCGCCCGCGCCTGGGTGGCTGCGGTGCTGCGGGAGGACGCCGAGGTCGACCGGCGGGTGGCGGCACTGGAGCTGGTGATCTCCGAGGCGCCGACGGTGCGCTGGGAGCCGGCCGTCGCGGGCGACCAGGATGTCGCCGCCCTCGGCCCGGACGACTACTTCGGGTACGGGGTGGACGCCGGCGCCGGCACTCTCGCCGACCCGACAGCGCTCGCCGCCCTGGAAGCCTGGGACGAGGATCGCGTCGAGGAGGTCTTCATCCCCGCGGAGCCGCCCGAGTCGCAGGTCCCGGGGCTGATCACGGCCGTGCTGGACGAGACCACCGGCGCGAACGTCGTCACCGTCACCACGGGTTGGGGCGACGGTTGCTACGGAACCTGGATCGGGCGCGCGGCCGACGGGAGTGTCACGTCGTTCGTGACCGACTTCATGGTCGTACCCGAATAACGTCCCGCGACGGCCTCCCTGGGCGATCCGAGACGTCCGGGGCGGGCACAGCGGGCCGCAGGGCGGGTACCGTGTGCGTCGGCTTTCCCCCCGGCACCGGGTGCCGGCCACACCTTCGCAGCAGGGAGTCGACGACGTGAGCGAGCGGACGCAGCAGAACCGGTCGGAGGGCCAGAGCCCGGCGACGAAGGCGGGGCGGCGTCTGGCCGCCCAGCTGGCGGCGCAGAAGGCCGCCGAGGCGAAGCGGCGCCGCAACGCGTGGGCGGGTGGCCTCGCCGGCGTCGCCGTGATGGCGCTGCTGATCGGCGGTTTCGTGTGGATCGACCGGAACCGGGGCGACGACAAGCCCACCAACCAGGCAGGTGCGACCCCGTCGGCGTCCGCCCCGGCTGCGGACGCCCCCACCGCGCCCCCGGCTCCGCAGATGCCCGAGAACGCCGACCCGGCGCTGAGCAAGAAGCCGACGGTGAAGGCCGGCACTGGCGAGCTGAAGAAGCTCACTGTCACCCCGGTGATCAAGGGCACCGGCCCGGCCGTCAAGCAGGGCCAGACCATCACCACCAACTACGTGGGCGTGTTCTACAAGGACGGCAAGGAGTTCGACTCGTCCTGGAACGCGGGCCAGCCGGCCACCTTCGCCATCGGGGTGGGGCAGGTCATTCCCGGCTGGGACCAGGGCCTGGTGGGCGTGACCGTGGGCAGCCGGGTGCAGCTCGACATCCCGGGCGAGCTGGCGTACGGCAACGACGAGGCAGCCGCTGGCGGTCGTCCGACCGGCCCGCTGCGCTTCGTGGTGGACGTGCTCGCCGCCCAGTGACCTGTCTGGATCGCCCCGGTTGTCGTCCGGGCGCGATGGAGTTGTTCACATGGGGCTTCCGGCCGGTTACCCACCGGCAGTAGGTTCGGCGTCACCCCCTGGGCGGTCCGCCGCCCCGGGGTGGGCATCCGGACGGGGACGCGGAGGTGCGGTGTGACGACGCTGGCTGAGCCTGGGCGGACCGCCCGGCTGATGTGGACGCACTTCGAAGCGGTGCACGCTGTCACCTACTTCCATCCCCGGGCCCGTGCCGCGTACGAGGCGGTCGGCCTGCGCGGGTACTGGCGTGGCTACTTCGCGGGCCGCTCCGCGCCGCTGGGCGCCACCGAGGCGGCTCCGGTGATTGCCGCCTTCTTCACCTTCGCGCCGCCGATGGTGAGCCGGGCGCTGCCGGCGGTGTGGCGGTTGGCCACGCCGACGGAGGCGTTGCGGGCCCGGCTGACAGGTGCCGTGCAGGCGCTCGCCGAGCTGACCTACGAGTTGCCCGAGGCGCACCTCATGGAGACCGCCGACCTGCTGGAGGAGGCCGCCACTGCGGCGCAGACGGCGGGCCGGGTGCTCGGCGCTGCCAATGCGGCGCTGCCGATCGGGGAGTACCCCCTGGCCCGAATCTGGCAGGCCGCGACGACGCTGCGCGAGCAGCGGGGCGACGGGCACGTTGCGGCGCTGGTGGCCGCTGGCCTGGACCCGGTGGAGACGCTGGCCTGGAAGGTGGCCGTCGGCATGTCACCTGTGAACCTGCTGGGCCGGGGCTGGACGGAAGAGCAGTGGCACGCCGCCTGCGAGCGGCTGACACAGCGCGGCTGGTTGGCACCGGACGGTACGGCCACCGAGCAGAGTCGGGCCGACTTCCAGGCCGTCGAGGACGCCACCGACCGGGCCGCCGAACACCCGTGGTTGGCCCTCGGCGTGGATCGCACCGACCGGCTGCGTGAGCTGCTGGAACCGATCGCCCGGTCCTGTCACACGCTGATCCCGCCGGACAGCCCGATCGGGCTGCCCCCACTGCCCGCCTGACCGGACGCCTCCGGGTCGGGCAGGATGGGCCCGTGGTGGATGCTGTGGTTTTCGACCTGGACGGCGTGATCGTGGATTCCGAGCCCGTGTGGGAGGAGGTCCGGCGGGCGTACGTGGCCGAGCACGGCGGGACGTGGCAGCCGGACACCCAGCGTCGGCTGATGGGTATGAGCACCGGCGAGTGGGCCGCCTATCTCAGTGGCGAGCTGGGCGTGCGGCGCACCGCTGAGCAGGTCGCCGACGAGGTGGTGCGGGAGATGGCCCGGCGCTACCGGGAACACGTACCCCTCATCGACGGCGCGGACGAGGTGGTGCGCCGGATGGCCGCGCGGTGGCCGCTGGGGCTGGCCAGCTCGTCGCCGACCCGGCTGATCGCTGCGGCGCTGGACGCCACGGGTCTGACCGACGCTTTCGCCGTCACCCTGTCCACCGAGGAGACCGAGCGGGGCAAGCCGGCACCGGACGTGTACCTGACCGTCGCGCAGCGCCTCGGCGTCGACGCGACCCGCTGTGCGGCGGTGGAGGACTCGTCGAACGGGGTCCGCTCGGCTGCCGCGGCAGGGATGCGGGTGGTGGCGGTGCCGCACGGCTCGTACCCCCTGGACCCGGATGCGGCCGCGTTGGCGGCGGCGACGCTGGGTTCGATCGGTGAGTTGACCCCGGAGCTGGTGGGCGGGCTGAAGGGTTGACCTGCGCGCCGTCACGGCTGTCCCCGGTTGTGCGGTTTCCGGGCCGGTCTCGGTCGGCATGACGGGGACCGTGCGGGGTACCGCAGGCGACGGTGCTCGACACGGGTGCCGCGCGCCGGACAGCTGAGGAGTCGACGGATGAAGGCCATCGTGTACGAGCGCACCGGCGACCCTTCGGTGCTGGAGTTGGTCGACCGCCCGGTGCCGGAGCCGGGGGCGGGCGAGGTCCTGGTCCGGATGGCGGTGTCCGGGGTGAACCCGACGGACTGGAAGTCCCGGCGGTCCTCCGCGCCGAAGAGGTGGCAGATCCCCGGGCAGGACGGCGCGGGAGTGATCGAGGCGGTCGGCACGGGAGTCGACGCCGAGCTGATCGGTGAACGGGTCTGGATCTGGGAGGCTGCCTGGCAGCGGCCGTGGGGCACCGCCGCGGAGTACACGCTGGTGCCGGTGCGGCAGACGGTGCCGCTGGGTGACGCCTCGTTCGAGCTGGGGGCGAGCCTGGGCATCCCGTTCCTGACCGCGCACCGCTGCCTGACGGCCGGCGAGCTCATGCCGGACGCGCTGCGCTCCGGCGCGTTGGCCGACCACACAGTGCTGGTGCAGGGCGGGGCGGGCGCTGTCGGCAACGCGGCGATCCAGTTGGCCCGGTGGGCTGACGCCACTGTGATCGCCACGGTGAGCAGCCCGGAGAAGGCGCAGCTCGCTGCGGCGGCCGGCGCCTCCCTGGTGATCAATTACCGGGAGCAGGACGTGGTCGAAGAGGTCCGCAAGATCGCCCCGGACGGGGTCCACACGGTCGTCGAGGTCTCCCCTGCCCGCAACGCGTCGACGGACGCGCAGGTCCTCCGGCAGGGCGGCGCTGTCTGCGTGTACGCCGACGACGGTGGCGCCGAGATGACGGTGCCGGTCCGTCCACTGTTCGCGCTCAACAGCAGGTGGCAGTTCGTGCTGGTCTACACGGAGCCGAAGGCGGCAAAGGCACAGGGCGTGGTCGACGTGGCGGCGGCGGCCAACCAGGGTGGCATCCGGGTGGGCGCCGACGCCGGCCTGCCGCTGCACACCTACCCGCTGGCGGACGCGGCGGCGGCCCACCAGGCGGTAGAGGACTCGGTGGTGGGCAAGGTCCAGATCCCCACCAGCGACGCCTGATCGGGTCTTCGGCTGCTGATTTCCCCGTCATCAGGACAGAGCCGAACAATTTTCGCAACAATGACGGTGCGGGTTACCCGCAAGGAAAGGGCGGCCCCGGCGCGGTGCGAACGCCGGGGCCGCCCCCTGGGGAGGAAATGATCAGGAGAATTCCCTCTTCCCCAACAGGCGACGGTGCCCGCTAAAACGTTACGGGGCTGTCAGCTCCCGGACACTGAGCTCGCCTCCGGCGTACCGCGAACGGACGACCTTCTTGTCGAACTTCCCGACGCTGGTCTTGGGCACCGCGTCGATGAACGCCCACCGCTCGGGCAGCTGCCAGCGGACAACTGTGGCGGCCAGGAAGTCGCGCAGTTCCTCGGCGGTCGCCGTGCCGCCCTCCCGGACCACCACGGTGGCCAACGGACGCTCGCCCCACCGCTCGTCCGGCACCCCCACCACGCAGGCCTCCAGCACCGCCGGATGGGCCATCAGCGCATTTTCCAGCTCCACCGAGGAGATCCACTCACCACCGGACTTGATCACGTCCTTGGCCCGGTCGGTGAGCGTCAGGTACCCGTCCGGGGACAGCGTGCCCACGTCCCCGGTACGCAGCCAGCCGTCGCGGAACTTCTCCTCGTCGGGGGCGTCGTCACCGACGTACCGTGCGGTCACCCACGGCCCCCGGACCTCCAGCTCGCCCACTGACGTGCCGTCGGCGGGCAGTGGCTCGCCCGCCGGGCCGACGATGCGCGCCTGCACGCCGGCCGGCACCCGGCCCTGCGTGTAGCGGTAGCGCCACGCCTGCTCACCGCTCGCGCCGGCCGGTGGGCGGGAGACCGAACCCAGCGGGGACATCTCTGTCATCCCCCAGGCGTGGATCACGTCGATGCCGTGCCGCTCGTCGAACGCGTGCATCAGGGCCGGCGGGCAGGCCGAGCCACCGACGATCACCTCGGTGAGCGACGAGGTGTCCACGTCGTGGGTGTCCAGGTATGCGAGCAGGTCGGTCCAGATGGTCGGCACCGCGCCGGCCAGCGTCGGCCGCTCGGCGGCGATCATCTCGGCGATCGGCGCCGCCTGGAGAAACCGGTCCGGCATGATCAGCGACGCGCCGGACAGGAACGCCGCGTACGGCAGGCCCCACGACATGGCGTGGAACATCGGCACGATCGCCAGCTCCCGATCGGTCGGCCCGAGGCCGAACCCCTCGGGCATGCAGACCTGCAACGAGTGCAGGTAGATCGAGCGGTGCGAGTAGGCGACGCCCTTGGGATGTCCGGTGGTGCCCGAGGTGTAGCAGAGCGCCGCCGCGTCCCGCTCGTCCACCTCGGGCCAGTCGAACGTGTCGGGACGGTCGGCGAGCAGCGCGTCCCAGTGGTGCACGGTGATCCGGTCACCGGCAGCAGCCACCAGGGGCGCCGGGTCACCGCCGCCGACCACCACGACGTGCCGCACTGTGGCCAGCTCGCCGATCACCCGGGCCAGCAGCGGGATGAGCGTGCTGTCGACGAGCACCACCCGGTCCTGCGCGTGGTTGGCGATGTAGGCGACCTGGTCGGGAAAGAGCCGGATGTTGAGGGTGTGCAGCACCGCACCCATGCTCGGCACCGCGAAGTACGCCACCAGGTGCTCGTTGTTGTTCCACATGAACGTGGCGACCCGCTCGTCGCCTGTCACCCCGCACTCGTCGCGCAGCGCGTGTGCCAGCCGCGCCGCCGCGCGGCCCACCTCGGCGTACGTCATCCGGCGGGGTTCGCCGCCGGTCCAGGTGACCACCTCGGCCGTGCCGTGCACCCCGGCGCCGTGGTCGAGGATCCGGGAGACCTGCAGAGGGGCGTCCATCATCGTGCTACGCATGGGTAACAAGCTAGTGTCGCCGGTCACACGTTGGGAACCCCCGTAAATTGGCGCAGGTGAGCATTTCCTGGGCCGATTCGTACGTGGGGCAACTACGCGCGCTGGCCGGTGACCGGACGCTGATGTTCGTCGGCGCCCGGGCCGTGGTCAACGACAACGCCGGGCGCATCCTGCTGATCCAACGCTCGGACAACGGCCAGTGGGCAATGCCCGCCGGCGCCATGGAGCTGGGTGAGTCGATCGCCGACTGCGCCGTACGCGAGGTCCGCGAGGAGACCGGGTTGCGGGCGCTGCGGGTCTGCGCGTTCGCCCTCTACACCGGCCCGGACCGGACCAGCACCAACATGTACGGGCACACGTACCAGGTCTTCACCACCGCGTTCAAGGTGGAGGAGTGGGACGGGCAGCTGTCCCGGACCACCGACGAGACCACCGACGCGGGCTTCTTTCCCCGCGACCGGTTCCCGGCACCGCTCTCCGCCTCGGTCAACGAGACCCTGGCCGACCTGGACGTCTTCGATCAGACCAACCGGCTCATCCTGAAGTAGGTGAGCCGGCGGTCCGTCAGATCATCGTCTGGGACTTGGCCTCCATGTCGGCGGCGGCCTCATCCTTCGACTCCTTGGTGAGCGGCTTGCCGCCCGGCGCCGGAGCCTTACCGCCGATCGGGTCGGCACCACCGGTGGCACCCTCCGGCCCCGCACCTCGCAGCGTGTTGTTGGGCATCGCCACTGTGACCAGCACCGCCACGATGGCGACCAGGCCGGCGGTCAGGAAGACCAGGTGCAGCGAGTCGACGAACGACTCCTGGATGGCGGCCCGCACCGCACCGGGCAACGACATGATCGTCGCCGGGTCGTTGATCGAGATGTTCGTTCCGCCGCTCGCCGCGATCGCCGCCTGCTGGTCCGGCGGAAGCTGGGCGATCGCGCCCGGCAGCCGTTCGGCCAACTGCGTGTTGAGCCGCGAGGACAGCAGCGTGCCGAGGATCGCCACGCCGAACGAACCACCAAGCGACCGGAAGAACGTCGCCGAGGACGTACCGGCGCCCAGGTCCCGCACCGAGACCGCGTTCTGCACCGCCAGGACCAGCGACTGCATGCACAGACCCAGGCCGACGCCGATGACCACCATGAAGCCGAACGCCACCCACAGCGAGGTGTCCACGTGCAGCCTCGTGAACAGCAGCATGCCCAGCACCAGCGTCACCGCCCCGGCGACCGGGAACCACTTGTACCGCCCGATGCGGCTCATCGCCCGGCCGGTGACGATCGACGTGACGATGATGCCCGCCATCATCGGCAGCATCAGCAGACCGCTGCGGGTCGGCGAGGCGCCCTTGACGATCTGCAGGTACAGCGGGATGAAGATGATCGACCCGAACATCACCAGACCCAGCACGAAGCCTGCGGAGTTGGCGAGCGCGAACGTGGCGCTGCGGAACAGCCGCAGCGGCAGGATCGGCTCGGCGACACGGGCCTCCTGGAGCACGAAGAGCACTGCCAGCACCGCGCCCGCGGCCAGCAGGCCGATGATCACCCCGGAACCCCACGGATACTCGTTGCCGCCCCAGCTCAACGCCAGCAGCAGACAGCTCACCCCGGCGACAAGCAGACCCGCACCCAGCCAGTCGATCGCGTGCTTACGCCGCTCGAACGGGATCAGCCGCATCACGTGGTAGCAGACCACGATGGCAAGGATCCCCAGCGGCACGTTGATGTAGAAGATCCACCGCCAGTCGGTCTCCGCGAAGTAACCACCGACAAGCGGGCCAGCCACCGACGAGATGCCGAACACCGCGCCGAACAACCCCTGGTAGCGGCCACGATCGCGGGGGGACACCACGTCCGAGATGATCGTGAACGCCAACGTCATCAGGCCACCCGCGCCGAGGCCCTGGATGCCCCGGGTGACGATCAGCTGGGTCATGTTCTGCGACAACCCGGCCAGCAACGACCCGACCAGGAACGTGCCGATCGAGAACAGGAACACCGGCCGGCGGCCGTACAGGTCGGCCATCTTGCCGTACAACGGCGTCGACGCCGTCGAGGCGAGCAGGTACGCCGTGACCACCCACGAGTAGTGGTTGATCCCACCCAGTTCACCGACGATTGTCGGCAGGGCCGTACCGACGATGGTCTGGTCGAGTGCGGCCAGCAGCATGCCGGTCATCAGACCGAGCATGAGCAGCCGGATCTGCCGGTGATTCAACACCGGGGCGGCGGAGGCTTGGGTCATTCCGCCTACTTTCCCGCCCAACAGAAACCATGCGTCCCGACCCCCACCCCGTCCCGCCCACCCCCACCCTCCCCGGGTTGATCATGAGGTTGCCGGGGCCGGATCGGCGTATCGCTCCCGCCAACCTCATGATCGACAGGGTGGGGCGGGGCCGGGGGCGAGGGGGGACGGTCAGGCGGCGAAGGTTTGGGTGATCTTTTCGCAGAAGGCGGGGAGGTCGTCGGGGTTGCGGCTGCTGGTGAGGTTGCCGTCGGTGACGCACTCCTCGTCGACCCAGGTGGCCCCGGCGTTCGTCAGGTCCGTCCGCAGGCTCGGCCAGGACGTGATCCGTCGGCCCCGCAGCACGTCCGCCTCGATCAACGTCCACGGGCCGTGGCAGATCACCCCGACCGGCTTGCCAGCGTCGAAGAACGCCTTCACGAACCGCACCGCGTCCGGGTCGGTACGCAGGAAGTCCGGGTTCGCCACCCCGCCGGGCAGCACAAGCGCGTCGTACCCGGCGGCGTCCGCCTTGTCGGCGGTGACGTCCACGTCGTACGTCTTCGACTGGTCCAGGTGGTTGAACGCCTGGATGGAGCCCGGCTTGAGCGAGACCAGCTCGGCTGTCGCGCCGGCCTTCTCGACGGCCTCGCGCGGCTGAACGTACTCGACCTCCTCGACGCCGTCGGTGGCCAGGAACGCGATCCGCTTGCCTTGCAGTGTCGCTGTCATCTCGGTACATCTCCTCTCCGGGGGCACCTCAATTCCCTTCCCGCCGCCGAACACCCGAAACAGGTCCGGCCGGTAAGGAAGGGCACTGTGCGGCAGCGCACGGCCCCCCGATTGACAAAGGCCACCTGACCAGCGGCCGGACGCCTCACCGGCCAGGTTTGGCCCGGAGGGCGTTGGGGACCCGGGGAGGCATGGCAGGAGCAGCAGCGGAACAGCGCCGGCTCGCGACCGTCGTGGAGAGCTGGCTCGGGCGCCCGGTCCTGATCGTCGGCGACGCCATGCTTGACGAGTGGCGGTTCGCCGACTCCGATCGGCTCTGCCGGGAGGCGCCCGCACCGGTCCTCACCCTGCGACGGCGGATCTCCGCGGCGGGCGGGGCCGCGAACACCGCGGTCAACGTCGCCACCCTCGGCGGACGGGCGGTATTGGTGGCCCCCGTGGGCGCCGACGTGGCAGGCGACGAACTGCACGACTGTCTGGACCGCGCGGGCGTCTGGGACCGTACGGTAAGCCAGCCCGGCCGCCCCACACCCGTGAAGCGGCGGATGCTGGCAGGTAATCAGATCCTGCTCCGGGAGGACTCCGGCGACCCGGACGACGCGCTGGACCCGGACGGGGTGTCCCGGCTGCTCACGGCGCTTGACTGCGCCACCGAGGAGCTGCGGGCAGCCGCCGGCGGGGAGGCGCCGACCCTCGTGGTCTGCGACTACGGTCTGGGTGCCCTGCCCGCGCCGGTCCGCGCGTGGCTGGTCGCGCAGCGGGAGCGGTACGCCACCGTCGCGCTCGACGCTCACGACCTCGCCGACTGGCGGGGCCTCGCACCGACGGTTGTCACTCCCAGCTTCGCGGAGGCGACGAGGCTGCTGGCCCGTGCCGGCGGCGCGTCCCGCCCGACGGGCGGCACGGACCTGCACCTGGAACACCCCGACAGCGACCCGACCGACGGTCCCTCCGAACTGACCGTCGGCGCGGCCCCGGGCGGAACCCACACCGACAGCACAGCCCACACCGACGGAGCCGCCCACACCGACAGCGCCGCTCAGACCGACGGCACCGCGCCGGGCTTCGTCCGAGCCGATGCCCCCGGCCGAGCGGCGGGGATCAGCGCCGACCGCCCCGGCCCGGTGGGCGAACCCACAGCGAGCGAGGGCCGGGTGGCGTTCACCGGCGACGGGCTCAGCGTCACCGGCACCGGTGTCACTGTGAACACCGAGGCCGGGGCGGGCGTGGACCGGGCGGTGCTCGCCGAGTCGCGCCTGGCCGAGTTGCACGCGCACACCGGCGCCGACGTGGTCGCGGTGACCCTGGACACCGAGGGCGCTGTGGTCGGCGGCGCCGACGGCGAGCGGCGGCGCAGCCACAGCACCCCGGTCCCGGCGAGCCACGCCGTGGGCGCCGGGGACGCGTACCTGGCGGCGATGACGCTGGCCCTGGCCGCCGACGCGCCGCTGCCCACCGCCGCGCAACTCGCCCAGCTCGCGGCCACCATCACCGTGTCCGACACCGGCACCTGCGTGTGCCTGCGCGACGACCTGCTCGCCGCCCTCGACATGCGGCCGGTGACCGGCGGGCATCCGGCGCTCGTCGGCACCGACGAACTCGACGCCATAGTGGCCGCGCATCGCGAGGCGGGACGGTCGGTGGTGTTCACGAACGGCTGCTTCGACGTGCTGCACCGTGGGCACGTGCGCTACCTGGAACAGGCCCGTGCCCTCGGCGACCTGCTCATCGTGGCTGTCAACTCCGACGGCAGCGTCCGTCGCCTGAAGGGGCCGGACCGGCCGGTCAACCCCGTGGAGGACCGGGGCGCACTGCTCGCCGCGCTGTCCTGCGTGGACCACGTGGTGATCTTCGAGGAGGACTCGCCCGCCGCGCTGATCGAGGCCGTCCGGCCGGACGTGTACGTAAAGGGCGGCGACTATCCGCCGGAGCTGGTGCCGGAGGCGCCACTGGTACGCCGGCTCGGTGGCCAGGTGCGGACCCTCGGGTACGTGCCGGACCGGTCCACGTCGGCGATCATCGAGCGGATCCGGTCACACAGCCAGGACCTGTCGTCGCAGGCCACGGACCCGGAGCCCGACGCGGTGTCCCGCGCCCAGGCCAGCAGGCCCGACACGTCGTTGAGCACCGGGACGCAACCGGCGAGCGCGCCGCCGACGGGCAGCAGCATGACCACCCGACCGTCGTGAACCGGCCCCTCGACCTCGGCACCGCCGCGTCGTTCCGCACCGACCGGCTTGTCGACGTGCTGATCCCGACACGTAACCGGCCCGCCGAGCTGGCGGTCACCCTGGCCGGGCTCGCCGCCCAGAACGGGGTGCCCGCCTTCGGGGTGGTGGTCAGCGACCAGTCCGACGGGGAGCCGGCGTACGCCCACCCTGCGGCGGCCACAATGGTCCGGGCGCTGCGCCACGGGGGTCACCCGGTGCTGCTGACCCGCCGCCTGCCCCGGCGCGGGTTGGCCGAGCACCGCGCGTACCTGCTCGCCGCGTCGACTGCCAGGTACGTGCTCAGCCTCGACGACGACGTCTGGCTGGAACCGGGGGCGCTGCACCGGTTGGTCACCGCGATCGAGGAGTTGGGCTGCGGCTTCGTCGGCAACGGGGTGCACGGGCTGTCGTACACCGACGACGTACGGCCGGACGCGCACGGGCACTACGAGGAGTGGGCCGGCCCGCCGACGCCGGAGCGGATCCGGCCGGGCACCGCCCAGTGGGACCGTGCGCGTATCCACTCGGCGGCCAACCTGCTGCACATCACCGCCAAGCTGGCGCTGCCGCCTGGCGCGTGGCGGGCGTACAAGGTGTCCTGGATCGGCGGGTGCGTCCTCTACGACAGGGCGAAGCTCGTCGCGTCCGGTGGGTTCGACTTCTGGCGACGGGTGCAGGAGAAACACCAGGGCGAGGACGTGGCGGCCCAGCTCGCGGTGCTGGCCCGGTACGGCGGGGCGGGCGTCCTGCCGAGCGGCGCGTACCACCTGGAGTCCCCGACCACTGTCACCGAGCGGGACGTGGAGGCGTGGGAGGTCGTCCTCGCCGACGAGGACGCCCCGCAGCCGGCCTGACTACGGCGTGAGCAGTTCGCGGGCGGCCTCCAGCACCTCGGCCACCGGCACGTCGGTGACGAACGAGTCCCGGTGCGGGCACTCGCCGTCGCCGGGCCGGTGCGGGTAGATGCCGGGCGTGCAGTCGACGCCGCAGACCGGGCAGTGCACCATCCAGGAACAGATCGGCCGGTGCCGACCGCGCAGCGGGTTCGCCGTGTTGATCAGGTTGCCGACCCAGAAGATGCCCACCGTGGGGGTGCCCACGGCGGCGGCCAGGTGCAGCGGCCCGGTGTCGTTGGAGACGACGAGCGCGCAGTCGGCGTACCCGCCGGCCAGCCCACCGAGGCTGAGCGTGCCGACCTGCGGCCGGACCGGCACGCCCGCCGCCGCGACCACCCGGTCCACCACCTCCCGCTCGGACGGCGTACCTGTGACAAGCACCTCGTAGCCGTCGCCGTGCAGCTCGCGGGCCACCTCGGCGAAGCGTTCGGTCGGCCAGCGGCGGCGGGTGTCGGTGGCGCCCGGGTGCAGCGCCACGCGGGGACGGTCCGCCGGGCCGAGCACCCGGGCCGCCTCGGCCCGGTCGGCGTCGGTGACGGCGAGCGTCGGTACGACAGTGGTGGCGGGGGCACCGACCAGTGCCACCACCTCCAGGTAGCGGATCACCTCGTGCTGGTAGTAGACGTAGCGGATCCACCGGTCCAGCGGCGGGGCGTCCTCGGCGCGCAACCCGACGGTGACCCGGGCTCCGAGGCGGCTCATCAAGGGGTTGGAATTGGCGCCACCCCCGTGGATCTGCACCGCCAGGTCGAAGCCGGTGGCCGCCGCCGCCAGGAAGTCGTCAATCGACGACTCTGGTTCGTCGGGCTCCGGGGAGCGGATGCCGGGCGCGGGCGGCACCACAAGCACCCTGTCGACAGGGCCGGGCCGGTCACGCCAGAGCTTCGCGTGCCACGGCGCTCCGAGCAGCACGATCTCCGCCGAGGGGTACGCGGCGCGCAGCGCGTCAAGCGCTGGAAGGGCGAAGATGAAGTCACCGAGCGCGTTGGCCCGCAGCACCGCGATCCGCCGCACGTCGGGGACGAGCCCGGCCGTCGGGCCGAGCAGGGACGGGGTGACCACGCCGGCTGCTACGGCCGGTCGATCTCGCCGACGGTGTCCGGGTGGTGCAGCTCCCGGTCCGCTGCGGGATCGGCAGGCATCGGCGTACCCCCGGATTGGACTGTGGAGCGCGGTCCGGTGCGGCCGACGGTGATGGTGCGCGGCGTGGCCCGTGCCGCCCGGGGCAGGCGGACCCGCAGCAGCCCGTGGTCCATCACCGCGTCGATGCCGTCGGGGTCGACGCGGGAGGGCAGGTCGACGCGGTACTCGAACCCGCGGGTCTCGAAGCCGCCGGGGATGCCCTGGTCGGCGTTGACCTCCGCCTCGGAGCGGGCGCGCACGCACAGCTCCCGGTCGTCGAGCTCGACGGCCACCTCCTCGGGTGCCACGCCGGGCAGCCGGACGACGACCTCCCAGCCGTCGGACGTCTCGCTCAGCTCGACGTCTGATGCTCCGGCCCGGCCGCCCACCAGCCGGCTCAACTCGGAGCGCAACGACTGCAACTCGCCCATCGGGTCCCAGCCCTGCTGCCGGCTCCGCCATCCCCTGCTGAAGCCGCCGGGCTGCTGCTCACTCATCGCGCCTCTCCGATCCGCTGGGCGGCCGTGGGAGGCCGCAGTGAGCTGGGCGCGTCCAGATTCGCGTCACGGTCGACGCCCACACCGAGCCGGTCGACCAGCTCACCGCCGAGCCAGGCGCTGATCCCGAGGATCGCCACCGCGACCACCTCGACGACGAGCAACGCGCCGCCGGCGGCGCGGGAGTCGGCGTTGAGCCGGACCACCCAGATCGCGGCGAAGAGCAGGATCACCGCGACGTTGGCCCCGGCGTGCAGCAACGCCACCCGCTTGGCGCGGGTGCCGGTCGGGATCGCCAGCAGGTCGAACGTGCCGGCCGCCGCGGCCAGCAGGCCGCCGATCAGGCCGACGGTGATGTTCCAGTACGCGACCTCGCCGAGCAGGTCGGGACCGCCGACAGTGTCGACGATGTCGAACAGCACCGCTGTGACAAGCAGCGCGACCGGGAACATGACCAGCATCGGATGGACCGGGTGGCCCAGCACCTTGAGTCGGCTCTCCATCTCCCGGCCTCCACTGGTCGGCGTGCTGCGGACGGTACGTGCGGCGGGCGCGTCGGATGAGGCCGTACCCCCGGCGACGGGGGACAAACCTCCCGCTGGTCAAGCCTTAGGCTGGCGAGGGGTGTGGCCCCGCCACCCCTGTCAACGGCTGGGGGAGGAACACGTGACGGTGGAGATCACTTCGCACGAGGAGTTACGCGAACTGCTCGGAGCGCCGCACCCGCGGGCCGCCAACAAGGATCGTGTCCGGTTGCACGAGCGGGACCGGCAGTGGCTCGCCGCCTCGCCGTTCTGCCTGGTGGCCACGGCCGGCGCGGACGGCACCTGCGACGTCTCCCCCAAGGGCGACCCTGCCGGCTTCGCCCTGGTGTTGGACGACGTGACGATCGCGCTGCCCGAGCGGCCGGGCAACAAGCGCGCGGACGGCTACCGCAACATCCTGGACAACCCGCACGTCGGGCTGCTCTTCATGATCCCCGGGCGGACCGACACGTTGCGGATCAACGGTCGCGCCACGCTGGTGCGGGACGCGGCGTGGTTCGACGACATGGTGGTCAAGGGGCATCGGCCGGTGCTCGCCGTGGTGGTGGAGATCGAGCAGATCTTCTACCACTGCGCGAAGGCGTTCCTGCGGTCGTCGCTGTGGCAGCCGGAGACCTGGCAGCCCGACGTGTTGCCAGCCCGTGCGCGCCTCATCAAGGAGGTCGAGGCGCCCGCAGAGAGCCTGGAAGAGCTGGAACGACACTACGGCCCGGAGTACGTCAGGACGATCTACTCCTGACGCGGGTGCCCGGGGTGGCACCCGCACTGCCCCGGCAGCCCTCCGCGCATTGCCGCCGAACGCCGTCGTGCCGTCAGGTCGACCAGCCGGCGGGGTTGCCGAATGACTCCCGGGAGATGCCGGAGCCGGTCTGCGGCCAACCGCCGAACCGGTCGTTGTGCAGGTGGGCGAAGAAATAACACATGCTCTCGCAGTCGGCGTCTTCCAGAGCAAGAGCAGGATTGACGCGGACGGCCTCGTAGTAGGCCCGGCCGAGGGCGACGATGAAGCCGCGGCAGTAGAGGAAGCCGTCGTCCGAGCCGTCGGTCACCTCGTGGATGTCCTCCCGGTCGATGTCGTGCAGCTTGCGCTCCACCACCCGGTCGAGGTCGGTCAACTCCTGCGCCGACAACTCGTCGCTGAGGGCGCCGAGGCGGGCGAGGAACGGGGCCAGCCAGTCGTCGATCGCGTAGAACCGCACGTCATCCTCCCCGTCGGGATCACGCTCGACGATGGCTCGGCGCAGCGCCAGCGCCTCCGCGTCGAGCCCGGCCCACGCCGACTCGATGAGCGCCCACAGTCGGGCCTCGTCGGCGGCGGTAGGCAACATGCCTGTGGCATCGGTGGTCACTGTCACGACCGGACCGTATCCGGCACCACCGACAGTCCTGCCTGGGCCTGGCCGGCTACTCAGCGGACACCATCCACAGGTGACCGTCCGGGTCGGCGAAGGCCCCCGCGTACCCCCAGGGTTGTGCTGCCGGCTCGGTGACCACCTCGGCGCCGGCGGCGCGGGCCCGCTCGACGATCGCGTCCGCGTCAGCGGGAGACGCGACGCCGAGGCTGAGCACGCACTCACTCTGGCCCCGCGCGGCGACCTCGTGCGAGCCGATCACCCAGCCGAAGCCGCCGGTCGGGACGAGCATCAGCCGCAACCCGTCGTTGACCACGAACTGCAACGGCTCCGGAAGGCCGTCGTCGGCCAACTCCCCCACCGCCTCCAGGCCGAGGCCGTCGGAGTAGAAGCGGTGTGCGGTCGCGCGGTCGGCGACGGGCAGGCTGACGGTCACGGGGGCGTACGTCATGGAATCGGCTCCAGGATGTCCGGCGGATGGTCTCTCCAGGATGGATGTCGTCGGAGACACGATCTCATCGGCGCGGGCTCGGATCGGACCCGACGTCGCGCCACTGGTCGTCGGTCTAGCGTGGCCGTCATGAGCGAGGACGGCTGGCTGGCGGACACCCGCACCTCCTACGACACGGTCGCCGACAGTTACGCGGACCTGCTGCGCGGCCTCCTGGCCGAAGCGCCCTACGAACGGGCTGCCTTCGCCCTGTTCGCTGACCTCGTCCGGGCCGCCGGTGACGGGCCGGTCGCCGATGTCGGCTGCGGGCCGGGGCGCATCACCGCCCATCTGCACGACCTCGGCCTGGACGCCTTCGGCATCGACCTGTCACCCGGGATGATCGACGTCGCCAGACGGGACCACCCCGGTCTCCGGTTCGAGGTGGGCTCCATGACCGACCTCGATCTGGACGACGGCTCGATCGCCGGGCTGGTGGCGTGGTACTCGCTGATCCACATCCCCGACGACACGATCGGCGCGGTCCTCGCGCAGTTCCGGAGGGTGTTGCGTCCCGGCGGCCCGCTGCTGCTCGGGTTCCATGTCGGCGACGAGACCACTCTCAAGACCCAGGGGTACGGCGGCCATCCCATGAAAATCCACGTCCACCGCCGCCAGCCAGCCCAATTGGCGGCCTGGCTGCACGACGCCGGGTTCACCGTCGAGGCGCAGACGACAGTCGTCTCACCGGAGAGCCGGCTCGGTGGCATCGTGTTCGCGCGCCGCCAACCCGGGCGGCCGCATCAACCCTGAGGGCGTCGGGGTCCCTGGCGGCCAGCCCGGGAGGTTGCACCCGCTGTGCGCCCATATCGACCCTGGCCGCCGTGGTGCCGGAGGAAGGGCTACGCGAGCCCGGCGATCTGCGCCCGCCACCACTCGTCGATCATGTCGACAGCGTTGGAGGGCAGCCGGAGACAGACCCATTGCCTTCCACCCGCATGCCAGGACTTTTCGCTACGGGTGGCGACGTGCCGCACCAGGTCGCCTCGGTTCCCGCACTTCCGCACGCCCTGCGCCCCGGCGGCCCGCTGCGGCTCCGCTACCTCGGCTCTCGCCGTCGGATGACCTCGCCGACGAAGTCCGCTGCCGCCGCCGCGTCGTACGTCGGCTGCCGTTGCAGGCAACCCCAGGCGGTCAGCACCACGCCGCCCCGGACGGCCGGATGCGGCGCGAGCAGCAGACTTCTCGGGTTTGCGTGGACGAGCCGCCGCATCTGCGCGACGACCTCGACCGGGGTGTCCGGCGCGTACAGCAGGGCGACCTGGCCCTGCTCCAGCGCGTGCAACGTCAGTCCATCCGGAATGGGCCTGTCGTAGGCGCCCGGCGCCAGGCTGAACGGGAAGTGCGGGCCGGAGGTCGGGGGCTGCGACGAGTACCGGACCGAGGCGGCCTCCGCCTGCGATATGTGCGGGCTCTCCAGCACAGGTACGGTCTCGCCGGCCGGACACGGTCGTGGGCCCGCGTCGGCCTCCGAACGGGCCCCGGACCCGAACAGGGTTCCTCCCGTGAACAGGGTGGCCACCAGCGCCCCGATCGCCGACATCGTCGCCGTCCGCCACCACCAGCGGTGCGGGTGCAAACTCACAGCAGCGCTCCCATCCGTCGCAACCGGCGCTCACGCAAGGCGATGACGACCGGCGCGATCAGGCCGAAGACCAGGTAAATCAGCACGACCAACGACTCCCAGAAGGCGACCGAGGCGGGCGAGAACGCACTGAGGTTCGCCAGCACCCAGGCGCCCATCGCGATGGCGAACGGCACAGCGAAGGTCACGGCCATCCACCACATCACCACGATTCCGGCCAGGTACACGAGGCCGAACCAGCGTGCGACGGCCCGATCGCGCGGTCCGATCGCGTCCAGTTCGACGCGCTCGTCGTCGGTCAGGCGCCAGAGCCGCCACTTGGTGGTCAGCACCGTGGCGCGGTAAAGGTTGTGGCACTTCAGCGCGTTGGCCAGGACGGCGTACCCGTCGCTGCGCAGGAACACCCCCGCCCACTGCCAGACGACGCTGAAGATCAGATAGAGGATGACCACCCGCAGCAGCCGGTCCAGTGCGGCGGGCATCGTCGTCACGCCGACGATGTGGGCGTACCGCAGCGCCAGCACGAGCGCGAGCACCGTCACGTCGAACGCCATGCCCGCCAGGAAGGGGCCGTAACGAGCCCGCCGGCCAATGGTGAGGAGCTGGCTGAGGTCGGTCTCGAAGACGAGGTAGATGCCGCGTCGGCTGACGCGGAACGCCGCGGGTATGCCCACCGCACGACCGGCGAGCCAGTGCCAGATCTCGTGCAGGGCTGCCAACGCGAAACCGATCGGCACGTAGAGGAGCACCGCCAGCAGGGGGTCGGTGAGCCACCAGATGTGATCGTAGGAGGGCCGCAGCGCCGGCTCGGTCGCCAGCATGGCCACGGAGGCGGCAGCGGCCCCCGCGTACAGCAGCCAGGCCGGCCAGCCGAAGAACACCCGGGCCACCCGTGGGCTGACGCCCTCGATCCAGCGGATCGTGCCCCGGGGCGCCCCGGTCGATCCGGACGTCTCCGACGCGCCGTCGCCGCGGACATCGTCGAGTAGGCCCGCCGCGGCAAGGCCGTCGAGGAAGTCGGCGCCGTCCACTGCCGTTCCGGCCGCCGTGCTGGCCCGGTCGGTGGCCGCCGCGATCGAACTACCCGCCTGCAACGCGCGGACGAACACCGCTCCCGGCTCGGGCACCGCGACGTACACGCCGAGGTCGTGCCGGCCGAGGGTGAACTCGTCGCCCTCCTGCGCGACCATGAGCAGCCGTACCGCTGCCGGCACGCCGACCGCCAACACCGGCGATCCGTCCATCGCGAACTCCTCGCCTCGCAGCGGACGGCCCGGGTCGCAAGACTTCCCAGGCCGTCCGTGTCCTGTCGTTCACAGCCGATCCGGTCAGCTGTCGGTGGGGCCGCCAACAATCACGGTGACTCGCACACTCTCGATCCGTCGGATCTCGATCTTCATTTCGCCTCCTCTCCACGGTCCTTCGAACACGGTCAGCTGCCCACGATCGCCTCCGTGCGTGGAGAGCTGTTGGTTTGTGGGTTCGCGCACTCACACTCGTCCTGGCGCTGCCAGGCAGTCGTTCGCATCGCACAACCGGCGGCGAAGTCGATCTCGAGCGGGTTGCCGGCGTACGCGGGCGGCTCGAACCGGGTGAGGTAACGGAGCACCTCGAACGCGGACAACGAACCGAGCAGCCCGGCCACCGGGCCGATCCCACGATTGCTCCGCGGCTTGGTGCGGAACAGGTCGGCAGCGGTGAACGCGACAGCGGCGTCACCGCTGGCCGCGTCGCGGCTCTGGTTCGCCATCGTCCGGGCGCAGGCTCGGCATGCGCTGTTACCGGGGTCGACCGACCAGACGATGCCCTGGGTGACCCAGATCCCGGCCCGCACATACGGTATGCCCCGCACCACGCACGCGGTGTTCACCCAGTCGTCGATCCCGTCCGGGCTGTCCACCCCCGACAGGACGACGTCCGGGCCTGCCACGTCAAGCAGCCGGAGCACGTCCGCAACTCCGTCGATGCTCGCCTCGACCGAGCGGACGTCGATGCTGGGATCGAACGCCCGCACCCAGGCGGCGGCCCGCTCCACCTTGCTCTTCCCGACGTCGTCCCACCGGTAGAGGTACTGCCGGGCGAAGTTGCGCGGCTCGACGACGTCACGGTCCGTCACGGTGAGGCGGCCCACGCCCAGGCCGCACAGGTGCGGGATGGTGTTCGAGTTGAGGCCGCCCGTGCCCAGCACCAGGACATGGGAACGGGTCAGCCGCTCCTGGAAGTCCTCCCTGCTCCGCGCCAGGGTGGCGAACGACTCGAAGAACGCGAGGTTCGAGTAATACCGACCGGTGGCGCTGTCCCCCAGCCGCCCCAGCCGCGCCCCGTTCTCGAGCAGGCCATAGCCGTCGAACGTTTCGATCGCCGCGAGCACGTCGTCGACCGGCACGTCGCGCCCGCAGCGGTCGGACAGGGCACGGGCCAACGTCTCGGGAGTACGCCCGCCTTCCCGTAGCAGGTCGAGCAGGGCCTCCACGCTACCGTCGTGGTCAGTGACGATGAACGAGTCGCGGAAGTCGTAGACGATCTGGACGTCTGCTCCGGAGCGTTCCCAGACGACCCCCTTCAACTGCGGCAACATGCGCTGGCCCTCCCGGGTTGCAATCGACTCACTGGCCACTACGCCGTCCCACGGTGGCGATACGTCCTCTGCCACGGGCCTTCTCCCGGGCTGTTCTCGACCAGCCTGCGGCGGCCCCGGTCCGGCAGGTGTTTCTGCACCGCGACCCCCCGCACATCGGCTCGGCGTACGTATCCGAAGTGGCGCGAGTCGTGGCTGGAGCGGCGGTTGTCGCCGTACACCACGAGGCAGCCGGCGGGCACCGTCTGGTCGTTCCACCCCAACTCCGGTGGGACCGGCTCGCCGGGTACCGCGACGACCCTCTTGATCAGCCACGTCGTGGCCAGGTCGGTGGCAGCACCGCCTGCGTTCGCCGACGCCTCCTCGTGCCTTTTCGGATGCGCGAAGACGACGATCATGTCCGCGCGGATCGCGCGCAGCGGCATCTTCCGAACCAGGATCGTGTCGCCGTCGTTCAAGCTCGGATGCATGCTGCCGCCAGTGACGGTGATCATCACGAGCTGACGGCGTGCGACCCACACCGCTGCGCCGCCCAGCAGCGCCAGCGCGCTGATCAGCCCCGCTACCGCTGCCATCAGAACCGCCCCCGGCCGGGGGTCGCGTCCACTCGCCGCAGGTCCACGAGGTCGTCCATGAAGACGAGAAGTGCCACAGCCACAAGCGCCAGCAGCGTCACGGGCAGCAGGTCGACCCACGCCGGCGTCCGATCCGGCCCGGCGGTGGCCGCCAGGACTCCGGCGGCACAGACCGCCATCAGGAAGCCGTTGCGGTACAGGTGCCGTATTCCGAGACGGCCGGAGCGGAAACCGAAGCAGTGGCAACGGGCACCGACCCCGGACCGTACGGTGCGGAGGATCGCCGCGCTGAACACCGCGAGCAGAGCCGACCCGACGACGAACCCGACAACGGCGGTGAAGCCACTGACCAAGAGGCCGACCACTGCAATTTCGACAATGCACACCGACGCTGCTGCGGCTCGGGTCAGACCCGCCGGAACCACACGCATTGCGGCGATCTCAGACCGGAAGTCGGCGAACCGCGCCGGAGAACCGACCTTGCCGGCCGAGGAGATCAGGAAAACCAGGCCGATGGTGAGGCGACAGCCGAATTCCAGATAAGCGATTCCCATTGTTCAGCCCACCACCGCATCGGTTTCCTGATAACCCCTGGCCTGGAGTTCGAACATTCCCGCGTAGATCCCGGATCGGGCCATCAGGTCGGCGTGCGTGCCGGCCTCGGCAATCTGACCCTCGTCGAGTACGGCGACGACATCCGCCGCCTTGGCCGTCGACAGCCGGTGCGAAATCACCACCGTCGCCACCCCCTGCCACACGCCCCGTACGCGTTCCTGGATATCCGCCTCGCTGACCGCGTCGAGGCCGGTGCTCGGCTCGTCGAGGATCAACAAGTGCCGCCGTCCGCGCAGGAAAGCCCTGGCCAGCGCCAGCCGTTGCCACTGGCCACCGGAGAGGATCACGCCGGTGGCGGCGTCGTCCGCCTCCGCCGCGCTCTTGAAGAGCCGGGTCAGCAGCGTGTCGTAGCCGCGGGGAAGGGCGCTGATCGCGTCGTCCATCCCGGACAGTCGCGCGGCACCTCGAATGGCGGACAGGTCGTCCATCTGGTCGATGTCGCCGAGGCCGATGTTCTCCCGCGCGGTGAGGTCGTAGTGCATGGCGTCCTGGAACACGGCGCTTATCGCGCCGCGCAGTGCGGCCAGGTCCAGCTCCCGCAGGTCGACCCCGTCCCACAGGATCTGCCCCCGGGTCGGGTCGTAGAACCGGCACAGCAGCTTCACGAGGGTGCTCTTTCCAGTGCCGTTCCTGCCGACCAGAGCCACCGAGGCGCCCGCTGGGATCCACAGGTTGACCCCGCGCAGGATCCACGGATGAGACGGTGAGTAGCGGAACCAGACGTCCCGCAGCTCGATCCCCTCACGGAGCGTCGTGACCGGACGAGGCTGCACCGCGTGCGGCAGGTCCGGCTCGGCGGTGACGACCGACTGGAAGTGCTCGAAGGTCAGCAGGTCCTCGTACGTCCGCGCGAGGCTTCCGGAGAGCGCTATGACGGCGGCCTGGGCCGCGCCCACCGCCGCGATGTACAACGCGACGTCACCGACGGTGGCGGTGCCGTTGATGGCGGACATCACGATCCACGCGAACCCCCCGCCGGTGCCGACGGCGCCGAGCACGCCGAGGCCGGTCAGCGTCAGCAGCTCCCGGCGGTCCTGGGTGCCGTGGAGCGCGTTGATCTGTAGACGCTCGCGACGTACGCGGCTCTTCAGATAGTCACCGATCCCGTAGAGCCGCACCTCCTTCGCGGCGCCGATACTCGTGATCAGGCCGGCGAAGAAGATCTCCCGCCGCTCCAGCGGACCCAGGTCCCACAGCAGGGCCGCCCGGCGACGGGCCAGCATGAATTCCGCAGCCGCGGCCGGCGCTGCCGACAGGGCCAGGAACGCCGCCGTCACCGGGCTGATGACGCCCACCGAGTAGAGCAACGCGGTGGTCGTCAGGACACCGCCGGCGATCGCGAGGATCCCGGACACCGCCCTGCTCGCCGTCTGGCCGGCCGTGGCCTGCGCGTACCGCAGCCGGTCCTGGAGTTCTGGGCTCTCGAACCGGGCCAGGCCGGAGAAGCGGTTGACGGCCTGGTAGAGAACGTCCTGCGCGTACAGGCTGGACCGGTAGCCGCCCAGCTTGTCGAGGAAGGACTGAAGATGGGAGGCGACTCCCATCATCAGGCCAGCGGCGACGAGACCGGCTGTCGCCCCCGCCGCGAGACCCGCGTCCCGACCTCCCACGCCGTCGACAACCGCCTTCGTCAGCCAGGCGATCGTCACCGGAAGAACGGCCTGCAGCAGAGCAGTAGCGGACTGTGCACCGAGGAGCGCGGGCCCGGCCCTCCACGCCAGGGACAGGACCGGGCCGACGCGCCGCAGGTTGGGCGAGATCCAGCTGCCCGACGTCGCTTCCATCACCGTCGCTCGACTTCCGTGTCGCAGATCAGTTCCCGGCCACGGCCGGAACAGGAAGGTCGATCTCCGCCAGTTTCGTACTGCTCTGTCGGATCGTCCCGGTTTCGTCGATCACGTAGAAGGCCGGGTACACCGAGCTGTCGAACGCCTTGATGACGTCTCGGGTGGCCGTCGGAACCACGGTGTCCACGAGTGCGGCGAGCTGGTCGCGCAACGCGTCCGCCTCCTCGCCGGAGCCGTTGACCACGCCGATGACCCGGTGTCCGGCGTACCGGCCCTGGCCGACCTCACGAATGAATTCCGGAAGGGCGATCTTGCAGCCTGCGCAGCCCGGCATGAAGAACGCCACAAGCGTGGGGCCGGCCAGGCTGTCCCGGGCGAAGGTCCCGCCGCCGAGGGTTGCCACCGCGACGTCGTCGATGCGGTGTCCCGGCTGCGTCAGACCCTCCTGACTCCCGGAGCCCGCCAGAATTTCGGTGTGCTCCCGCAGGCGCCGAATGATGCCCATCCCGAGAACGAGGTTGAACAGGGAGATAACACTCAATATCAAGACCGTGATAAGTAACGAGGTCAGCATGACTGCTTCCGATCGGGGATGAGCACTGGGCTCAAGCCGGTGGTGGGCGCGGGGCCCACCACCGGCCTGATGGCTACTTAGGGCCGCTAACGCACGTGACGGTCCGGCAGTCGCCGGAACAGACGCAGTAGCCGTTCCTGAAGGCCCACCGTGAGTAGGCCTCACACTTGCAGTCCCAGGCGGCAGCCGAGGCGGACGGCACGAAGCGCGACAGCGCCCGGTATCCGATGTTCTCGATCATTCGAATCATGTTTCACCTCCCCGATTTGTTGTGAGAAAGCGGCGCAACGGATCCCGATTGGGGACCGCAGCCGCTTTCTGCCAACCCAGACTGGCAGCGCGGTCTTGCCAAGGTTTTTCCATCCGTATGCCAGAAGGCTTCCGCCGACCGGCAGCTCACTCGCGCGCCCGCGCCCGCGCTCGTCGCCGTAGCCACCGCCGGGGCTGCGGGAGGGCTGGTGCGGTGGCAGGGCAGCCATCGCGTACCGGGCGACCTCTGCGACGGCTGGCGGGCCGAGCGGGAAGGGCTGACGGTCACGCTCACCCACCGGGAGTACGGGTCGAGGCTGAGCATCGCACCGTCCGCGCCGGACGGATATCTCGCCGCCACGGTCACTGGCACCCTCCTCGGCGCCGCCGCCGGTGTGGTGCTCGCTCCGGACTCAGGAGGAAGACCCGGTGGATCCCCGCGTGACAACGGCTTGCCGATGGGCCGCGCTGCCCTCGCGGTAGAACACGTAGCCGCCGTGGTGCAGGACGTCGCCTTCGAAGCGGCCGTCGGCGGTGAAGCCGGTGTCATCCCAATAGTCGATGTGGTCGCCGGTCACCTCGTACCGGCCGGTGTAGGCGCTGTCCCGCTGGCCACGTGCCTCGTCGTAGCGGCCGTTGGCCAGCAACTCCTGCCGGATGTGGTTGTCGGCGGTCACCCACATCCCGACGTACCCGTGGGTGATGGTTTCGGTGGTCGAGGGCCGCGCCGTTGCCTGCGCGGGTTGTGGCGTGGACGATGTCTCCGTCGCGCAGGCGGTGAGCGCCGCCGTCGCGACGATGCTGGCAACCGCCCCGGACACCTTGCGCTGCTCAACGCTGGACATGTCAGCCTCGCTGCCGGGTCGGACGGATGATGATTTCGTTGACGTCGACGTCCGCAGGCTGATCGACTGCGAACGAGATCGCCCGCGCGATGGCGTCCGGGGAGATCGAGTTCTTGCGGTATTCCCGCATCGCCTCGCGGGCGACCGGATCGCTGATCGTCTCGGCCAACTCGGACTCGACGACGCCGGGCGTGATCGTGGTGACCCGCAGGCTCGGGTCAGCCTCCAGACGCAGACCCTCGGTGATCGCCCATGCCGCGAACTTCGTCGCCGAGTACACCGCGGAAGTCGGCACCACCTCGTGGGCGCCGACGGAGGCAACGGTGATCAGATGGCCGTTGCCCTGCCGCTGGAAGACCGGCAGGACGGCGGCGATGCCGTGCAGCAGACCGCGCACGTTGACATCCAGCATCCGGTCCCACTCGTCGACAAGCAGGGCGTCGAGCCGGGACAACGGCATCAGCCCTGCGTTGTTGACGATCACGTCGACCCGCCCGAACTCGGCGACCGCGCTGTCGACGAACGCCGCGACGTCGCCGCGATCTGTCACGTCGAGCCGCCGTACCCGGATGTTGTCGTGGCGTTCGGCGAGCGCGGCGAGCCGTTCCCGCCGCCGAGCGCCCGCAACCACGTCATGCCCCTCGCCGGCCAGACGCAGCGCGACAGCCTCGCCGATCCCGCTGCTCGCACCGGTGACCAGAACTACCTTCTTCGTGGACTCCATGAATCCACCCTCCGGCCTCCGGCGGCCGTCAACCAGGGTGCGTCACACCCCCGCAGACCGTCCTGGCAGCCGGCCGTCCGTGGCTATCTTTGGCGCATGGACGGCACCAATCCACTCGGCGACTTCCTGCGCGCCCGGCGTGAAATGACAAACCCGGACGAGGTCGGAATCGTCTCGTCGGGCCGACGCCGGACGCCGGGTCTGCGGCGGGAGGAAGTCGCCCAACTGTCCGGGGTCAGCACCGATTACTACACCCGTCTGGAGCAGGGGCGGGAACAGCACCCGTCCGACCAGGTGCTGGACGCACTGGCCCGCACCCTCGGACTCGACCCCGAGGAGACGGCACACCTGCACCTGCTGACCAGGACCAGGCGCGGTCCCGTCCGCAGGAGGCGCCGTGAGACCGTCCGGCCGAGCCTGCTGCGCCTGATGGACGGCTGGCTGCACACCCCCGCACTGATCGTCGACCGCAGAATGGACATGTTGGCAGGTAACGGGTTGGGGCGTGCGCTGTTCGCCAAGGCGTTCGAGGACGACGAGCCCAACCTCGTCCGGTTCGTCTTCCTCAGCCCGGCAGCCCGTTCCTTCTATCCCCACTGGGAGCACGTCGCGCAGTCCAGCCTCGGCGCTCTGCGCGCCGCCGCCGGCGACCTGCTGAACGACGCCCGACTCACCGACCTCGTCGGGGAGCTGTCCTTGAAGAGTCCGGAGTTCCGCCACCTGTGGGCACGTCACGACGTACGGGGAAAGACCCACGAGGCGAAGGTGTTCAACCATCATGACGTCGGCGAGTTGACCCTCACCTACGACTCCCTCACCGTCGACGGCGCCGCAGGCCAGCAGCTGATCGTCTACCAGGCCGAGGCCGGCAGCCGCTCGGCGCAGGCATTGGCGCTGCTGGGAACGGTGGCCGCCGAGCTTCCCACCTCAGCACCGGTACGGCGCTAGACCGCCGAAAACGCATTGCCCGGTCTCCCGGACCTGCGGCAGCCTTCCACAATGATCAAAACTGTTGTGCTCACCGAGGACGACTGGAAGACCTGGCGGGAGCTACGGCTCGTCGCGCTGACCGAGGCGCCGTACGCCTTCGGTTCCCAACTGGCGGACTGGCAGGGCGACAACGACCGCGAGGACCGCTGGCGCGGTCGGCTGGGCATCCCCGGTTCGTACAACATGGTGGCGACGCTCGACGGGCAGCCCGTGGGGATGGCCAGCGGAGTGCCGACAGATCAGGACGGCGTCGTCGAGCTGATCTCGATGTACGTGGCACCGGCGGGCCGTGGCCGAGGTGTCGGCGACCACCTCGTACAGGCGGTCGAGCAGTGGGCTCGGCAGGTCGGCGCAGGGACGCTACGGCTGGGCGTTGTGGAGGACAACAAGCACGCCTGGGCGCTCTACCAGCGAAACGGCTTCCACGACACTGGTGAACTCGGCAGCCACATGCCCGACGGCATCCGTCGGGAGCACATCATGATCAAGAGCCTCGCCGCTTAGCGTTGCCGCGCCCAGCGGCGGCACGCACTGGCACGTGATGGCATAGCAACTCAGAGATGATGAGAAGGTGATCTCACTGGAATCTGCCTGACAGATCGCCAGATGTGCCCTTCCGAACACTGGAGGTTCCGTGGCCAAGGGCTACTGGGTCAGTGCCTACCACACCATTTCAGACCCTGAGAAGCTGGCTGCCTACAACAAGCTGGCCGGTCCGGCCGTCCAAGCCGGGGGCGGGCGGCTCCTCGCCCGTGGCGGTCGGATCGTCGCACACGACGCCGGAATCGCCGAGCGCACTGTCCTGATCGAGTTCGACAGCTTTGAGCAGGCCATCGCGGCACACGAGAGTGATGCCTACCAGGAGGCGCTGGTCGCCCTATCCGACGGCGTCGAGCGCGACTTCCGCATCATCGAAGGCATCGACTGACCGGAGGCTCAGTCGGCTCGGCGTTCGACTCCACCGCCGGCAGACCGCCAGCCGCTCGGCGGCCTGTGTCGGCGACAGGTTGACGTTCACCACTAGCTCCAGAAGGCGTCTGATGATTGGCATCAGGCGGTGGTCGGCAATGCCCCTGTCGTGGTGGACAAACGAACGGGCGAGGCGCCCTTTTGCCTGAACCCTGGCGGTGGAGGACAAAGAGGCTGCGGTGACGGCGTAGCTACTCGGCTACAAGAGCGGATCTCCTCGTCGGGGGCCGGTGGACGGCCCGGCGCTCCTGGGCGTGCCGGCCTCGGTGACGGTCGTTTTGATGACGGCCGCTATCCGTCGTTCGATGGCCCTGCTGTTGGTGGGTGCCGTCGTGATGGGAGTGCTGTTTATCCCGTGTGGCGGCCTGGCATTTTTCATCGACCACGAGGGGATGGACGGGGCCAGCTTAGATTCATGGGCATTGGTCGCCCATCTGGTCGGCATGTTCCTCGCCTTGCCCGCTGCGGTCATTGCGGGTTGGCTGCACTGCCGCGACAGCCGACACTGAGGCCCGGTGTGGCCGGACGGCCCGGCGGGAGAGGGCGTCTATTCGGCGCAGGAGGCGCCGGATCCGAGGTTGGTCATTGCGTTCCATAGCTCACTCTCGGTCAGTGGCGGCACGGGCAGTGGGTGCGCGCGGTCGGCGCGGAAGGCGTCGAGCATCAGGTAGAGGTGGCGACGCCACGCGTCGGGTCGTACGTCGCGGGTGGCGGCGGCGATACGGCTGTGTGACCAGATGACGAAGGCCAGGTCCTCGGGGGTCAGGTCGGCCCGCAGCATCCCCTGGTCCTGCGCACGTTGCATGGCCTGTCGGGCGAGGCCACGAATGCGCATGAGCTGCTCTTCGATGTAGCCGGACACGGGTAGGCGCATCGAGGCCAGGTCGTTCATGCCGCGGTCGTCGGCCTGCAGTTCGCACATCGCCTCGAGATACCGGACGAAGCCGACCCACGGATCGTCCGCGGCGACCGCCTCCTCTGCCGCGGCGGCCCAGGCGCGGAACTTCTCCTCGAAGGCCGCTTGAACCAGGTCGAGACGGGTGTTGAAGTGCCGGTACAGGGTGCCGATGGCCAGTCCGGCCGCCTTCGCGATGCCCTCCAGCGGTGCTTCCAGACCCTCTCTGGCGAAGGCGTCCGCAGCCGCCGCGAGCAGCGCTGCGCGGTTCCGTTGCGCGTCGCGCCGGAGCGTGCGGGTCGGACTCGCGGGTGATGCCGATGCTGCCTCCATGTGACGAACCTATCAAGTCGAGGCAACCCTCATCTTGCTAGCCTCGAACATGAGGGGACCCTCCGGTTCGCCCGCCTCATCCCGGCAGCCACGGGATGAGCCCTCGAAACTGTGTCAACCAGGAGCAGAGGAGCGCGAAAGCGGGACGGATTTCAGGCAGGACGGCGATCGTGACCGGCGGCGCCATGGGCATGGGAGGCGCCACCGCCTGGGAGCCGGTCAACCGCAGCACGGATTTCGACGACTAGCGGTCGCTGATCTGAGGGACTGCCGGACAGACAAGAAGCAGCAGAGAACAAAGGAGCGAAGGATGGATTGGACGAAGACAACGGCGTTGGCCTCGATAGCCGTGATGACCGTCAGCGCGTTTCCCGTTGCGGCGCAGGCGTCATCGGGAACCGCACACAGTAAGCACCGGGTGGTCGCCACGTTCGACGCCGCGCGAGGCGAGAATCCCGAGAACATCCTGGTGGACAGGGACGGCACGATCTATCTGACAATGCTGTTCGCACACTCCGTCGTCAGGATCACTCCGGACGGTCGGCGTACGTCGGTCGTACTTCCGGGAGACCGCGCCCTGGGCATCGCACGCGATCCCCGGACCGGCGCCCTCAACGTGGCGGTCAAGAGGGACGAGCCGGCCGAGGCGGCGATCTGGACGGTGCCCGAGAACGCCTTCCACTCCACCGGCAAACCGGTGCGCTCGGTGGTCCTGCCGTCCACAGCGCTCCCCAACAGCATCGCGTACGACAAGAAGGGCACTCTCTACGCGGCCGACATCCAGGGCTCGGTGTGGCGCGTCGAACCCGGACAGCGCGAGGTCCGCAAGCCGTGGCTCACACATCCGTTGCTCGAGCCCACGGGCGAGATGTACGCCGGGGCCCCGATGCCCGGCGCCAACGGCCTCAAGATTCGCGGCAGCGCGGTCTACGTGGCGAACACCGCGCGGGGCACTCTGGTCCGCGTACCCGTTGCGAATGACCGCCCGGGCACGCCCAAGATCGTTCACCGCAACCTGAGGACCATCGACGACTTCGCCTTCGACGAGGAAGGCAACGTGTACGCCGCGCTCAACACGGTCGACCGCGTCGTCCGGGTGGCCCCCACCGGACGGGTGACCACACTACTGACCCACGCCAGTGCCGGCCTGCAGAACCCGACGTCGGTCGCGCTCAGCGACCCGCGCCACGGCCGCACGCGCCTGTACGTCAACAGTTCGGCCTTCGCCGCTAAAGACCCGCATCCCGCCCTGCTCGAACTGCGGCTGTCAACGTGGCCGGCCACGACCGTCGATACGACATCCAGGTGGGCGCACAACCGGGCAGCGTAACGCCCGAGCATGACCAGGGCGGTTCGGTCGCAGTAGCCGGCCGAACCACCCGAACACGTGCCGGAACCGCTGCCGCCGCACAGTGCGACTTCGCACGTAATCAGGTCGGCCCCAGCCGGCGAGGGAGGCGCCGCTGCGGCGAGCGGGGGTCGCTGACGCGAAGCTGCACGCCGCCCGGCACACCGCCGGCACCATGATGGTCGCCTCTGGCACCGACACTCGGATCGTGCAGGAGATCCTCGGGCACACGCAGATCACGACCACACAGATCTATGTGGATATGGCGCAGAAGGTGAAGCGGGAGGCGGTCGACCGGGCGGTGTCCGCGCTGATGGATGGAGCCTGGCGGCGCTACTGCAACGCGATGCTGCAACGGAGCGCCCGAACGGCTGATCTCCGGGAGGTATGAGAGAGGCCCCGTGACCGTGGCGTTTCGCCTGGTCACGGGGCCTTTCTTCTTTCCGAGCCGCCTGACGGAATCGAACCGTCGACCTACGCATTACGAGTGCGTCGCTCTAGCCGACTGAGCTAAGGCGGCAACGATCAGCAAGTGTACGGCACCGCCGGCCGAGGACCGCACGGGATACCCCCGCCCCGCTCACTGCCACTAACCGGACAACGAATGCCATCTGGACGTTTACCGGACAGCGGATCACCGGAAGCGGCATTAGGCTGCGGCGGGTGAGCGACGATCACACCCCTCGCACCCCCGACCCGACGGACGCCCGCCCCGATCCCGTACCCGCCGACGAGCGGGCCACCCACCGGCCGCGCTCCACGGACCCGCTGGAATTGGGCTTCACCCCGCGCAAGCCGGTGCCGTGGCTGGCCCCGTTCCTGCTGATCAGCACGGGTATCCGGACGTTGCTGGCGATGCTGTTCGGGGCGTACCTGGACAAGCGTGAGTTGCAGAACGCGTTCGGCGACGGTGTCTTCCGCCAGGCCGGTCCGGACGGCGGTCTGTGGCTCGACTACGTGGCTGACCTGGGCGACGGCTTCAACGCCACCTACTCGGTGGCGTACCTGCTGGCGCAGCCGGAACTGACTGTGGACGGGCACCGGTTGCCCCGCGCGCAGACCCTGGTGATGGGCGGCGACCAGGTGTACCCGTCGGCTGCCTACGCCGAGTATGAGAACCGGTGCAAAGGCCCCTACCAGGCCGCGCTGCCGGTGGCGCCGCCGGAGCAGCCGACGCTGTTCGCGGTGCCCGGCAACCACGACTGGTACGACGGTCTGACCGCTTTCCTGCGGTTGTTCGTCCGCTCCCGGGACCGGAACTTCGGCGGCTGGGGCACCGGGCAGTCGCGGTCGTACTTCGCTGTGGAGTTGCCTGCCGGCTGGTGGCTGCTCGGCGTTGACGACCAGTCCGGCTCGTACCTGGACGACCCGCAGCTTGCGTACTTCGACGAGGTGGCCCGGCGACTCGGCCCGGAGTCGAAGGTCATCATCGCGGCGCCGGCGCCGACGTGGGTCAAGGCCGCCGACCATCCGACGGCGTACGACTCCATCGACTACTTCATCCGCACGATCATCGACCCGACCGGGGCGAAGGTTCGGCTGCTGCTCTCCGGCGACCTGCACCACTACGCCCGCTACACGGGAACCGACCGCCAGCTGATCACCTGTGGCGGCGGTGGCGCGTACCTGTATCCCACCCACAAGCTGCCGGAGCGCCTTGAGGTGCCGCCGCGCGACACGTTGGCGCGAAAAGCCAGCCGCGCTCGGCCGTACGACCTCGCGGCCCGCTATCCGGACGCGGCCCGTTCCCGCCGCTACGGCTGGGGCATCTTCGCCCGGCTGCCGTTGCGCAACCCGGGCTTCACCACACTGCTCGGCACCCTGCACACGTTGCTGATGCTGGCCATGGCCGGCGCGACCGCCAACTGGACCGACGCCACCGGGCAGCGCCTGTTCAGCGTTCCGTTGGTGGCGATGGTGCTGGTCACTGTGGCGGCCGCGGTCCTTTTCGCCCAGCCGCCCAACGCGAGCGGCAAGAGACACGTACGGCACTGGATCCTCGGCGTCAGCCACGGCGTGGCGCACGTGGCGCTGGCCGCTGCCGGCACCTGGGCGTGGCTGGCGCTGCCGTTCTACGACTGGCCGTGGCCGCTTCCGGCCGTTGCGGCGGTGGTGCTGTACGGCCCGGTGATCGGGTTGGTGTCCAGCCAGCTCGTGGCGGCGTACCTGCTGGTGGCGGGGTCTTTCGGGGTGAACGTCAACGAGCTGTTCGCCGGGCAGGGCATCGAGGACTCCAAGTCGTTTCTCCGGTTGCGCATCGACCCGGACGGCACGCTGACCATCTATCCGATCGGTGTGGACCGGGTTGCGCGCGACTGGCAGGTCAACCCCGACCAGTCCCCCACAGCGAGCTGGCTGACCCCGAAGACGCAGCTGACCCCACGCCTGGCCGAACCCCCGGTCACCCTTCACTGACGTGGCCAGTGAAGGGTGACCGGGTCATCGATCACCTGTCACGTATAGGGATTGTCATGCCACGAACCGCAGGCCGAGGGCGTCTTCTTACCCAACCCGTCGCCATCGGCACAGATCTGCAGGCTCAGGATGTCGAAGCCGGTCGAGAAGGGACCGGTGCTGCGCGTCTTCGTCGTGCCGCACCCGAGGTCGTTCAACAGGCCGTGGTACGAGGTGAAAATCCCTTCCACTTTTCGCAACCCCACGTCACCCCAGGCGGAGGCGGCGTTGCATTTGGTATCGGCCACGGTGAAGGTGAGCGACACCATCTGCTTACCATGGAAAGTCCAGACGACTTTCACGTTGGCCCCGCCGTCGTGGCTGACCCAACTGGTGCCGGCCTGCGCAGGCGTGATCAGCGCGACCAGCAGGCTGAGTGCACCAGCGGCGACCACCACGAGCCGCCTCAATAACGTTTGCGACCTTCTCCCGGATAACCTTTCGGACGCACCCTGACTGACCGGCATCGCATTTCCTCCTGCTCGGCTGGGCAGCTACCTGCCGTAGCCGCCCCCTGCCGAACAGCATGGCGACGCAGCCTTTCCAAAAGTTTTCCATCCGCATGCCAGTTCTAATGACGATCATGGATGCGGCTTTCCCAGGCCGCAATGACCATCACCTCGGGTGTGGTGACCCGGCTGCCCACTGCCGGGGCGCCCTACTGGAAGCGCCGGTACAGAGCGTGCTCTCACTTGCTCGGAGCCAGCATTACTCGACGAAGGATTTCATCGACGACGCTCGCGAGAGGTGCGGTGGCGTCGAGCACGACGCCATTCCTCGGCACGTCTTCCTTCGTTCGATGCAATCGCACGATGAGTGCGCGTTCCGCCGGTCTTCCGCCCCACTCCTCTTCCGGCCGCCCGTCAAGCCGCCGATTCAATGTGTCCAGGTCGACGTCGAGGACGAAGACGCCGTCGAACAGGTCGATGAACTTCGGGAAGTTCCGTGAACCACCGCAGAAGAAGGTCACCGGCTCGTCATGCTTGTCGACCAGGGCTCTCACGTCGTACACCCGCCAGATGTGATTCTCGTGCCCGAGACCATCCAACGGCTCACCGGTTTCCGGGTCGCCTTGATAAGCCAGTTCCCGGTCACCGTTGATGGCATGATAGCCGCGTCGCCGCAATTCTTTGCATACTGAAGTCTTGCCGGTGCAGGAAACTCCTTCAATCAGATAGTTTCGCACGCCCATCGCGGGATGGTAACAGCTGCCACCGCGACGGCTGCTCGATCATTTCGTTACGCCCGCAGGACCTGACTGGTCACGGCCTTCGTAGGCGCGGCGGGAGCCGCAGACGTCCGCGCGGGAGCACATGGAGCGCGAGCCGTCGGCGTCCAGGCGAACGTTCACCGCGTCTCTCGGGACGCTGTGGCCGACCACGCGGCCCTCCCCTTCCGGGGTGGTGACGCGGGCGCCGATCGCCGGGGCGGACTCCTGAAATCTGGAGTACAAAGGGTGCTCGTACTTGAGACAGCACATCAGCCGGCCACACGCGCCCGAGATGCGCAGCGGGTTCAGCGGCAGGTCCTGGTCCTTTGCCATCCGGATGGTCACCGGCTCGAAGTCGTTGAGGAACGTGGCGCAGCACAGATCGCGCCCACACGAGCCGATGCCGCCCTGGACGCGGGCGGAGTCCCGGGCGCTGAGTTGGCGCAGCTCGACCCGGCAGTGCAGGGTGGCGCCCAGGTCGCGGACCAGGGAGCGGAAGTCCACCCGGTGCGGGGCGGTGAAGTAGACGGTGCTGCGCTCACCACCGCCGTCGGCGGAGGCGAGCACGTGGTCGACGGCCACCACCTTCATGGGCAGGCCATGTGCCCGGATCAGCCGCTTCGCGGCCACCTTGGCCTCGGCCTTACGCCGACGCAGCGCCTCGTCCCGGCTCAGGTCGTCGTCGCCCGCCAGCCCGACCAGTCGGGGGAAGCCGTCAGTCTCCTCGGTCACCCACTGGGCGGCCCAGACGCACTCGGCCACCTCGGGCCCGTCGTCGGTGGGCACCAGCACCTTGTCGCCCACCTGTGGGCGCAGCTCGCCCGGGTCGAGGTAGTAGAGGCGCCCGTACCGGTTGAAGCTGACCGCGCAGAGCATGCCCATTGCTCCACCCTACGACGGACCATGGCCCTACCGCGCGCCGGCTGTCGCCGAACGATTACGCCGCGCTCGCATCGACGACCGCTTGTCCAGTGCGCAACGGCGGTTGCTGGTTACCAGCCGACCCTTGTGGGCTGGTCGTAGCGGGGCCGGCCGCTCACCGTCGGCCGCCAGGTGGACTCGGCAAGGCTCGGCGCCCACTGGCGCAGCAACGTCTCGACACCGTCGTACGCCACGGAGAGCACCGCCAGCACCCGCGCGGCGATCTCGGCCGCGTCGGCCACACCTGGCCCGACGGGCTCGATGCGGCGCGGTGGGCCAGCGGCGGTGGCGGCGACCACGGCGACCGCCTCGGCCGAGCGCAGCACGTCGGCCAGGGTGCGGGCCAGTGCGAGCCGGCTGCCCTCCACCCAGTCGGCGAGCGCGTCCGCGTACCCGGCCGTGGATTCCAGTCGCCCGACCAGGCTCTCCGGGCCGTCGTCGAGGTGGTGCAGCAGCGCCGCGCGTTCCTGCCCGTACGCCGTGGCTGCCGGACCCGCCCAGAGCACCGGGTCGGTGAGCGTGGCGCTGACGTCGTCGTACCCCCGGACGAGCCTGCGCACCGCGTGCCCGGCGCTGGCGAGCGGCGTGGGGTGCAGGTCGAGGAAGCCCCGGACGGCGTCGCCCGGCAGCACCTGCATCCGGCGCAGCAGCGGCCAGACCCGGTGCCCCTCGGGAACGCCTGCGGCGAGCAACGCGTCGACACGGCGCAGCAGGTCGAGGCCGGGTTCGGCGAGCCTGTCCAGCGGGTCCATCACCGCTCCCCGCTGATCCGGCGTCGGGCGGCCCTGTCGACGTCGCTGTAACGGTCGGCGGCCTCGCGGATCGCCGCTGCGGCGGAGGCCAGCCGGTGCGCCGCGGCCCGTGCCTCGCGAGCACGGTCGTCGGTGGCGGCGACCCACTGCCGGTGCAGCGCACGGCCGATTTCGCCTGGTCGGCCCGGGGCGTCCGTACCGAACGCGACCTGGGCCGGGTCGCTGGCGGTGACCCGGTGCGACAGGGTGGTGAGCGTGGCGCTCGCCTCGTCCAGTCGGGCGGAGAGCGCGCGCAGTGCCTCCATCTCAGGCCCCCGCGAGTGGTCGGTAGGCGGCGAACGTCTCGTTGTGCAGCTTCTCGCGGGCCCACTCGGCGGCGTCGGCCGCCGCGGTGACCGCTGCCTGCACGGAGCCGGCCACGTCGCGTGGACTGCGGGAGTGCAGCGGCCCGAGGAACCGGACGTCGGTGATCCGGCCGCCGGCGGTGACCACCACCTCGACGAGCCCGTCCGGCGAACGCACGGTGACCTCGACGGTCGACACCGCCTGGTCGAACTCGGCCTGGAGCGATTCGATGCGGCGGTAGCGTCGCACCGCCTCCTCGATCCAGGCTTCGTCGATCTCCCCCCGCGGCATCGGCGACTCCTCCCGGATGGCCCTCACTGAGCGTGCTGCGACCGTCACCACGGCACACCGGACCGTACCGCACAGCAATCGCACGTGTCGATGGCCTGTGGATGAACGGTCCGGCGGACGGGACCACGGCCGATTGCTGCGGGTCAGCCCTTCCAGAGGGCGAGCATCATCGCCTCGACCGCGATCCGCGGCTTGACGTTCGCCTCGATGGCCGCCCGGCAGGCGAGCACGGCCTCCAGCCGGCGTAGCGACCCCTCGGCGTCCCACTTCTGGGCGCCCGCGCCGGCCATCGCGGCGGTGTCGGTGTGCACAGGGTCGACCGGCGCGCGCAGCGCCATGGTGAGCGCATCCCGGTAGAAGCCCGCCAGGTCGACAAGCGCCCGATCCAGCGCGTCGCGCTGGGCCCGGGTGGCCCGCGACTTCTGCCGCTTCTCCAACTCCTTGAGCTGCCCGGCCGCGCCGCGCATCGCGCCGGCCGCGCCCCGGCCGGTGCCGCCCGCGCCGAGCGCCCGCTCAAGCGCGGTCCGCTCGGTCGTGTCGGCCTCGGACACCGACGCCTCAGCCTCGGCCTCGGCGGCCTCGATCAGCGCGGACGCCGCGTCGAACGCCGCGCCGACACCGGTCAGCCGACGCGGTACGGCGAGCACCGCCTCACGTCGCTTGCGGGCCTCCGGATCGCGGGCCAGCCGGCGGGCCCGACCCACGTGACCCTGCGCGGCGGCCGCCGCCCACCGCGCCACGTCGGGCGCCACGCCGTCCCGACGGACCAGCACCTCGGCCACCGCCGCGGCCGGCGGCTGCCGCAGGGGTACGACCCGGCAGCGCGACCGGATGGTCACCGAGACGTCGTCCGGGTGGGTGGACGGCGCGCAGAGCAGGAAGACGGTACGCGGTGGAGGCTCCTCGATCGCCTTGAGCAGCGCGTTGCCGGCGGCCTCGGTGAGCCGGTCGGCGTCGGAGATGACCACCACCTGCCAGCGCCCACCGGACGGGGTGCTGGCGGCCCGGAGCACCAGAGCGCGCATGTCGTTGACGCCGATGGAGAGCCCTTCCGGCTCCACAAGCCGGACGTCGGCGTGGGTGCCGCCCATCGTGGTGTGGCAGCCGGGGCACTCGCCACAGCCGGTGCCGTGCACGCACTGCAGAGCGGCGGCGAAGGCACGCGCGGCGACCGAGCGGCCCGAGCCGGGTGGCCCGGTGAAGATCCACGCGTGGGTCATCCCGGTGGACACATCAGGCCCACCGGGCACGGCGGCGGCCTCGGGCTCGTCGCCGCCGCTGGGGCCGGCGGGGAGCAGCGCGGGTGCACGGTCGGCCGCTGCGGCGCGCAGCACGGCTGCTGCCGCGGCGGCGGCCCGGCGCAGCTCGACCACCGCCTCGTCCTGACCGACAAGGTCGGCGAAGACGTCAGGCATCAGGTCTTGTGCTCCATCGTCACCAGCTCCGCGTCGGATAACTCGGGCTGTACCGAGGTGTCCGGGCCCTGCGCCGGGCGGGGGTGCACGATGCCGCCAGGCCTGCCGAGCATCTCCTCGACACGCCGCACCACCAGGCCGGTGATCTCATCGGCCGGGCGGGACGCGTCGAGCACCAGGTAGCGCTTCGGGTCGGCGGCGGCGAGGTCGAGGAAGGCGTAACGGACACGCTCGTGGAAGGCGATCGACTCCGCCTCCAGCCGGTCGACGTCCCCGCTGCGGGAGACCACCCGGGACAGGCCCGTGTGCGGCTCGACGTCGAGCAACACCACCAGGTCAGGCTTGAGCCCGCCGGTGGCCCAGGAGGAGAGCCAGGAGACCTCGTCGACAGGGAGCGTGCGTCCGGCGCCCTGGTACGCGAGCGACGAGTCGACGTACCTGTCGCTGATCACCACACCGCCGCGGACCAGTGCGGGCCGGACCACAGCGGCCACATGGTGCGCCCGGTCGGCGGCGTAGAGCAGTGCCTCGGCACGCGGGGAGGGCGCATCGTCGCCTGAGGTGTCGAGCACCAGCGACCGGATCCGTTTACCGACGGTGGTCGCCCCCGGTTCGCGGGTGACAACGACGTCGTGCCCCTGGTCGCGCAGCCGCTCGGCGAGCGCGGCGAGCTGGGTGGACTTGCCGGCGCCCTCGCCGCCCTCGAACACCACGAACAGCCCGGCGGAGACGAACGGCTCGGACGGCATCAGCGGACGGCCCCGGATCGAGCCCCACAGGTCGGCGAGGACGGGGACGCCCTTCTTGTCGTCCATCTGGCCGAACGCGCTGATACCGGCGAAGATGCCGGCGGCGCCGGCGGCCAGCAGCAGCAGGCGGGTCGACGAGATGGAGATGCCCAGGTCGGCGATCTCCAGCTTGCGCGAGCCACCGACACCGGCGAGCAGGCTGCTCAGCGCGATGGCCAGGATCAGCACCAGGCGGGTGCCGATCTGCACCACGGCGAAGACCCGGCCGCGTACCTCGTCCTTGATCTCGCCGCCGAGCAGGGTGGTGCCGGCCAGGAAGGCCATGCCCGCGCCGGCGCCGACCAGCACCGCGCCGACGATCGCCATGGACAGGTGGATGGCGAAGGCGAGGGTCATCACGGCGGCGCTGGCCAGCACGATGCTCATGCCGAACCAGCGACGCCGGGACATGTCCTTGACGATCATCGGGCCGAGGCCGATGCCGAGCGCCAGGCCGACGAAGATGGCACCGAAGAGCAGCGAGAACGCGGCGTCGCCGGCACCCAGCGAACTGGCGAAGAACTTCGCCGTACCGATGACGATGCCGCCGCCGGCGAAAGCGCCGAGGATGCCGAGGACCAGCCCGCGTACCAGCGGGGTCTGGCCGATGAACTGCCAGCCCTCCTTGAACTGGCGCAGCATGCTCTGCTCTTGGCGGTCGCCCTCGGCGGTCTGCCCCTGGCTGATCTCCTTGATGCCGAACGCGACGACAAGGGCGGTGGCCAGCCGGGAGAACGAGTTGAACCAGAGCGCCAACTGGGCCGGTTCGGCCCAGTTCGGGAACTCGCCTCCGGTGATGCCCCGGACGCTGCGGTCCAGTACGGCGCTGACCAGCGCGGCGAGCACCGGGGTGAGGCCGTAGGTGGTGATCAGCGTGAGCTGGTTGGCCGCTTCCAGCCGGGCGCGCGGGATCAGGTTGGGGACGGCGGCTTCCTTGGCCGGAATCCAGATCAGCGTGATCGACTCGATCAGGAAGGTGGCGATTGTCGCCCACGCGACCACCATCCCGCCGCTGGCGCCGGCCAGCGCCACCATCGGGATGGAGGCGAAGAGCACGAACCGGAGCAGGTCGCAGATGACCATCGTCCAGCGGCGGTCGAACCGGTCGGCGAGCACGCCGGCCACCGGGCCGAGCACCAGGGCCGGGAGCAGCCGGATGGCGATCACGCCACCGAACACCGCGCCCTGCGCGGTGCTGCCCTGCACCTGGGAGGCGGCGAAGACCGAGGTGGCCAGCAGGCCGAGCCAGTCACCGAAGGACGCGGCGCCGAGCACGATCCAGAGCCGCCGGAACGGCTGGATCCGCAGTACGGAGCGGATGGCCGCGTAGCCGGACGGATCTCCCTGGGCAGCACTGGTCTGGTTGGCGGCGCTGCCCGACTGGTCACCCGGGCGCGACACGCCGGGCGACTCGCCGCTGTTCTGGCTTTCGATGGCCGTACCTCCACGTGCCGGCCCATCGCTGGGCACCTCCGGTGGAACACTCTAGACCCGGTGGGGGGCCGCCCCACCGGCGACATTCTCCTGCTCGCTGAGCCTAGGCCGCCGAAGGTACCGTCCGCAGCCCAGGCGTACGCGAGGGTATTTCGCATTCACCGCCGGACAGTTAGCGTGCACACGTGGCCATCGAGAGCGACAAACTCCGCGAGCGCCTGGACCGGGCGACCGACCACCTCGACCCGCCGTACGCAGTGGTGGATCTCACCGCCTTCGACGCGAACGCGGCCGCGTTGACAGACCGCGCCGCAGGCAAACCGCTCCGGCTGGCGAGCAAGTCGGTCCGCAGCCGGGAGTTGATCAGCCGAGCGCTCGCCCGGCCCGGCTGGCGGGGCGTGATGGCGTTCACCCTCCCCGAGGCGATCTGGCTGGTCCGCGCCGGAGTCAGCGACGACGTGCTGCTCGCCTACCCGAGCGCGGACCGGGCGTCGCTCGCCGAGTTGGCCGCCGACCCGACCCTCGCCGCCGCGATCACCCTCATGATCGACAGCACCGGGCAGCTCGACCTCATCGACGCCGTCCGCGCCCCCGGTCAGCGCGCCGAGCTGCGGCTCTGCCTGGACCTGGACGCCTCCTGGCGACCGCTGCGGGGTCGGGTCCACGTCGGCGTACGCCGCTCACCGGTGCACAGCGCCCGAGCAGCCGGCGCGCTCGCCGCCACCGTCACCGGTCGGGCCGGCTTCCGGCTGGTCGGCCTGATGTCGTACGAGGCGCAGATCGCCGGCTTGGGCGACGCGCCGCCCGGGCAGACGCTGCTGGCCGGCGCGATCAGGCTGGCCCAGCGCGGGTCGTACCGCGAGTTGCTGGCCCGCCGGGGTGCGGCGGTGGCAGCGGTACGCGAACACGCGGACCTGGAGTTCGTCAACGGCGGCGGCACCGGCAGCGTGGCCGCGACAAGCGCCGATCCCGCGGTCACCGAGGTCACCGCGGGATCGGGCCTGTACGGGCCGACACTGTTCGACGCCTACCGTGCCTGGCGCCCCACCCCGGCGGCGTTCTTCGCCTGCGCTGTGGTCCGCCGCCCGACGCCCGAGCTGGCGACAGTGCTCGGCGGCGGGTGGATCGCCTCCGGACCGGCCGCCGACAGCCGGCTCCCCCGGCCGTGGTTGCCGGCCGGCCTGAAGCTGGTCGGGACCGAGGGCGCCGGCGAGGTGCAGACCCCGCTGTCCGGTGCGGCGGCGAGCACCCTGAACATCGGCGACCGGGTGTGGTTCCGGCACGCCAAAGCCGGCGAGCTGTGCGAACGGGTGAACGAACTGCACCTGGTGGAGGGGGATGCGGTCGTGGCGACCGTTCCCACCTACCGGGGCGAGGGCCATGCCTTCCTGTGACGCGCCAGGGCAGCGCGCGGTCACCGCGGACCGGGCCGCCTCAGGCTGGCTGGGCCGCCTCGACCGGAACGGCGACGGGACGGCCGCTGTCCGGGCCGTCGACCTGGCGGTGCAGATATTCCCGGATCAGCGCCTTCGCCTCGAGCAACACCCGATCGTCGCCGTCGGACTTCCGGCGGAACGCGAGCTTGATCAGCGCGTCGGCCGCCTCCACCGCGATCTCCAGGACGAAGCGCAGCTTCGGCACATCGGTGAGCCCGAAACGTTCGGTGAGCACCCGGGCCAACTGGTCGGCGATCACGCCGTTGTTGTCCCGCTGCTCATCGAGCAGGTGCAGGTCGACCACGTCGCCGAAGTGCAGAGTACGGAAACCGGGGACGGTGCGGTGCATCGTGATGTACTCGTCGATCCCCGCGTCGACACCGTCCCACCAGTGGGTCATCTCGTCGGATGCGAAGCGCTCGTCGAGCCGCTGAAGGTACGACTCCATCGTGCGCAGGGTCAGCGCCTGCACGATCGCCCGCTTGTCCGGAAAGAACTGGTAGACCGAACCGATCGCCACTTCGGCCCGCTCAGCGAGCAGGGTAGTGGTCAGTCCCTCGTACCCCACCTCGTCGACGAGTTCGGCGCAGGCATCCAACATGCGCTGGACCCGCGCGACACTTCGACCCTGCACCGGTACGCGGCGCAGCGGCCCGGTCGTGGCGGCTGGTGTGGACACTCGGCGCCACCCCCCTTCGACGGATGAACATATCTTCATGTCACGAGTCCGTGACTACCGGTACAACGAGCGGACTGCAATTGCGGTATTTACCAGGTACAACGTTCCTGATATGAAGTCAGTTCATATTCATGATTGAGGAGCCCGCATGGCCGGCACCGCATCGCTTCCCGCCCGCTGGTCAAACTGGGCCGGCAACCAGCGTGGCACCGCCACCGCGATCCTGCGCCCCGGCTCGCCGAGCGATGTCGCCGAAGCCGTCCGTGCCACCGCCGCCGCCGGAGGCCGGATCCGCGTCGCCGGTAGCGGCCACTCGTTCACAGCCATTGCCCTGGCCGACGACCGGCGGATGGAACTGTCCGAGTTGGAGACCACCGTCAGCGTCGACGTCGAGCGGCGACTGGTCACCGTACCGGCGGGAACGACTCTGCAAGCGCTCAACGGGCTGCTCGCCCGGCACCGCCTCGCAATGCCCAACCTCGGCGACATCGACGCGCAGACGGTGGCCGGGGCGATCTCCACCGGCACCCACGGCACCGGCGCCGCATACGGCTGCCTCTCCACGTTCGTCGAGGCGCTCACCCTCGTCACCGGCACCGGCGAACTGCTGCACTGCTCCGCCGACGAGAACCCCGACATCTTCGCCGCAGCCCGGGTGTCCCTCGGCGCGCTCGGCGTCCTCGTCGACGTGACGCTGCGCTGCGTGGACGCCTTCGTCCTGCACGCCCACGAACGCCCCGCCGAACTCGCCGACGTGCTCGGCGAACTGCCGGCACTCATCGACAGGCACGACCACGTCGAGTTCTACTGGTTCCCCTACACGACCCGAGCCCAGGTCAAAGCCAACGACCGGGTACCCGCCAACGACCGTCCGCTACCCCGGTGGCGCGGCTGGCTGGACGACGACTTCCTGTCCAACACCGTCTTCGCCGGCGCCTGCCGCCTCGGCCGCGCCGTGCCCGCGCTGGCACCCGGCATCAGCGCCGTCTCCGCCCGCGCGCTCACCGAACGGCGCTACACCGACCGCTCCGACCGGGTCTTCTGCACGCCGCGCCGGGTCCGCTTCGTCGAAATGGAGTACGGCCTGCCCCGCGAGGCGCTGACAGAGGCGCTGACCGCGCTCCGGCGCATCATCGACGGCCTGCCGTTCAAGGTGCTCTTCCCCGTCGAGGTGCGGTTCACCGCCGCCGACGACATCTGGCTGTCGCACGGGTACGGCAGGGACTCCGCGTACATCGCCGTGCACCAGTACGTCGGCACACCGTACGAGCCGTACTTCCGGGCCTTCGAGAAGGTGGCCGCCGAGCTGGGCGGTCGCCCGCACTGGGGCAAGCTGCACTACCGCGACGCGGAGTCGCTGGCCGCCGCGTACCCCCGCTTCACCGACTTCCAGGCGATCCGCGACCGGCTGGACCCCGACCGCGTCTTCACAAACCCCCACCTGACCCACGTCCTCGGCGCCTAGGGTGCCCGAGATCTTGGAAGGAAGCAGCCCTTGGAGGGGCGTGTTCCTTCCAAGGGCTCCAGGAAGGCGAGGCCTACTACTCGGTGCTGGTGGTGGCCTTGCGCGGGGCGGCCTTTTTGGCCGGGGTCTTCTTCGCCGCGGTGTTCGCCTTGGCTGTCGTGGCCTTCTTAGCAGCTGTGGACTTGCTGGCGGCAGCCGTCTTCTTGGTGGCCGTTGCCTTCTTCGCCACTGCCTTCTTGGCCGGAGCCTTCTTGGCCGCCGCCTTCTTCTTCGGCGCCGGACCCTTCGCCCGCTTCTCGGCCAGCATCTCCGAGGCTTCCTCGATGCTCAACGCCTCCGGGGTCTGCCCACGGCGCAGCGACGCGTTGAACTCCCCGTCGGTGACGTACGGGCCGAAGCGGCCGTCCTTGATCACCAGCGGCTTCTCGGTCAGCGGGTCGACGCCCATCTCACGCAGCGGCGGCGCGGCGGCCCGCCGTCCACGGGTCTTCGGAGCCGCCAGCAGGGCCAGCGCCTCGTCCAGGCTGACCGTGAACATCTGCTCCTCGGACTCCAGCGACCGGAACTCCTCGCCCTGCTTCACGTACGGGCCGTAGCGGCCGTTGTTGGCGAACACCTCGACGCCGTCCGGCGCGACGCCCACCAACCGGGGCAGGCTGAGCAGCTTGAGGGCCTGCTCCAGGGTGAGCGAGTCCGGGGTCTGCGAACGCAGCAGCGACGACTTCCGCTCGCCACTGGACACGTACGGGCCGAAGCGGCCGGACTTGAGCACGATCGGCTCGCCGGTGGCCGGGTCGTCACCGAGCTTGCGCTCGCCGCTGCCACCGAGGAACAGCTCGTGCACCTTCTCCGGGGTCAGCTCGTCGGGGGCCAGGCCCTCGGGGATCGGCGCCCGGTCGCCCTGGGCACCGCCCTCCTCGCCGTCACCGGAGGCGGCCGGCGTCGGCTGCTCACCGCCGGGCAGCTCCCGCTGGAGGTACGGCCCATAGCGGCCGACCCGAACCACGACCTCGCGGCCGTCGTCGTCGGTGAACAGCGGGATGGAGTTGACGCTGCGGGCGTCGATCTCGCTGAGGTTCTCGGTGACAAGCTTCTTGAGCCCACCCGAACGGGCGATGCCCTGGTCGCCGGCACCGTTTGAGCTGCCGAAGTAGAACGCGGTCAGGAAGTCGACAGCGGCGTGATCCCCGCCGGCGATCTCGTCCAGCTCGTTCTCCATCGTGGCCGTGAAGTCGTAGTCGATGAGGCGGGGATAGTGCCGCTCCATCAGCCCGATCACGGCGAACGCCAGGAAGGTAGGGATCATCGCCTGGCCGCGCTTGGTGACGTACCCCCGGTCCTGGATCGTCTGCATGATCGACGCATAGGTGGACGGGCGGCCGATGCCCAGCTCTTCCAGGGCCTTGACCAGCGACGCCTCGGTGTAGCGCGACGGCGGCTGGGTGTGGTGACCCTGCGCCGCAAGCTCGTCGGCGGTCAGCGGCTGGTCCTTGACCAGGGTCGGCAGCCGGCGCTCGGCATCCTCGGCCTCGGCGTTCTCGTCATCGGAGGACTCGACGTACGCGCGCAGGAAGCCTGGATCGGTGATGGTCTTGCCGGTGGCGCCGAAGTCCGCCTCTTCCTGGGAGGTGGAGACCGCGCGGATGCGCACCGAGACGCTGGAGCCGACCGCGTCGGTCATCTGCGAGGCGATGGTGCGCCGCCAGATCAGCTCGTAGAGCTTGAACTCCTCGGCGGACAACTCCTTGGCCACCTCGCCCGGGGTGCGGAAGTTGTCCCCCGCCGGGCGGATCGCCTCGTGCGCCTCCTGCGCGTTCTTCACCTTGCCGGTGTATCGGCGCGGCTCCGGCGGCACGCTGCGCTCGCCGTACAGCTCGACGATCTGCCGGCGGGCCGCCGAGATGGCGGTCTCCGACAGGTTCACCGAGTCGGTACGCATATAGGTGATGTAGCCGTTCTCGTAGAGCCGCTGCGCGGTGCGCATCGTCTGCTGCGAGGACAGGCGCAGCTTGCGGGCCGCCTCCTGCTGAAGCGTGGAGGTGATGAACGGCGCGTACGGGCGACGGCGGTAGGGCTTCTCCTCGACGCGGGTGACAGTGAACGGCCGCCCCTCCAGCCGGGCGGCGAGCCCTCGGGCGCCGCCCTCGTCGAGGTGCACAACGCCGGCGCCGGGCTTCACCTTGCCGGTGGTCGGCTCGAAGTCCTTACCCGTGGCGATCCGGTCACCGTTGAGCGCGACGAGGGTGGCGTTGAAGGTGCGCGGCCCCTCACCGGCGTTCGCCACGGCGAGGGTGGCCAGGATGTCCCAGTATTCGGCGGTGCGGAACGCCATCCGCTGCCGCTCCCGCTCGACCACGATGCGGGTCGCCACGGACTGCACACGGCCCGCCGAGAGCTTCGGCATGACCTTCTTCCACAGCACCGGGGAGACCTCGTAGCCGTAGAGCCGGTCGAGGATCCGCCGCGCCTCCTGGGCGTCGACAAGGTCGCGGTCGATCTCCCGGGGGTTGGCCACCGCCGCCTGGATCGCCGGCTTGGTGATCTCGTGGAAGACCATCCGCTTGACCGGCACCTTGGGCTTGAGCGTCTCGACGAGGTGCCAGGCGATCGCCTCGCCCTCGCGGTCCTCATCCGTGGCCAGGAAGATCTCGTCGACCTCCTTGGCCAGCTTCATCAGCTTGCTGATCTGCTGCTTGCGGTCGGCGGAGACGACGTAGAGCGCGTGGAAGCCGTTGTCGACGTCCACCCCGAGGCGGGCCCACGGCTCACCCTTGTACTTGGCCGGCACGTCGGCGGCGTTGCGCGGCAGGTCGCGGACGTGACCGAAGCTGGCCTCCACGACGTACCCCGGGCCGAGGTAGCCCGAGATCGTCTTGGCCTTCGCCGGTGACTCGACGATGACCAGACGGGTGGTTCCAGCTTTGCTCGGCACGTCTCTGTCGACCTCACTCCTGCTCGTGGCCTGCCGGTGCCCGAGAAGCGACCGTTCTCGACCCCGCCGTGGCACCGGCGGTCCGGATGTCCAACGTAACGCGCCGCCCACGTTTCAGGTTTCGCGGGCGGCAAACCGCTCGGGCGCGGCGGTGAAGTCCCGCCCCACCGCGCTCAGCACTGCCGGACGGCGCCACCGTACACCGTGAGTAGGGCTCGAAGCGGGTCACTGTGACGATGGCGGGCCCTCAACAACCCGCCCCCGCTGAAATCCAACCCCCCGCTGTCCAACACCAGACAGACGCGAATCCACGCCCCCGCCTCGTCGATCATGGACTTGTGGTGGGCGTTTTCACCCCGGAAGAGAAGTACGTCCACCACCACAACTCCATGACCGACGGGGGGGCGGGGGCGGGGGCGGGGGCGGGGC